>CANRLU010000004.1 GCA_947631535.1 uncultured Clostridia bacterium | reverse complement strand
TGCCCTTGAAATTCGTTAATATATAAAAATAAACCGCTTATTCAAACCTTGTAAAATGGCTTAAATAGGCGGTTTACACTTGGTTGCGGGGGAAGGACTTGAACCAACGACCTCCGGGTTATGAGCCCGACGAGCTACCAACTGCTCTACCCCGCGATATTGCTTTGCGCTTGGCGCTTAAGTATCATACCACATTCGGGGCGGTTTGTCAAGACCTTTTTTCAAAACTTTGCCGCTAAATTTTCCGACGCGATTCGCGCTCATCACTGCATCTGCGCAAAAACTCTTATGACCGTCTTACCGAGGCCCCAGTCATATTCGCGCCTGAAGCGGATACCGGCCGCGCTGCTTCCGCAGCGGATCTCCGCAGTAAATTCTCCTATGTCGGTGCCTCTTGCGAGCTCGTAGTAATAGATTCCGTCGAGCTCTGCGGCTTCGTAATCTCTGCTCTCGTCATACGGCAGGAAAGACCACCCCTCGCCGAGAGGACTGTCAGAAAACGCATATATCCTTATTTCGCCGTCGGTGTTCGAGCCGAACGTCAGCTTTTCAAATGCCTCTATCTTGCGGTCTTCATGCGTGAGCGGCATATCGCTGTCGGGGGTTATGTAGCTGTAGTAATAGTCGTATGTCTCAGGAGCTTCAACGGGCAGCCAGGTCTCGGGGTCAAGAATTATTCCGCCGTTGTTGTGAACGATGGCTATGGCTCCTGCTGTTATCTTTGATTCCTCTTTTTCGGCGACTGCCGTTCTCACCGCCTCGTTGAACCCAAGGGTAAAGGTCACCTTGCCCGAAACGCCCAAAATCTCGCGGCAGAAAAATCTTCCGCTCACGAATCCTTCGCCGAGCGACACGTTTTCGCCGTCCGACACAAAGCTGCGCTCGCCGGAGGAATAGAGGCTTTCAAACAGAAACAGCCTTGTTTCGCCGTCTTCCGGCGCCTCCCATTCGACGGGCGGGAACATATCGCGGTCGTTTTCGTAAGCGTCGAAGCAGCAAAGCGCACTGCCCGAAAATTCGCCGCCGCTGTATTTAATTTCCGCTATGCCGAAAAGCCCGCGCGGGTCGGCGATGACCGCGTCGGCAAAGCGGGTAGGAGTCCCGTTTACGCTCACCGATTCCGGCAACTCCTTAGCGCTCCCGCCGTAAAATGCGCTGCGCGAAAATCCCTCTATTTCTGTCGTTTCGAGCTCGGCAAAAGTGAGCGCGCCCGCACTTTCGCGGTCGAGCCAGGCGTTTTCGACAACAAAATATGAGCGCTCGGCGCTTATCCCGCTCGGGCAGACTCCGCAGTATTCCGCTCCGCCTATATAGCCGGCCATACATTCCGAGTAGCAGTCCGCGACCGTTCCGCTGCCGTCCGCCGCGATGCCTCCGACGGCCGAAGCGCCGATTGAATCTGTCTCGATACGTCCTGCCGTGTGAGATCTTTCTATCCTTCCTCCGCCGAGGCGCCCCGCAAGACCTCCCGCGAACACGTTCCCGCCGGCATCTCTGGCGCAGATATCCGCCGAAGAAGAACACCTTACGGCGCTGCCCCTGAGTATCCCTGCGAGCCCTCCTATGCATACTTCGTCGGAGCTTTTTTCGCAGCTGATTTTCACTCCCGAAACGGAGCAGTTTACAAGGCGGGAGCTTTCTCCCGCAATGCCGCAGAGCGTTCCTGCCGCATATGCCCCCTCCGACGGGATCACATAAGAGCCGACGTCCGCCGATGAAAGAATGTGAAGGTCTTTTATTTCGCCGTCGGCAAGGGCGAACAGTCCCGAAGCGGTTCCGCCGTCTATCCGCAGGTCGTATATGAAGTGGTCGGCGCCGTTATAGCTGCCGGAAAATTCGGGAATAGGCGCTATAGAGGCCGCGCCCGAGCTGAGCAGGAAAGGAAAAAACTCCTCCGGCTGCCGAAAACTCTCGCCAAAGCCGATGTCGGCGGTCTGGAGCACGCTTCTGCCCGCAGCGCCGTCAAGCTGCCTTAAATTGCTCAAATGCCGCAGCTTCGAGAGCTTTATCACGCCGCCGTCGTCTTCAAAAAAAGGGCTGAACTCCGCAGAGCTTAGCTCCGAAGCCCTCTGCGAAGTCAGCGGTCTGCCGTCGAAGTAAAGCTTTGCCTGCGCGGTCAGCCTGCCGTCTGTGCCCGTCAGAGGCGCAAGTGTCTCGGCATAAAGCGAGCCTCCGCCGCTCGTCATACTGTCCACGAGATAATAGGCTTTTAGCGTGCCGGAGTCGGCAAAAACATATTCCGCAGTTTTCTCAACGCTTCCGAGCGGTCCCGAAAGCGAGATCCTCACTTCATAGCCCTCCGGCCCGGGAGAAGGGATGCCGTCAAAAGTTATTTCGAGCCAAAGGTCTTCGCGATTCATAACGCTTATCTGAGGCGCACAGCCGCCGAAAGGTTCGAGCGTGCTGCGCTCATCAATGCCGAAATATCCTACGGAGAGCTTGTTGAGCTCATCGCGGCTGAAAGTTTCTTTTGAAAGATAGAGCGCTTCGAGCTCTTCAGGAGCCATATCCTCGGAATAAAAAACGGCGAGAACGTCGCCGCGATATGTGTCTATTTCCGCAAGAGCGCTTTTGCCGCCGAGGTCAAAAACGAGTTCTTTCGGGAGTATCCCGAAGCCGTCTTCGCAGATAAGATATCCGCAGCCGCCCGTACTTTTATGCATTAAAGAGCTTTCAAGCTCCGGAACGGTGCCGCGCTCCTCAATGTGAGTGAGGCGGTTCTGGGCATATAAAAACAGCTCCTCCGCCGCGGAATTGAGTTCCCGCGCTTTTGCGGAGGCGCTTGAGGATATCGCAAAGGGCACGGCTATCGAGCCGAGAATGACGATTATAGCGAGCGCGACCAGAAGCTCGGTCACGGTAAAGCCCCTTTTTGCCCTCATTCTCCGTCTTCCTCCCCGATATCGCCAAATAATAACAATATTTTATAATATACGGCAAAAAATGTCAAGGGCGGAGAGAGAAACATTTTTTAGTTTTCGCGCTGTTTATATCGCCTTATATATCGTCATTAAAGAAATCGGTGTCTATCCGCTTTATTTTATATGTTGCAACAGTCGATACGCCGAGGTCGTATTCTATCATAAGACTTGCAAGCTGTTTGCCGTTCACAAGGACGATTTTGCTGTGAAGCAGTTTGGCGGCAAAAGCTATCGCTTCTTTTGAAAATTGCGCTGTAGTTATGAAAATTCCCTTTGTGGCGCCTTGCCCGACGAGCGCACCGAGAAATTTCTGAGTCTCCGGCCTGCCCACAACGCTGTCCGGTTTCCAACGCTTTGCCTGAACATAAATCGAATCAAGCCCGAATTTATCGGCATTAACGATTCCGTCTATGCCCTCATCGCCCGATTTTTGGGTGACGGCGTCTTTGTTTTCCTCCAACTTGCCGTAGCCCATTTTGATGAGAAGGTCAACTACTACCCGTTCAAAATCGTATGGAGAGATTTTCATAAGCTCTGTGAGCAAATCGTCAGAAAGGCTGGAGTTAAGCTGTGTTACGGCGTCATCAAGCATTTCCTCCGGACTTTTATCAAGCAGTATATCCGGCTCTTCGTCCGCCTGATCGTCTTTTTTGTTAAATGTCCTTTTGGTAAAATCGTTAAAGGCTGGATATTTAGTAAGATCCTCAAGCGTTATCCTGCCGCTGCCGTTTTCCAAAGCCTTTTTTCCTTCCCGTGTGACAGCATAAATGCCACGATTTACCTTTTCTATAAGTCCGGCTTTTGATAAGTATGCACGTGCCCAACCGACCCTATTGTATAGTATTGTCTGGCCTGACTGTAGCTTTTTACCACACTCCTCTGCGGATAATTTATAGTAATCTGCACAGTATTCAAGCATTTCTTTTGACGAATGAGGCTCTCCGTCTTTCAAAAATTCCATTATCGGCGTGAAAAATTCATGATATTTCGGAATGGGCATGTAAACATCTCCTTTTTTACATTATAGCATAATATCCCTGAAAGGGCAAGCAAAAAATCAAGAGCCGCCGGATATCCGGCAGCTCTTTCTGGCGTTTTGTTTGCGTGGCCTTTATCAAAGCCCGACCTTATCGGAAAATTCGGAGTTGACAACGTAATAAACGGCCTTGTCCTCGGGCTTGATATAGATTTCGACGGTCTTTACCTTGCCGTTGAACTTGCTCTTATAATCGGCCTCTACCGCGCTTTTGACGGCGGCAAGATCGTATTCTTCGCCGCAGAACTGGAGCTTTACGGTCTCCTTGGGAGCGGCGGCCTTTGCCTTGACGGCGGGTTCCTTTGCGGGAGCCTTTTTGGCGGGAGCTTTCTTTTCGGCGGCCTTCTTTGCAGGCTTCTCGGCGGGCTTTTCTGCAGCCTTTTCCGCGGGAGCTTCAACGACAGGTTTTGCGGTCTCCTCGGCGGCGACTTCAGTCACGACCTCGGCGACGGTTGATTTTTTTCTTGGCATTTTTATTACCTCCAATAGGATGATTTTTATTATTATACCCCCATTTTCCGAATATGTCAATCTATTTATGAAAATTATCCTCAATTTATGTGCGGAAATTCTCATATATTGCCGTTTGACCGCGAACCGATACGGAAAAGACGGGCTTTCAAAGAGGCAGGCAAAAAATGCGAAAAGCTCCGCTCGTTCTATGAAATTTAAAGCAAACCGCCCCCGCTAAAAGGCGAGGGCGGAAGTTTATTTTATCCCCGAGAGCTCCCTGTATTTCTGCTTCGTTGCTTCTCCGCCGCGAATGTGGCGCTCCTGCTTGTTTATGTCTAAAATTACACGAACCTCTTTGTAAAGCGACGGCTTCACTTTCTTCAAACGCTCACTGACGTCTTTATGCACCGTGCTCTTGGAAATTCCGAACTCACTTGCCGCCTGTCTCACGGTGGCCTTGTGCTCTATTATGTATTCCCCCAAAATTACCGGGCGTTCGCAGTCCTTAGGTATTGTCATATGCTCACTCCCAAAACGTTTTGGTAAAGTATATGGGAGTGCGCCGGCTTTTATTCCGCTGCATATCGCCGCTTGATTTTTTATGTTTTTGTGATATAATTTACAAGCGCGTGATGACCGGGAGAAAAAATCATTGACAACAATAAGCGCTACTGGAACGACCATGCCGATTTGTGGTTGGGACAACGTCGCTTCCTGAATACGTCGTTAAATTTGTCACAAAAAACGAACTGAATTTCTTCAAAGACGTCCGCGAAAAAAGAAAACTATAGAAAAGTTCAGTAATCTACAAATATTTTTGGAGGAAAAATGCTCAACGAAGAACAAACCGTAAAATATGTTTTTGACAATATTCGCTTTTGCCCTAGCGTAAGAAAGATGAAAAAGGCAGGGGATCGCAAAGCATACTACAGCTGTCTGGACAAGTCTTCTTTGCGGCTGTTTTATTTTACGGCTGTCATTTTCTGTGCGCTTTCGGCGTTGTCGTGGCCAAGGTTTGAAGGCATCGGCAGGATATGCATGCAGGTCTCATCCGTTCTGATCGTTGCTGCCGCCGTTGCAGGGCTCTTCAAAACATTCGGAAAATTCAATGCAAAAAAATATTATTTCGGCACGATCCTCTCGTCATTTTGTATTACGTCTGCCTTGATCCTGACAGAGTGGGCGTTTGCCGCGAAGCTAAAGCCATTGCCGCTGCTGAGTTTGCCTTTTGTGGTGATTCCTGCACTTGCGACGTTGCTTTTTCGGGACTTATTTTTGAGAAAAGCCGGAGCAGAATTCGGCCGCAAGCAGCGAATTATCCGAACTATTGCCTATTCCGGCGCATTTGCCGCCGCAGCGTCGGTGCTTATATACTGTCTTGCCACGGCAGAAAATCTTGATTCGGCGGCGGTAAGCTGTGTTTGTCTGACTATGGTTTTATCAGCAACTCCTGCAATGCTGCTGTCGGATATATTCAAACTGTATCACCTCATAAAATTGGAGCGCTCCGGGGTCGATGTCGAGAAATTTGACCCGATAGGGTGAATTGCGGTAACGGCAAGCCGTATTCAGTTCTGCTGTGTTGAACGGAGGGGCTGACGGTAAGAACTTGACATTAGTTATAATTACTCGGCGATTTAGAGCGATAAAATTCACAGCCTTCTGTCCGTTTGGACGGGAGGCATTTTTGATGCGACAACCCCTTTGTCATGCTTTTCCGCCTGTACGGTTGCGACTCGGGCAGGGGCCTTTGCCCGACGGTTATCCGCCGTAAATAACGGTCTGACGGGACCCGTTCGGCAGCATTTTCCGTCAAAGGTTTTGCTCTTTTGTCATATTGCGGGCGTCTTGGCTCGTATACACCAACGCTGAATAAATATGCATCGCGGCATCATATTTTTGCGTGCCGACGCGGCGTAAAAGCAACATTTCTGGCCTTTTGCCGCGATTTACGGCTTTAATCCGAAAAAATGCACAAATTTTGCAACCACCCCTTGGCAAAAACACAGAAATCACAAAAAATACTTGATATTTGTCAAAAGGTGTTATATGATGTCGAATGAGGGAAAAATTTGAAATCGGATCTTTATACGGTTGGCTCGCTGTCTGATTTTCCCTGCTTTATGCGGAAAAGATAGGGCAGCGTTTTTGTTTTATTACAGTACGGAAATAGAGAAAACATGTTTAAGAGAGGAACACATCATGACTAAAAAGCGTTTTCAGGCACTTCTGATATCGGTATTGTCAGCGGCTTTGCTGTTTTGCATGACAGCGGTGCCGGTCTTCGGAGCCGATTCAGTCGTCACTCAGAAAGAGACCCATACATATGACATTGCAGTTGTGTATGACAACTCAACTTCTATGTATAACGGTGCAATGTGGTGTCAGGCCAAATATGCCATGGAGATTTTTGCCTCAATGCTCGACTACAGCAGAGACAGGCTGACGATTTATCCGATGTGGGAGGTCCAGACGGTCAGAAACCCTCAGAAGCCTTCGGAAATCATGGAATATGATCCGAAGCCTGTTGAGATACGGAGCATCGGAGATATTGATAAGATACACTATATGTATACTACCGTCGGAAGCGATACTCCTCTCACTCCGGCAGAAGATGCGGTTAGAGCACTTGGAAGTTCCGATGCCACCGATAAATGGCTTGTAGTCCTGACCGACGGCGTTTTCAACAGCGACGGCAAGGACGTCGATAATCTGCCCGAATTCGCCGACCTTTCAAAAAACATCAAAGTTCAGTATCTTGCAATGGGAGGAAGCGCCAAAGCGGCGGACGCTAATGAATCCAAGGGCTTTTATGCCGACAAGGCAAATTCCGGCGAAGAGCTGAACGAAGCGCTTATCAGCATTTGCAACAGAATATTTGAAAGAAACAAACTGCCGCAGTCCGAATTTAAGAACGGGAAGGTATCGCTTGACGTATCTATGAACCGTCTTATCGTCTTTGTTCAGGGCGACGGTGCGGAGATATCGTCATTGACCGGCTCCAACGGAAACGTCGGCGTTATTTCGGACAGCGGGCAGAGAAAATACAGCGGCAAGGAATACAGCCTTGGATACGGAAAATTAGGCGATCTTGTTCTGGGCGTCGGTGAGCGCAATGAGAGCATAACCGTTATCGATGACAGTCTTTACGGTCAGGTCGTTGTATTTGACGGCTGTCAGTCCGGCGAGTATGTTCTTAACTACACGGGCGATCCCGATAAGGTCCAGATCTTCTATGAACCGAACGTAAAGATAAAATATACTCTCACAAAGGACGGAGAAGACATAACTGCGCTCGATGAATCGCTGTCGCCTTTGGAGTCTATCGAGATCGACGAGGGCGACTATACGCTTGACTATTATCTCGTTGACGGAGTTACCGGAGAAAGGGTAGACAGTTCGGAGCTTCTCGGAAAAGTCGAGATGTCGGGGACGCTTTCCTATTCCGGCGGGGACGGAGAAACTATCAAGGCCGGAAGGGTCGTGACGCTTATCCCCAATGAAAGCGCGACCTTCTGCATTGACGGAACTTATCTCGGGGGAAAATATTCTATTTCGACCAGGGATACTCAGGGCACTCTTAGCATAGTCATCAAACCAATCGTAGAACACGACCTCGGGATCAACATCTCTACGGAGCAGACCAGAGACTTCTATTATACAAAAAAAGCAGACGAATGGCAGCCGATGATAATTAAGCTTGATATTGACGGCAGCCCTCTGACCGACGAGCAGCTCGCCGACGTTATGCTTGATCTTAAATTCGATCCTGCGATAACCCATTCCGAGCCTCAGATATTAAGCGGAGAATCCGCATTTGCCGTGTATATCGGAAAGCGAGACGCAAACGGAACGGTAGACGCCGAAGGTATAAAGAACGAATATCTCGGGAGCGGAATTACAAAAGGGTTCAAGTTCAGCGCTGACGCCTCTTATATTCCCGAGGACACCGGCAAGGAGATCAGCGCGAACAAAAGCAAGAGCTTCACTGTTTCAAAGGTCCCTCAGGCGCTTATAGATTTCTTCTTTTTGATAATTATTGCCGCACTGCTTGCGCTTGCTCTGCTGATTTACATCATACTGAAGAACTGGAAATGTTATCCCAAAAAAGTTGTGTATGTTTGCGGCAATCGCAAAAGAAAGATAAATTTCAAGAGAAACACCAACAGTCTTGTGTTCAGCACACCGAGGTCCATAAGTATGAAAAGGGCCATAAAAAAGTCTAACTTGTTAAATCGCCGTAAGAAAAGTGCTACATTTGGTATTACGGGCTTAATGGTAGATGAAGATCAACTTTCAAGCATAATGATTGGTGGCGATAGCTTTAATGAAAAGCGTCAAGGAAAATTTATCTATGATGATGGAACAGAGGTAGATTGGTCAAAATACAGTGTTGAGTCGGTATATGACGGCTTCACAATAATATATACGACGGTTGCGGAACCGTATATACCGGCGGAAACATATGTATGCAAATTTGAGATAAATTAAATTTTAATAGAAAAGAAGGTAAAAACGATGAAAAAAGAAATTTTGCAGCCCAACCATGTAGACGCAACATTGTTTATCGGTGTCGGTGGCAGAGGATCTGACATTGTCAAGCAGGTCGCAGACCTGTGCATTGATGATGATATTTCCGCTGTGCGCTTTGTCACTCTCGACACGGATGTCAACGATTTGGAAAGGGTCGAAAAGGGGGTCAAAGTCACTACGATCCAGACGTCTTCTCCCAGATCGGTAAGGGACTATCTCGAAGATGATCCCGACACGGCAAACTGGTTCCCGAGCAACAACATCATCGACGACAAGACGGTTTCCGAGGGCGCAGGCCAGCTCAGAGCCATTTCGAGGCTTGCCCTTAACGCAACCATTAAAAACGGTAAGATAAACAAGCTTTACAAAGAGATCGACGAGCTGTTCCTCAAGAACGGCAAGGATAAGAATCATGCCATAAAGGTCGTCATCGTTTCCACCACCGCCGGAGGAACCGGCTCCGGAATCGCAATGGAAATGGGCATGCTCGTCCGCCACTACATAAGCACTAATTATCCGGAATCCGCTGCCATAATCAGGGGATATCTCATTTTACCGAGCGTTATGAACGGAACGGTAATTACCAGCGAGAGCGAAAGGGCAAGCCTTTTGAGGAACGGATATGCTACCATAAAAGAAATCAATGCTTTTATGATGCGCGGAAGCGGATTCTTTGATTCGGAGCGTAGATTGAATCGCTATAGAGATCTTCATATCACCGTTCCTGCAACCGGCGGCAAATCAATAAAGCTGAACGGCTTGCCGTTTGACTTTTGCTTCCTTCTTGACCGTGTTGACAACGACCAGCACACCATGAAAGGGCTTGATCAGTATATGGAGAGTGCTGCACGGACCCTTTACGAGCAGAACATAGGTCCGATGCGATTCAGCGCTTCCAGTAAAGAAGACAATGTTATCAAGGAATTTATGGAGCCTTCAAAGCTCGGCAGATGCAGGTTCGGCGGCGCGGGTTCGTCGATGTTGAGATACCCATATTCCGATGTATGCGATTTTATTGCCTCGGATATGGCTCAGAAGAACCTGTTCGGCAAAGTCGGCGAGAAAATGACCGATGAAGAGCGCGAAAGTTCAATTTCCGACTCTTGGCTGAAATATGATCAGATTTTCGATGACGAAAAGAAAGAATACGAAAGTATGCCTATAAGCGCCGATAAGGAGCCGAAACTTTATCAGAAATATCCCGAATATATCGAGAGAGCACAGAGCGACAAGTTCGCTGATATGCTGTTTTCAAAATACCTTCGCAGGGTGGTATCTTCTGCAGAAACTGTTGAAAATATTTCTCAGCTTTCTGTTGCTGCAGACGCATATACTGAGAATTATGCCAATAAGTTCATCAACTACGGAATAATGAGCTATATTATCCCAAGGCTTAAGCTTTTACCGGATTATAATACCGCTTCTGAAAAGGCATATAATCCTGATGAGCCGCAATTTGTTGATAGATATGAATCTATTGAGAAGCTTGAAAAGATTGCTAACGACCGAAATTTAGAAATTCTTGTTTCAGACTTTGTAAACGGTGTTTTCGAAAGCAATGTCTCTGTCCGAAACCGTGATCTTCGTGACCATATGCTTCAGAGATTCATAAGCATCAGCGGAGAAGCCATTCACCCTGTTGCCGTAAGATATCTTCTTTACAAACTTTGGGTTCGTCTTGAAAAGATTGTCGAGGAATACAAAGAAGACGGCGACAAATATAGAGATAAACTTGACAGCGTGAAGTTGGGCAGCAACCCGAGCGAGTTTGAGGTAAAAAACGGCTATGGAAGACGGGAAACTTCACTTGCAGAAATGTGCGCTGCTTGCGATGAGCTTGGTGCTGAAAAAGGTAATGAAGAAAAGAGAAAGTGCAGCCAGAATCTCAACAGTTATTTTACCACAGTTGAAAATCACTACAAAAAAATTCTATCAAAGCTGCTCGCAGAAAAGGCTCTTCCGTTCGTAAAGAGTCTTTGCAGAGCCTATGAGGAATTCTTCCGCTCGTTCAAGGATAAGGCGGTTGCGCTTGAGAGAAGAAAGGAAAATATCGTTTCTTCACTTGAATACAGAGACGGAGACTGCATCATCAATTTGTTCAGCGATCGCAGTTATCTTGACAGGCTGGTTGAGTATGTCGGAGCAGAGGGCGAAGTTGCCGGAGAGGAAATATTCGCAAACATTCACGATATGCTCAAAGAAAATTCGGATATCGATACAAAGCGCCAGTATGACAAGTTTAACAGCGATGCCAAGCATGACATATTCGACGAAGTCATGATCGGAAGCTATCGCGCGGTCGTAGAGGAAAAATATGCGGATATTCTCGATATCGACATACTCCACGCTCTCAAGCTCGAGTACAAGATCAAATGCGAAGTTGATGCTTACAATTCTCCCGAGCAGGACAGAGAACGTATTTCAAAGAGATCCAAGGATATGGGATCGATCGATCGCTACATTCGTTCCAAGATGGCTGAATGTAGAAACCTCGCGACTCCGGGCGTATGCAGAAAGAGCTTTGACGAAGCGCGCGACGTTGACGCTGTAGCCTACAGCCACTATATCAAGGACGGCGACGGTCTCAGAGTTAAAGATTATTTCAGCGAAAGAGATGCTTCCGATACCGTTTCCAGATATGAGGTCAGGTTCTTCAGATCGATCTATGTGATAATGCCTACTCAGCTGTTCCAATTCTGCGCACCGCGTCTCGACGGAAGCAGCCGTCCGAGAGTTGAAGTGATCGACTACTCTGACGACAGCGGCGCCGGAGAGAGCTTCAACCAGTATCAGCTATATATGGACGATATCGGCCCCGACAGCAGGATGAATTCCGTTATCACTCCTCATATCGACAGCAGATGGAGCTCAATTTCGGTGATGCCGGAAATCGACCTCGACTATCAGGACTACCTGATGAAGCATATCCATAAAGCTATGCTCTACGGCTTCCTGCACAGCATTATTTCGCTGAGACACCCCTCGAAGTATGATCTTGCCAGAACCGTTTACAGATATCTCGACGGAAAGAACGGCTACAAAAAGATGATCGTTTCCAATAAGACCAAGTGCGATAAATTGTACGAGGTCCTTGATTCGCTTTACTTCGACAGAGCAGCTGTCAAATCGATCCACACCTCCGTAGAGAGGCTGCGCAGGATCGATGAGCAGAACGGTGTTGATTTTGACTACTCTCACTTCGGGGCTGCCCTCAGAGCCCTCAAGCTCGGTATGCTCGTAGGAGACGAAGAGCTTGGCGAAAACGATGACAAGGACGCCTTGGTATCCGTATTTGAGCTTCCTCTCAGATACTATATATCTTTGCCCGCCCGTCAGAGAGACGCAGCCGAGATCGAAACGATGATCGATGCCGAGATCGAGGCCATTCGTGACGAGATATCCTGCTTTGACAGGAGCGACGACATCAACGCTCATACCGGCAAGATCCTGACCGAGCAGTTCAATATGTTCATCACACAGCATCCCACCGGCAGCAGCGACACCGAGGATATCATTTCCGCCGTTCGCAGAAAGGTCGTAGATGTTCTCACCGATCTCGATGTGTCGGATAAAATGATGAGCAGCCTCAAGGAAGTTGTCATTTCATAAGCAGTTATAAATTGAGCTCAACCTTTTAGGTGAGGAATGGAGAAAAATATGTTTACGGTTATCATATGCGATAAAAGCATTATTGATGATTATAAACTGAATTACGGAATTTATCTGAGACCGCTTGTCGAGAGCAGCGAAGTTGCCTTCTGCGAATGGGCTACCGACGGCAAGACTCTTGACGAGGCGGTCCCGGGATTAAGTGCGGTGATCGGTCAGGAGACCGACTGGCAGGCGCTTATAGTCCTGAGCAAAGAGATAATCGGCTCCGAAGGGATCAAAAAGCGCAATCCGTTCGATTATGTCAATTCCCGCAAGCCCCAAAAGCTTGTCACCTGCAGCGATGTCGAGGACTTTCGCAGCTATACCGATTCCGCCTATAAAAAGGCGCTCGGAAATCCTTTGACGCGGCTTTCGATTTGGCTTGCGGGTATTCCGATAAAGGTCAAACCGGTCCTTCCCGAAATTTACAGCGATCTGCCCGATGTGTCTGACGACAAGTATTTTGACGAGCTCGAATATCGCGGCATTGACCCGCTGCAGTATGAGATCGATCTTGCAAGAGTCAGAAAATATGACCTGCTTTCGGAGCACTTTGAAGTCAGCGGAGCTATTTTTAACCGGCCTAAACATATCATTGCGGCAGCGGAGAGGGTATCTTTGGACGGTCTGGCAAGCCAGGCAGAGCTTTGGAAGTCTTACAATGAATTTGACTATTCAAGGTTCTATGAGGATAATCTTTATCCCGATAAGCTCAGATACCTTCTTTTTGACATACCGTATATCGGAATTCAGCGCAATGAACAGACATATTTCAACTTTTTGCTGTCTGTGATAACTATTGCGGTAAACGGGCTTCCCACAGATGCCGCAAGGCCGAACAGGGTATACAGAATAGTGACCGCAGCCGACAACGCAAGAAAGTCGGAGGCGTGCGGAAGATATATCCGCAAGCTGAGCGCTACACACTCTAAGATCAGGAACGCCATTGACAGGATAGCCGCAAAGCCGGTGCCGTCAATGACAAATGCAGAGGCAAGGAATCTTTTTGAAAGCGAGTCAAATATTCCGGTCGAGATAAGCTCCGAGTACGACACCGATGATCTTATGGCGGAATATAACATAGGTCTGTCAAAAAACTGTCCCGCTGACGAGGAAAGCTATTGGGATAATCAGTATCACCGGATAAGCAAACTGTTCATACGCTTTTTGCGCGAGCCGCGCAGAGCCGTTAAAACTGCCGTGACCGGTGATTTCAGGGCCGAAAATTCCATCGACGACCCGAAATCTCTTGCGCTGAACGAATATCAGCAGGAAGACGTTCTTTATAAGCTTCAGGACGAAGAGCAGTTTATGGTCGATACCGAAACCGAAAATCTTTTTGACAGTGATCTGTACACCGAAAAAATGGAACAGGCTGACAAGGAGCTGAAGCACTATATATCTCTGCGAATGACCAGGTTAAAAACTCTTCTCATCGGTGCTGCAGCGATCTTGGCGTTTATGTTCGGCTTTATACCGTTCTTTATCGGGAACCGCGGCCTCGGTACTTTTGCGATGCAGGCGCTCACGGCTTTGTCTGCGACCGCAGCTTTTGTGCTGGTCGGCTTTGTTTGCCTGCTCGTTCTGAAGCGAAGGCTCGTGAACCGTTTTAAGAGCTTTAATTACGTTATGAGCGGAATAATTTCGGATATCTATAACGGTTTAAAGAAATATTCAAAGTATCTCAGCCATACCTGCAACGTTATGCGTGAGTTTTCCGTCCTCAATTATATCGGCGGAAACGACACCGAAGATTCGCTTAAGTGCAAGATCATGACAAATCATCTTCTTGAGATCGAGCACCGAATAGACGATGTTACAAGGATCTTTTCGGCGAAGCAGTCGGATATTGCCGGAGCTCCGGAAGAGCCCTATGACTACGACTATTCCGTTATGGCGAATTACGATTATCCGATGCCGTTTGCTATATCCGAAACCGAGATAGATTATATCCGGCCCGGCAATACCGTATCACTCCCCGTTGACTACCTGAAGTCAATTATACTCGAAAGAGAGGAATTGTATGAGTAGTCTTATAAATGCGATCATTAAATGGGCGGTCGCACTGCTGCCTTTTGTTCTGCTTTGCCTTATGAGCAAAAGAGTCAATCTTAAAAAGCCTTACCGCAGTAAGCAGTTTCCTATGCCTGCGGTGGCCTTGGTATTCAGCATTGCTGCAATGACTCTGATAAACAGGCTCAATATGTTGATCACGGATATCATCAACTTTCTGCCGAATCTGGTCGAAAGGCTTGCGAAATTGCTTGATGAAGTATCCTGGATGCCCGAAGAGATTTCCGAATTTTTGGTAAACCTTTCGGAAATACTCCGTCAGGTCATTTCTTCGCTCAATCTGACCTTCTGGGTGTTCTTTATCTCCAACTGCGTAATAGTCGTCGCATACCTTATAGTCAAGAAAATTGTCATTTCCGTTCTTTCAAATGCCGTAAATACCCACTCTGTGCTGCATGAAAAAATAGCGGGAGTGTTTTACGACTATTTCCCCGAAAAGGATACTTGGTGCGTCAAAAATTCATATGCGCAGGCGAGGACCTATCTCAAATGGTTTTATTACGCGTCGGTCATATTCTCGTCGGTACTCACGCTCGTCACCTGCAGAATGTACTATCAAGGCCTTCTCAGCAGGATCTTCTACCCTGTATTCGGAGTGATACTCGTCGGGGAGCTGTATTTTTATCTCGACGGAGCGACCCGTCGGGAGTATACCGTCGATATCCTCGGAGAGAACGAGGAAGCATATAAGATCGTCAACTATTCGCTGATGCGCAAGTTTTTGCGAAATCTCTTCGGCGACAAGCTTCTGTCGGAAAAGACGAGCGTAAACAGTGCTCTTGAGTATGATCTTACGACCGATGAGATAATCAAGAAGCTCGAAAAGGACGAAGACCCGAAGATCTGTGCTTACGCTTCCTATCTGAAGCGTATCAACGCAAAAGGTTTTCAGCTCGACCGCAGCTATCTTAATTCCTCTATCGACCTGATGAACGGAAAGAGCATACTGTTCAACAATCCGTTTTATAACGATCTTATACCCTATGCCTTCTATCCTATGAACCGCGCCCTTTTAGAGCACGGCAAGGTCCTTGTTATAGTCGGAAGACATTCTATTGAAGACAATATCGTTCAGTGGATACAGGACGGAATAGGCGCCGTAACGAATATCCCGTTTATGTGGAACATCGGTGTTCTCGGCAATAAGTCGGGAGATCAGGACATAGGAATAGTGACGAGATCGTCGATACTCGATGTCGATGTTCACAATGCCAACGAAGTTTTTTTGAGCAAAGTCAAATTCGTTGTTATCATCGAACCCTCGAAGCTTATGACCACTGCCCAGATAGGGCTCAATATCCTCGTCAAGAAATGCCTTAGTGATGAGGATAAAAAGCTCACGTTCTGCATATGCGACAAAAACTGCGACGGACTTGTAGATGCGCTGTCACACGCGCTGATGATAAGCCTGACCGAAGTATCGGCGACCGAGAAGCACAGCGGGACCCTGTCATATATGACATGGGAGACAGACAGCGAATATCTTCACCACCGCATGGTGCCGAATATTTCCAGATATCTCGGAATGGGCACCGAGCTTTCCTTTGCCGCGCTTAAAAACCAGGTGTCAAAAACCGTATGGTACGGCGGAGAGGCCTTCCCGGTCGTTGATATCAACTGGGTCGGCAGGCAGTATTACTATGACCTGATGAAATATGCCGGACTTCCTACAAGTCAGGACGTGATGGACGAGCGCTACAAGACCTCGATAGATTTCTGGAGCGCCACGGTCAGCGACAACAACTATTTCACGGTCGAAGACGAATCCTTCAATATGTTTGAGATCCTTAGGGAGTTCTCAACGCGCTCGAAAGAGCAGGGCTTTGTAAACGTCATTTCCTCCGAATACCTGCTCAAGGATTATATGGCCGACAATGCCTCCGTTTTTGAAACCGATGCCAAGGCGGTCCCTTACATAGCGGCGGATTATGTCAGGACCCAGCGCAACACCATTCTCAGGCTGATGCTTTTGATGTCGCGCGGATATATAAGCGAGCAGAATGTCGAGAAAGAGCTTTCATTGATAGGGATCAAGTCGTTTGATATTCCGTCTCAGCTTTGGTTTGAGATTTATAAGTGCTATGCTACCGCAGACGAGCTGAAAAAGCTTCCCGAGAATTATAAGGAAGCGGTGGAGGCAGTTGCTCTTAAGTCTCTTGAGGTCAGCGATAACCCCAAGGACAACGCAGATGTCAGCATAATTAAATCGAAGGCTCATTATAATATCGCCTGCGGAAAGGTCGAAACGGTCTATTATATCGACAGCAAGCCGTTTATTTCCGGCTGCGTTTCAAGTCTGAGGTCCGCAGAATACATTTCGGAAGACGAAAAAGGCGAGCTGCACTATCTCGGCGCCGAGCTCAGCGAGCAGATCTATCAGAAATATCTTCCCGGGCAGAAATTCACCTTCGCGGGAAAGTATTATGAAATGCTTTATCTGACCGCCGCAGGCCAGGTAATGGTAAGGCGCGCCTCCGATCACATCACTTCAAGACCGTCATACCGCCAGATAAGAAAATACACGTTGACCGGAATAAGGCCCTCATCGGTCATAGGCTCGCAGAAGGATATCTCCGGAATGAAAGTGATAAGGGAGTATGCCGATATCACCGTAGAAACTTCGGGCTACTACCTTATGGACCGCTACAACGATTTCAACCACGCGAGAAAGGTCATTCTCGGCGGAGAATACAGCTCCGTTCCGGTCAGAAAATACTGCAACAAAGAGATACTGCGCCTCGACCTGCCCGAAATGAACGGCCTGCTCGGCGAGCGCGTTATTTACACGATTGCGCTGATGTTCAATGAGGTATTCAGGACGCTGTTTGCCGAGAATCAGGCGTATATCTGCGCTGTCACCGGAGCCGAAGCCGGCACCGAAGGTCCTTTGACATATTCTCTTTGCTCAGAGACCGGCGATGTAAGCAGCAACAGCATATACATCATCGAGGACAGCCAGCTTGACCTCGGTCTGACCACCGCCGTCGAGCGCAATCTCAACAGGATCTTTGAGATAATTCAGGATTATCTCGACTGGCACTCCGAAGTGCTGATGCAAAGTCTCGCAAAGCCCGAACCTCCGCCTCCGAGACCTGAAAAAGACGAATCGGAAGGATCCGACAAGAAAAAGAAGGGTATCCGCGGCTGGTTCTCAAGAATTGCAGAAAAATTCAAAAATCTCTTTAAGAAAAAGGATAAAAAGCCTAAGAAAGAGAAAAAGAAAAAGAAGAAAAAGAACGGCGAGCCGCAAACGCCTGACGGCAATATCGCTCCGCAGGAAGAAGCGGGTCAGGAAAGCGGGCAGGTTTTCGCGGAGCCGCAGACCGATTCGCCCGAAGCGGCCGGCGCTTCAAAAAAGAAAGAAAAGAAAAAGAAGGACAAACACGGTTGGTTCGGGAAACTTTTCGGCCGGAAAAAGCGCGATGCATCCGAGCAGGAGTCCGCTGCCGATGACGGCATAGTTGTGCCGGAGCCGGTTCCCGAGGCGGAGACGCTACCTGAGACAGAGACGGCGCCCGAGGCGGAAGCGGTACCCGAGCCTGAGACAGTGCCGGAACCGGAAGCGGCGGCGGAGCCCGAATCGGCGACCGAACCCGAATCACCCTTGCAGGACGGCGCGGAAGAGCCTTCCGATACAGAGGACAAAGCCGTGCAGCAGGAAGAAGATGCGTCCGATGAAGACGAAAGCAGTGAAGAGGTGAGCGAGCTGCCGAAGAATGATATGGCCTATGACTCGGAAGTCTCCGAAATTTCCGAGGAAAAGGAGCAGAAGGAAACAGGTCCTCTCTTTGTGCGCAAGCCTTATTATGAGAGATATTACCTTCTTTACGGCTACGACAGCGTTCCGGCCGAGACAGATATCGCGGGAACTTATGATTATCTCACGGCCATGGGCTTCGGAAACAACTTCCTCAAGCAGGCCAGAAACGGCAAGGATATCGCGAAATTCATCGAGGCTACTTATGTCCCCGATAAGCCGAACGCCAAATATTGCGATTTCTGCGGCGTGGAAATACTCGGGACCGAATATGAGGTCTTGTCCGACGGAAGAGAGCGCTGCATTAACTGCGGAAGAACTGCGGTCAAGTCTGAGGAGCACTTCAAGAAGCTGTATGAAGATGTTAAGAGAAACTTTGAATCCTTCTTCGGAGTATCTCTCAATGTCGGTATCAGGGTCAGAATGGTAAACTCCGCGAAGCTCAATAAAAAGACCGGAACGTCATTTACACCGACCCCGAAGGCCGACGGCAGAGTGATCGGAGTTGCAATAAAGGACAAGTCAGGCTATACGATCATGGTCGAAAACGGCGCGCCTGCAATGGCAAGCATGCTGGGGATAGCGCATGAGCTCACTCATATCTGGCAGTATATCAACTGGAACAAGAAAGAATTAAAGCGCCGTTACGGCAAGAAGCTCCTGCCTCAGATATATGACGGAATGGCAGAGTGGGTAGAGATACAGTATGCCTATCTTATAAACGAGCCTGCTATTGCAAAGCGCGAGGAGATCATTACCGAAAACCGCAAAGACGAATACGGCTACGGATTTTTGCGTTACAGAGCAAATTATCCGCTCACTACCGGCACGGTGCTGACAAAGCCGACTCCGTTCTTTAACACCGAAATGCCGCTCGACCCCGATTATTGCGGAGCTATTTCCGACCTGCCGCCTGTTCCTTACGGAAGCGCCGTTTATCCCGACGAGGGCAGCTCGTATATCCGCACCGGAGCAAAGACCGTTGCTCCGCCGGAGCCGCCTCAGCAGGAAGAAAGCGCAGCTCCCGTGCAGAAGAGCGATTCAAAGCCTTATTCCGACTATTGCAGATCGCTCCTTGACGCAGACGGCAAGGAGATTTATGACAGGATACTTTTAGCGGTAAGCACGCATCTGCCGGCTGTCGATATTTCGGGCGAAGCAAGCACCGATCTTATTAAAGATGTGATCAGCTTTGTCAGAAGCGATCACCCCGAGCTGATCCAGTTTGGGGGAAGCGCCTCGGTGTCGGGCGAAGGAAGCCGTACGGTCAGCTTTGAATACCTGACCGGCGCCGACGAAACCTCAGAAAAGCTTTCAAAGCTCGACAGTGATGCAAAGGAAGTCCTGAACGGAGTAAAAGATGCCGACGACTTCGGCAAAGCGCTGTTCATCTATGAGTATCTTATCGGAAATGTAGAAGCAGCCGAGCCGGATACCGATGTGCCTGACATAAGGTCGGCCTATGGCGCTCTTGTCGGGAAGTGTGCGGTATGTGAGGGCTTTGCAAGAGCCGCGGAATACATTATGAACCTTGCGGGCATCGAATGTTGCTATATTTCAGATGAAACTCATGCTTGGAATCTCATAAGGCTTGATGGGGAGTATTACTGGTTTGATGCTGCGCTCGGGTGTGCCGCAACAAATGCGGACAGTCTGAAATACGGCGCTCGGCATATAAATTACGACTGCTTTGCTATGACTTCTGACGAGCTTGAAGCCTTGGGACATACTCCCGATATAAAGTATCACGCGCCTGAATGTGCGAGCAGAAACTGCAACTACTATTTGCGCAGCGGTCTTTATATTCAAAGCGCCGATGACGATGCGGTCATCGGAATACTCGAATCGCGCCTTATGGCAGGGGAATTTGCTGCGGATCTGAAATGCGCAAATAATGAGATATTTGATCACTTCAAGGAGCGCTTCAAAGACCGCGAATGGCTGATGAGCGCAGCAAAAAAATGCGGGAGGCAGCTTGCCATATCGGCATTTTGCGACGATGCAAAGCTTAAGATCACCGTCATATTCAAAGAGCAGGAGGAAGGACAATGACATTTATAAAGAAGACTTTGGCGATATTCATAGTCGCCGCAATAGCTCTTTCGCTGACAGCCTGTGACACCTCAAAAATCGATATCAGAAAGCTTATGAACAGGTTTGAGGAGTCCTGTCACGAGCTTGATACCGAAGAAATGCTGGACTGCATCAACCCGAAAGTTGCGGATGCTATAGAGACGGCGGCCGGATTGGTCGGGCTGTTTACATCGAAATCCTCCGAAGAGATAATACAGTCGCTGGCGAATATCCTGTTTGACAATTCGCTCTTCGGGACAAGTGATTTCTTTACAACGGTAGAGATCAAAATCAACACCGTAGACGTTACGGGAAATGAGGCTACCGGTACGGCAACCGTTACATATATTTCGGACGGCGTTGAGCAGAATAAGCCGGCAACTTTCAGGTGCATAAGAGAAAATGAGGTCTGGTATATCTCAAAGCTCTCGATCGATATGTAAAACACAAGCCCCCGCCAATAGGTAGGGGCTTGAAAGCGCGTCTCTAAACGGCCGATAAAATCAGAGCCGTAATTTCCATATACAATCCGAAAAGCGAGGAACATATTGATGTACAAAAAGTTAAAAGAAAAAATCAGTGTTTTTGTTGTAAAAAATCCGTCACTTGCAATACTCATAATGATTTTGATACTCAATCTTGCCCTGTTTGCCGGAGCGGCCGCAATTATTTCGTGGCTGTCGCCGTATTCTCTCTCCGACTCGGGCTTCTGGGTATCCGTTTATTATACAATAAGCATGGTACTTGATGCCGGGTGCATAAGCAACGTTATCACCGATATCGGAGAGACGAGCGTCGTGCTCATTATCGTATGCATCTTAACGGTAATTACCGGAATGATCACATTCACGGGCGCGGTCGTCGGTTATGTCACGAACTATATTTCAACGTTTATTGAAAATTCCCAATCCGGCAACAGAGCGCTCAAAGTGTCGGGGCATACCGTTATCTTAAACTGGAATTCGAGAGCTTCGGAAATAATAAACGACCTTCTTTATACCGGAAAGCGTGAAACCGTTGTTATCCTCGCAAGCCAAGATGCTTCCGAAATCGAGCGTGAAATAGGGGACCGTCTGTCCACCTCGATCAGGAACGATCAGATGCTTCTCAAAAAAGAATGTCAGAAGCTGCCTGCGCTGAGAAAGATCCCGTATTATCTGAAACACCGTACAAAAAACCGTATTACGGTCATAGTCAGAGAGGGCGAAACATATTCCACAAAGCAGCTGAATGACATTTCCATTTCGCAGGCTGCAAGCGTCATTTTGCTGACAAAAGAAATTCAGAACGAGGTCTGCCGATACGGGAACATCGAGCGCCGCGAAGAGCTCGAAAAGGGCAATACCAACACTATAAAGACCTTGGTCCAGGTCGCGCAGATGACTTCGAGCGAGGAATCCGCTGACCACCAGACCATTATTGTAGAGGTCGAGGATAACTGGACCGCGTCTTTGGTCGAAAGAATAATTCAGCATAAAGAACGGCTGGCGAAATGCCATATAATCCCCGTGTATGTTAATAAAGTTCTCGGCCAGATCCTTTCGCAGTTCTCTATTATGCCGGAGCTCAACACCGTATACAGCGAGCTGTTTTCAAACAGAGGAGCCGAGTTCTTCTTTAAGCCGGTGCCGATGGAAGACGACATCGAAAAGGCTACGGAGGATTATATGCGTACACATAGTTATGCGATACCGCTTACCATTATGGAAACGGCTTCGGGAACTTATGCATTTACCGTTTCCAATTCAAATGACGACAGTGAGCGCGTCTGCGAGCCTGCTGAAAATACGTTAAATGTAGAATTGAACTACAAATATCAAATGCTTCATAGAAACATTGTTATAATCGGCCATAACAGCAAATGCCAGGATATTATGAACGGTTTTTCTGCGTTCCGCGGCGAGCACAATAAATCCGAAAAAGAAATTCTGAACATAACGGTGATCGATGACGCAAAAAGTTTGGAGCGTCTGGACAATTATCGAAAATACCCCTATGTGACCAAAACAGTACCCGCTGATGTATATAATGCCCCAAAAATAAAAGAAGCAATAGAACAGGCTATTGACAGTTATGACGGCAATACAAGCCTTCTTATACTGTCCGATGACTATACTACCACCGAAGATATAGATTCCGCAGCATTGACATATCTGATCTATGTTCAGGACATCATTTTTGAGCGGCTTAAAAATCGCCCTGATTTCGACCGAGAAAGCATCGACGTCATCGTTGAAATATTAAACCCGAAGAACTACGACGTTGTCCACAACTACAGCGTTGACAATGTTGTAATAAGCAATCGCTATATAAGCAAAATGGTGACGCAGATAGGCCGCAAACAGGCACTGTTTGAATTCTACTCCGATATCTTGACTTATGATGAAGAAGAGGCAGAAGCTTTTAAGAGCAAGGAACTGTACGTCAAGGAAGTAAACCTATTCTTCGAGGACGGCAAGATACCCGGACGTTGCACGGCAAGGGAGTTGATCTGGAGCGTGTATAAGGCTTCACCTGCCGACAATAAGGCGGTTGTTTTAGGGTATACCGGCCCCAACGGAAAGATGGTCATTTTCTCAGGCAATCAGGACGACATTGAAGTAGAGCTGTCTTCTAAAGATAAGCTTATCATCTTCAGCAATCACTGATATCTGTTTAAAGTACAAGCTTAAAACGGTTTTTTGCTGCTCTCTGCATTTTTATCACTTTACACATTATTGCAGCCGCACCCCCATCTTGACTTTTCCCCAGCAAAATGGTATATTCTGATAAGCATAAAAAAGGAGAACAGCTATGTGGGCATTTGAAAGCGTATTTTATCAGATATATCCTCTCGGATTCTGCGGAGCGCCGTTTGAAAACGACGGCGTGCCCGCTCACCGCATACTTAAAGTAAAGGACTGGATACCCCACCTTTTAAAGCTCGGGATAAACGCCGTTTATTTCTCGCCGGTATTCGAGTCCGACACTCACGGTTACAACACCCGCGACTATCAAAAGATCGACGTCCGCCTCGGCACGAATTCCGACTTTGCCGAGGTCTGCCGCGCTCTGCACGAAAACGGCATAAGAGTGATACTTGACGGCGTTTTTAACCACGTAGGCAGGGGCTTCGGGCCTTTTCGGGACGTTCTTCAAAACCGCGAGCGCTCGCCATATGTAAACTGGTTCCACCGAATAGATTTCGGCGGGAATTCGCCCTATAACGACGGCCTGTGGTATGAGGGCTGGGAGGGCAATTATGACCTCGTGAAGCTCAACCTGCGCAATGAAGACGTTATCGGCTACCTGTTTGAGAGCGTAAAAAAGTGGGTCGATGAATTTGACATCGACGGTCTGCGGCTCGACGTTGCATACAGCCTTGACGAAAACTTTTTGCGCAGGCTCCGCTCGTTTACAGACGGACTTAAGCCCGACTTCTTTCTCGTCGGGGAAATGCTCCACGGCGACTATAACCGCCTCGTGAACGGCTCGATGCTTCACTCCGCCACCAACTACGAGTGCTACAAGGGGCTTTTCAGCAGCTTCAACAGTATGAATATGTTTGAGATAAACCACTCGCTGATGAGGCAGTTCGGCCCCGAATATTGGACACTTTACAAGGGCAAGCATCTTTTGAGCTTTGCCGACAATCACGACGTCACCCGCGTTGCGAGTATATTGCAGAACCCCGCGCATCTGCCGCTCATTTATGCGCTTGTCTTCGGTATGCCGGGGATACCCTGCGTTTACTACGGCAGCGAATGGGGAGCAAAAGCCGAAAAGCGCGAGGGAGACCCTGCGCTCCGACCCTGTTTTGACGGGCCGAAGTGGAACTCTCTTTGCGACTTCATATCGCGTCTTGCCGAGGCAAAAAAACACTCCGAGGCTCTGAATTTCGGCGGATTCCGTTCGGTTTTGCTCACGAATAAACAGTGCATTTTCGAGAGAAAGACGGATAACGAGAGGGTGCTTGTGGCGGTGAACGCCGACGGCAGCGACTTTGCGGCGCACTTCGACGCCGGCTGCGGCACCGCAACAGACCTCATAACCGGCGAAAAGCACGATTTCGGCGGCGGAAGCCTCCTCAAAGCCTACAGCGCCCACTTCTGGAAGACGGAGCGCTGAACCGCGATATATAAATTACAGCCGCGGGCAGCAAAGCCGGCGGCTGGTTTAATAGAGAAAATTATTTTGCTTGCCGGGCAGGGCAGGCGAAAAATACGGCCCATTCTCAAATGTTAGCACTTCACATAGCCTTCAAAAAAACGCCCTCCGCCGTATTCCGGCAGAGGGCAGATCATTATTCCGCAAAGCCTTCGATGCCCTGCTCCTTCGCTTCTTCGATGCGCTTTTCGTCCATCAGCTTAACGCAGCCGCTGACGTCAGTGCCGCCGCGCAGCAGCGAATTGAAAGCCTCGGCGACGTCTTCCGCGCTGTAGCCTATTATCCTCGTGGCGGCAGTCGAAACGCGTTCTTTTGCGCTTATGGAGGCTTGTGCCTCGGTGACCATGTCCGACTGGATATTAGTGGTCTGTCCCTTAAAGCAGCTTACCGTGGATATCCCGCTGAAAGCGCGTTCGTAGTTTTCGGGAGAGGCACAGAACTCAAGGAACTCAAGGGCTTCTTCAAGATTTTCGCTGTTTTTGTTGGCCATCATCATATTAAGATTGCCGCCCTCATAGGTGCCCTCGTCGGCTGTGCCCATAAACACCGGCATAAGCGCGAAATCGTCAACGGTGTAGCTGCCGCCCGCAAAGTCGGTATAAAACCAGGTGTCCCAGATAAAGGTCATCACGGCACCGCCCGAGCTCATAACCGTGCTTATGTCGTCCCAGCCGGTCTCGGAGTATTTCTGTCCGAACCAGCCCTTTTTCGCGGCTTCCGAGATCCAGCTTATCATATCCGCGACCTCGGGTATCTCGGCGTAAGTGATCTCGTTGCGGTTGAGCTTTTCAAGGAGCTGCGGGTCGTCGGCAAATATCGGGTCGAGCCCGAACTGGAACATCCAGGTGCAGCCGTCGGCGGGCCAGCATATCGGCGTATAGCCTATCTCCGCGAGGGTGCCGCACAAAACGTCGAACTCCGCCTGCGTTGCCGCGGGCTTAAGGCCGAGACTGTCGAGCAGGGTCTTGTTGTAGTAGCAGCCCGACACCGAGCTCTCCCAGAAGGGCAGCCCCAGAAGATTTCCGCTGCCGTCTTCGCAATAGGCAGCCGCGCTGTCGGTAAGGTCGCCGACCCAGCTCTCACCGTTGAGATAATAAAAGTTTTCCGATACGTTGAAGCGATTGAGGTCGGCGTTGTTGAAGTGCATAAATATGTCGGGCAGATCGCCCTGCTTAAACTTCTCCGAGGCCTTTACCTCAAACTCCGAATCCTCAAATTCGATTATTTTCAGCTTGTTCCCAGTCTCTTTTTCATACATCTCGAATACTGCCGACATATAGCTTTTTTCCATATCGCTTTTTTTGCCCATAACGGTCAGCGTGGAGCCGTTTTCTTCGCTGCTGCCGGAGCATCCGCAGGCAAAAAATGCCGTGACTGCCGCAAGAATAACAGCCGCGGCGGCCTTTATTGTTTTCATTTGTTCGTGTCCTCCTGTTTTTTCCCGTCTTTTCTTCCCACGAGCTTTCCCACAAGCTCTCTCACCGCAGCCATATTTATAGGCTTTGCAAGGTGGCCGTCCATTCCCGAGTCGAGGGCGTTCTGAACGTCTTCGGCAAAGGTGTTTGCGGTCATAGCGGCTATCGGAATGGTCTTGGCCTCGGGGTGACTGCAGGAGCGTATCCTGCGGGTGGCCTCATAGCCGTTCATAATCGGCATCTGAACGTCCATAAGTATCATATCGTATTGCCCGACCTCTGATCTTTCAAACATTTCAAGCGCTTTTTCGCCGTTTACGGCAAGCTCACAGCTTGCGCCCTCCATTTCGAGCATCTCGGTGAGTATCTCTGCGTTGAGCTCGTTGTCCTCCGCGACAAGGAAGTGCAGCCCGTCCATAACGTGCTCGTCTTCGGCGCCGGCGGCAGGCTGAACGTTCTGCTCAAAGAAGAGCGGCTTTATCACCTGCCAGAATGTCGAGGCAAAGAAGGGCTTCGGCATAAAAGCGTTAATGCCCGCGCTTCGCGCTTCGTTTTCTATGTCGCTCCAGTCGTAAGAGGTGAGAACGAGTATGGGCACGCTCGCGCCTATTTCTTCGCGTATGCGGCGGGCGGTCTCAACGCCGTCCATTCCGGGCATCTTCCAGTCGAGAAGTATAACGTGGAAGTCCTCTCCGCGCTCGTGCGCCTCAACGGCAGCCTTCACGGCAGCGGCTCCCTCGGTGACGAATGAGACGTTCACGCCGGTGCCGCTCATAAGCTCCTTAATGTCGAGGCAGATCTCTTCTTCGTCGTCGGCCACGAGCAGTCTTGTTATCTTCTGCCTGAACCACTCTTCGGCTTCTTCGGGCTCGGGCAGGGCAAACGAAAGCTCGACGGTAAACGTGCTTCCTTCACCCACCTTGCTCTTAACGTCGATGATGCCGCCCATAAGGTCAACGAGGTTTTTGGTTATCGCCATTCCGAGGCCGGTGCCCTGGATCTTATTTGTCACGGAGTTTATCTCGCGGCTGAAGGGATCGAACACCTGCTTCACGAAATCTTCGCTCATGCCTATTCCGTTGTCTTTCACCGAGAACCTCAGCTTTGCATACTGCGGCGCGGCCTGCGGAAGCTCGGTCACCACAAAGTCTATTTTCCCGCCGTCCTGGGTATATTTTACCGCGTTCGAGAGAAGGTTTATAAGTATCTGATTGAGCCTCAGTTTATCGCCGAGGAGCTGCTCGGGCGGCGCGCCCTGAACGTGTATCTTAAAGTCCTGATTCTTGGCTTTTGCCTGCGGCATTATTATTATGCTGATCTCTTCAAGGAGCTGCGGCAGGCTGAAGCGGTCTACATTGAGCGAAGTTTTTCCGCTCTCTATCTTGCTCATATCGAGGACGTCGTTTATCAGGCTTAAAAGGTGCTGACTCGAAGCGGTGATCTTTCGGGTATATTCCCTGACCTTGTCGGGCCGGTCGGCGTCCTTTTCAAGGAGCACCGAGAATCCCACAATCGCGTTCATCGGGGTGCGGATATCGTGAGACATATTCGAGAGGAAGTTGCTCTTTGCCTCGTTGGCACTCTGCGCGGCGTTCAGCGCCTCCTGGAGCTTCTGATTCATCTGCTGCTCAAGGGTGCGGTCCGACATAACGCTGATGTATTTTCTCACGTTCTGTATGCTCATGTGGTAAACGGTCATTCTGTACCAGCGGCGCTCGCCGGTGATCTGGTGCATATATTCACATTCCCAGTATTTGCTTCCGTTGAGGGGAATGGCCGCGAGCACATCTTTGGGTATGACTATATTGAAGTTGACCGCGCATTTTTCGAGCACTCTGATGTCTTCGCGGACCTCCTGAACGGGTATGCCGAGCAGTCTTTCGGTGTTGGGGCTTATATAGTCAACGTCGTGGTTTTCGGCGTCTATCATAATGAAGATGTCGTCAACACTGTTTGAAAGAACGTCGAACATCCTTTCGCGGTACATAAGCTCCGTTCTGTTCTTCCTCGACATTTTATAGCTTCTTAACGACAGAAGTACCGTAACGGTGATCCCCACGAGCAGGAAGATGGTTAAAAGCACTATGGAAGTGGTCTTCTGGACCGAGAGGAATCCGGCGCTGATGAGGCTCTGCGGGACGGCGCTCAAAAGAACGAAGTCCTGATATCCCACCGGCTGATAGAGTATGCAGTGGGTTACTCCGCCTATTTTGCATTGCACCGTGCCGGAGGTCTTGCTCTCCCAGTCGCTCTGCATTTTTTGGAGCGTGCCATCGTCGAGGTCAGAAGCGGCTCTGAGGTATGTGAGATAATTCGCGAACACGCTGCCGCCGTTCTGGGTAGACAGGAGAACGCTGCCGTCGCTGTGTATAACGAAGCACCTTGCCTTTCCCGAGAAGGCGTCAACGTTGAGAGAAGCGGCGAGGTCGGCGTTGGTATAGCTTATGGCGACGGCGTCATATTCGAAGCCGTTGTATTCCGAGTGCTTCTCGGGCATAATGAACACTATCATCTCCTGCTCTTCTTCCGAAAGGTCCTGGCTGGAGAGAACGGGCAGATTGTCGGTATAAAGCCGGTCGTACTCGTTGTCGAGCTCCATTTTGCCGGTGGTGCCGTGAGGGGTCATATACGAGCCGTCTTTTGCTATGAAATAATAGTGAGAGAATCCCCAGTATTCCTTTTTGCTGTCGATATATTTGCCGATATCTACCTCGGGGCCGGCAAGGGTTATGTAGTCGTTCCAGCTGTTGAGCAGGCCCCAGTTGCGCTCGGAAAACGACATTAACGAGCGGTCCACCTGGCCGTATATCTCGCCGAGATGGGTGGTACTGTCTTCATATATGCGCTTCGAGATAAAATTGAGATAGATTATCCCTATAAGCGCGGCGGCAGCCGCCACCAAAAACAGGCACGCTCCCAACAGCAAATTTTTTACCCACTTTTTCATCTTCCGCTCTCCTATATTCTAAAAATTGCGCAAAAATACAGCATATCAATGTTATATTACCATATTACCGCCTAAAAGTCAATGCCAAAAACTGTGCTGCGGCAGCCGAAGAAGAAAAATATAAAATCATAAATACGTCGTTAAAGATAATATAGATAACGCGGACGCATTGCATCGGCGACTTGCGCTTTGTCCCGTCAGCCGCAGAAAAAAGGCCCGACCGAAAACTTTTAAGCTTTGCGTATTTGACACATCAAAAAGCCGGAGAGAAGTTCTCCGGCTTTTTGCCACGGTTTACATCAGCCTGCTGCAAGCTGCAGGTTGTAAAGTATCTGTATCAGCAGGTTTATGAGCACGTTTCCTATAAGCTTGCTGTCCCTTATGGAATAGAGGTCGGCAAGCAGCCCGATGGTGTCGGGGCTGCCGCTGTTCTCACTCATAGTCTTCATTCGTGAGATGAGCACCGAGAACGCCGAGGCCTCGCTCAGCCAGTCGTCTTCGTTCAGCTTTGACGTGTCGAGTTCAACTATATAGTCGTCGTTCATCTCCATCTCCATAGCGTCCACGGCGGTGCCTATGCCGAAGCGCAGCACTTTGGGTATCACCGCGAGGAAATCACCGTTGTGCGAAAGCTCGGCAAACAGTTCGCGGTCAAATTCCTCTTCCGCAAGGGCGTCAAAAAGGGCGGCGCCGTCGTTAAGGCGGGTTATGCCTTTTCTGCGCAGGAGCTTGTAAACGTTTATCGCGGTGTCGATGTCGCTCACAAGGTTTTCGCGCTCCCAGCCGCTCAATATCTCAAGCGTGTCTTTAACGAGCTCTCCGCTCCTGCCTGCCGGAAATTTCGGGGTGACGGTCATATAGCGCCTGCCGTTTTTCCAGCTGTTGGCGGCGTTGGCGACGAGCTCGCTCATAACGTCGGTCATAAGGTAGGAGTTTTTGAGCGAATCGGATATCCTTTCTATGCTTTCGCCGTCGGCGTCGGCACCCTCCGCCACCTTTCGCAGCGATATGTATATCTCGGTGCCGCGCTGGGCTTCGTCGCTGTTCACAAATTCGGTCACGCCCTTTATCTCGGTGAGACTGTCAAAGAACCCTCGCCCCGCCGCGCCGTAGAGCCTGCTTATGGGGTTGGCCACTATCGAAGCGGGCAGGCGGTAATCGCAGACCTTGGCCGCGGAGGCCGCTATATTTGATGCGGCTCCCAGAGGAAAGAGCACCGAAAAAGATATCGCTCCAAAGGAAATCAGCGAGAAGACGGCGCTCAAAACGGGGAGCTTCTTGGGCGGATCGCAGGCGCGGTAGTCTTTTTTGTAAAATAGCCTGAAAATAAGCCTTTTTACGAGCGAGAGCAGTCCCCACAGAATAAAGAAGCAGATGAGGTATGCGGTTATCCCGAGAATGGCGTTTACGGCATATGAAGAGACCTTAAGCATAGCCGTTTCGCGGAGCATAACGTCGCTCCTGAGGTTTAGGAGCTCCAAAAAGCCTTCTTTAAGGGCGTCGGAGAGGGGAGCCCCGAAGGCGTCCACGAATTTTTTTGCAAGAAAATAGGAGATCGGCACCGGGATGAGCGCCGCCACGGCCGACAGGCAGGACTTGAGCCAGTGCCTTTTTACGGCGAAATAAACGCAGAGCGCGAGCACCGCCGCATATATGAGCATAAACAGTATCAGTAAAAGCATATTTTCCTCCTTGAGAGCATTTTGTCGGGCTTAGGTACCTGTGCCGCGGGACTTAAACGCATATATCAGCGTATTCAAAGGGAACGGCTCTGCGCAGGTCTTCGGGCGAAGCCTCTATCTGACAGCCTATCTTTCCGCCGCTGAACATTATGGTGTCGAAGAGCTGCGCCGTTTCGTCCACCACTGTGCGAAACTGCTTTTTCATACCTATAGGCGAGCAGCCGCCGTGGATATATCCCGTAAGCGGCAGTAGCTCTTTTGAATTTATCATAGAAATGCTCTTTTCGCCGACGGCTTTTGCGGCCTTTTTGAGGTCGAGCTCGCAGTTCACCGGTATCATAAAAACATAGTTTATATTTCCGCCGGATCTCGTGACGAGCGTTTTGAAGACCTGTTCCGGATCTTCTCCGAGGACTTTTGCGACGTCAACGCCGCCCACGGCGTCGGTATCGGTGTAAAAACGGGTGTTGTATGTTACGCCGAGGCTGTCGAGAATACGCATGGCATTGGTTTTTTCGGGCAGTTTCATATAGCGCCTCCAAAGTATCGACTAAAAAGCATTATATCATCAGCTCGGGTAAAATGCAAGGGGATAATGCGGCAGCAATGGCTGAGATGAGGATAACACGGTCGCCGCATTGATGTCCTGCTTTTCGAACCCGATGAAATGCTTAAGCGAAAACTTTTATGTCGGTCATATATAAAAACAGAGGGCGAAACCGTCCGCCCTCCGTTTAAGCTTCGATTTTATACCCCTGCGAAATTCTTTACAGCGTCGAGCCACTTTTCGATATCTTCGTCAGGCGTTGCGTGGGATTCCGCTCCGTAGGCGTCGAGGCGGAACTTGTGCCCCGAAAGCACCTTTGCGCCGACGGCGTTCTTTCTTATATCGTCAACAGTGTGGCCGGTCTGTCCGCCATGAGTGGTGAAGGGCAGGACGGTCTTGCCGCCGAGGTCGGTACTCTTTAAAAACGTGAGAACGGCAGGAGCCATAGAATACCACCAGGTAGGCGTTCCGACGGCTATCATATCGTAATCGGCAGGATTATGCTTAAGAGCCCTTATAGCCGGAGTAGCGCCCGATTCCACCTCTTTTTTGCTGAGCTCAACCACTGCATCGTAATCGTCGGGATAAGGGGTGACGAGCTCAAGGCGCTCGATATCGCCTTCCACGGCCTCGGCAAGCCTGCGGGCGATCTTCTCGGTATCGCCGTTTTCGGAATAGGAATAGAATACAACCAAAGTTTTCATTTATGCTCCTCCTTGAATAATTTGCGATTTCGCAGCGTAAAGGTCCTTTCGTGCTGAAAAGCGTTTTTTTATATTTTACATCTTTTGAGAGGTATTGTCAAGAAAAAACGAGGGGCAGGAAGCGAACGTTTTTAACAAAAAAAGTTAAAAGTTTTCGGTCAAGCCTCCCTCAAAAGTGGTTTCGGGGTGCCAAAATACCCCTCCCCTCGAGTGGAGGGGTATTTGCGCTTCGGGAAAACAAGCGCAGAATTGTAACACCCCCAACGATTCTCGCTCGCTCGAATTAAGTATATTTCACAGAAATTTCATCACAAATCACTTGAACTTTTGGAGAAAAGTGATAAAATATTATCATAAGCATTGGCTTAAAATCATTTGCAAAGGAGTTATAACTATGGCAAACCGCATCGTATTAAACACCGTTTCATATCACGGCAAGGGCGCTGTTGAAAACGTCCTGCCCGAGCTTACGTCGAGGGGCTTCAAAAAGGCCTTTGTCTGCACCGACCCCGACCTCATCAAATTCGGCGTGACCGCCAAGGTGACCGATCTTTTGGACAAGGGCGGGTTCCCCTATGAAGTCTACAGCGACATAAAGGCTAACCCGACTATAGAAAACGTACAGCACGGCGTTGAGGCCTTTAAGGGCAGCGGGGCCGACTGCATAGTCGCGATAGGCGGCGGTTCGGCTATGGATACCGCCAAGGCGATAGGCATTATAGCCGAAAATCCCGAGTTTGCCGACGTTCGCTCGCTCGAAGGAGTTGCTCCCACCAAAAAGCACGCGACCTTTACAATAGCAGTGCCCACTACCGCCGGCACCGCCGCGGAAGTCACGATAAACTACGTTATCACCGATGTCGAAAAGAAGCGCAAATTCGTCTGCGTAGACGTAAACGACATTCCCGAGATAGCGGTAGTAGACCCCGATATGATGTCTACGATGCCCAAAAGCCTCACAGCCGCCACGGGTATGGACGCCCTCACCCACGCGATAGAGGGATATATCACCGCCGGACACTGCGCGATCTCTGATATGTTCCACCTCGAGGCTATCCGCCTTATTTCTGCCAACCTCAGAGGAGCTGTTGCAAACACTCCCGAGGGCAGAGAGGGAATGGCTCTGGGGCAGTATATAGCCGGAATGGGCTTCTCGAACGTAGGTCTCGGAATAGTGCACTCGATGGCCCACGGCCTGAGCGCCCTTTACGACACACCTCATGGCGTTGCCTGCGCGATAATCCTGCCCACGGGTCTTGAATACAACGCACCCGTCGCCGGAGCGCGCTACCGCGCAATCGGTCAGGCGATGGGCGTGAGCGGGCTCGACAGAATGAGCGACGCCGAAGCCGCAGCAGCCACTATCGCCGCCGTAAAGAAGCTTTCGGCCGACGTAGGTATCCCCGCCGACCTCAAGGGGATACTCAAAGAGGAAGACATCGGATTCCTTGCAGAATCGGCATATGCCGACGCCTGCCGCCCCGGCAACCCGAGAGAGACGAGCGTTGAGGAGATAAAGGAACTCTACCGCGGGCTGATGTAAACAATGTCTTAAAACAAACCGGCTCTTTTAAAGGGCCGGTTGTTTTTATGAAGAACTTTATATAGAGCGGCTGTTTCCCTTATCCTTTGGATTTGACGACTATGACTGCAATCACCGCAGCTATGACGACCACCGCAGCGATTATTCCTACAACGGTGAGAGTCTTTTGAGCCACAGCCTTCTTTGCAGCCTCCTCTTCGGCGGCCTGCTTTGCAGCAGCTTCCTCTTCGTCGCGCTGCTTCTTCGCGTCTTCTATCGCGGTTTCTATCTCCGATATTTTGGGCTTGGTGTCTCTTGCAATTTCGAGGACTTCGGGGTATCCGCAGTCGTTCGCGGTTTTAACTATGTAGTCGCGGGCTTCCTGCGCGTCGGCAAGGGCGATCTCCGCAGCGGCAACGTCCGAACCTGCGTTTTTGGCGGTTTCAACGGCGTTGTCGATGGTCTCCATATAGCTTTGCAGCTCGTCGAGTATCCTCTCTGATTCCACGTCCTTGGCGGCGACTTTATATATGCTTTCGAGCGAAGAAAGGGCCGCTCTTGCAGAGTCAAGAGCCGTAATAACGTCGGCATATCCGGCGCTGCCGGCCTCCGAGCCGTCTATGTCTTCCATAGCCTTTACGGCCTTTTCGTAGGCCGCTTTTACGGTTTCATAGTCGTCGGGCGAAGCCTCTGCCTCGGCGAGGGCGGCGTTTATATCGTCGATATGCGGCTGAAGCTCCTCCATTAGCCTTGCCGACTCCGCAGCTATGTCCACGGTATCGTCGTAGGTTATGCCAACGTAGGTTATTGTGAGCTGTTCGAGGACTTCGTGGGCGGCAAACGCCTTGAAGCAGAGCTTATTTGCCTCGCTGCCGCCAACGGGTTCTTCGTCGGAGGCGGTGAGGGTGTAGGTCAGGTCGAATTCCGTGCCCGGGACGAATCCGTTTTCCGAAGCTTTCCACATTTTTGAGAACGTTGCGTGATCGCCCTTATTGGCGGTCTGGTCAGCGCAGATGAGCCACGAGCGGAAATCCCCGACCGACGAGCCCTTGATATGAACGGTCACGGACTCCCCGAGGACTACGTTCTTCGGGAGCTTTAGGGCGAATATCTCCACCTGATCGGCGGTGACGGAGCCGTTTTCAAACACGAGGTCGTCGGCCGAAGCGAAGTAATCGGTGCTGCCTATAAGGCTGTCCGGCAAAAGGGGAATCTCAAGCTCCTCCGCCGCGGAAACGGGTATCGCGAGCGAGAGAACTACGGCCAGAGCCGTAAGTGCCGATAAAAGTTTTTTCATTTTATTTACCTCCTTATAAATTGAGCAATTTGTACAATATAATTATACTTTGTTAAAAATAAATATTCAATAGTTGTTTTTAACAAAAACCGCACCGCCGTTTTGTCACAAAAGCAGGAGGGCGGGAACTTCCCCAAAGCTATTGTAATTTTAAATGCATCGTTATATAATAAAGAAAAATATAGCAAAAGGAGGGAGCTCTGTGAACGCTCCGAAGATACTTGGCAGCACTCCGCGCAGCCTCATTCTTTACTTTGACGAGCCCGGGGCCGATCTTTTCACACAAGAATACGAGATACTCGTAAACGGTCAGCCCGCGCTCACGACCGAAAAGACGGTGGTCACGCTGAGGGGGCTTCTGCCCGATACCGAATACAGGCTCGGCTTCAGGCGGGGCGGCGAGAGCTCTTCAGAGACATCGGCCAGGACGCTCTATGAGTTCGTGACGCTGAATGTGAGGGACTTCGGCGCCAAAGGCGACGGCGCTTCGGACGACACCGCGTTTATCCAGGCGGCGATTCTCACCTGCCCGAAGGACGGCAGGGTGCTCGTGCCGAAGGGAGTATATAAAATCACAAATCTTTTTCTAAAGAGCGATATGACCCTTGAGCTCTCAAAAGGAGCTGTCCTCTCGGCGATACCCGATAAAACGCGTCTGCCGCTTATCCCGGGGCGGACTGAGAGCTTCGACGAGACTTCGGAATATATCTCGGCTTCGGACGAAGGCAGCCCGCTCGACTGCTATGCCTCGGTGATTACTGCCGTAGGCGCCGAAAACATAAGGATATGCGGTGAGGGAATCATAGACGGCTGCGCTGATTTTGACAACTGGTGGGACCCCGAATACAGAGGAACCGTCGGCAGGCCGAGGATGCTCTTTTTAAACCGATGCAAAGGAGTGTATGTCAGCGGGATAACCCTTAGAAATTCCCCGTCGTGGAACGTTCACCCGTATTTTTCCGAAGATCTCGGATTCTACGGTATGAAGATAGAGTCGCCCGCAAATTCCCACAACACCGACGGCATAAATCCCGAGTCCTGCACCGGAGTTGAGATAGCCGGCGTGCATTTTTCGGTGGGAGACGACTGCATCGCGATAAAATCCGGCAAGATGTATATGGGCAGGACATATAAAACGCCGTCGAGCGGGATATATGTTCACAACTGCATTATGGAGAACGGCCACGGCGGAGTGACCGTGGGCAGCGAAGCCGCCGCCGGAGCCGACGGGATAACGGTGAAAAACTGCCGCTTTGTCGGGACGGACAGAGGTCTGCGGATAAAAACGAGGCGCGGCCGCGGAAAGGATTCCTACATAAGGGGGATAAGCTTCGAAGGCGTGAAAATGGTGGGCGTAAAAGCGCCGTTCGTCATCAACGCGTTTTATTACTGCGGGCCGGACGGCAAGTCGGAATACGTCGCCTCTAAAGATAAGCTCCCCTCAGACGAAAGGACTCCGAGGGTGGGAAGCATTTCCGTTAAAAACGTGAGCTGCACCGACTGCCATTACGCCGGAGTGTATTTCTACGGGCTGCCCGAGTCGCCCATAGAGCGGGTGGATATGGAAAACGTCCTGATATCGTTCGCGGAAGACGCCAAGGCGGGCCGCGCGGCTATGATGTCGGGCTGCGAACCCACCGCAAAACTCGGGATATTCATACGAAATGCGGAGAAAGTCTCGCTTAAAAACGTGAAGATCTGCGGCGCGCTCACCGAAGAGGACATTCTCGGCGTTGACGTCTTTGAGCGAATGTGAGGTCAACATGGAATTTTCAAGGCTTTTGGAATACATCGATCTGTTTTATTCCGAGCTGGAGCGGCTCGATATGAACAAGTGGAACTATGCCGACGGCTGCGTTCTTTCGGCGGCGGAGCAGCTCTTTGAGGCCACCGGAGATTCAAAATTCCGAGATTATATTTTAAGGTATGCCGACTGCTATGTTCTGCCCGACGGCAGCATAAGAACATATAAGCCCCTTGAGTATAAGCTCGACGACGTTCAGCCGGGCAGGGCGCTGCTTTTTGCTTACCGCGAGACGGGCGAAGAAAGGTATATTCTCGCGGCAAAAAATCTGCTCGGTCAGCTTGAAAGGCAGCCTCGTACCGCTTCGGGGAGCTATTGGCACAAAAAGATCTACCCCGAGCAGGTCTGGCTCGACGGGCTTTATATGGCGCAGCCGTTCAGAATGGCGTATGACACCCGATACGGCAAAAAAGACGCTTATACCGACATTTGCAGGCAGTTTGAAAACGTCCGCCGAAATATGCGCGACCCCGATACCGGACTTTATTACCACGGCTTCGACGAAAGCCGCAGCGTCTTCTGGGCCGACCGCAAGACGGGTCTTTCGGGCAGCTTCTGGCTCCGCTCGATAGGCTGGCTGCTTATGGCGCTCACCGATACCGCCGAGGAGATGGACCGCAGGGTATACGACTGCCTCCGCCCGCTCCAGGATATGTATAAAGATGCGGTAAAGGCTCTGCTTAATTACCGCTGCGCCGAAAACGGGCTTTTGCTCCAGGTGGTGGACCGCCCCGACCTCGAGGGGAACTACTGCGAGACCTCCGGCTCGGCTATGACCGCGGCGTCTATATTCAAAGCGTGCCGCCTAAGGCTTGTCCTCACCGAAAAATACCTCCCCGCCGCCGAAAATATCCTTTCTTCGCTGATAAAGGAAAAGCTCCGCATAAAGGACGGCAGGCCCGTTCTTACCGACACATGCAGCGTCGCGGGCCTCGGCCCCGACATCGGCAGGCGCGACGGCACAGCAGAATATTATCTCTCGGAGCCGAGAGCCGACGACGACAGCAAGGGCGCCGCGGCCCTGTTTATGGCGTATGCGCAGTATCTTATGCTGAAAAAAACCGAGCCCTGCGTTTAAGGCGGGGCTCGGAAAACAAGCTTTGTTTGCGGCAGCCGTCGGGAGCCGGAAAAGCCCCTGCGGCTGCTATTTTATTTGAATATATTCTTGACGAAATTGTAGAATCCGCTGTTTACGGCGTTGGCGTCGTGGTCTGCTCCGGTAATGTCGTAGCAGATGTGCTTTACGCTGTTGCGGGTCATAATGGTGTCATACTTTTTATAGGTGTCGCCCACGGTGCCGTCCTTGGTGCCGCCGCTTATAAGCAGAAGCTCCGGCGTGTAGTCCTTGCCGGCAAAGGTGAGCTCGCTCTCTTTATACTGCCCGGGGTGGTCAAAAGCCCAGTCGCGCATAGGAGTGAGGCCGGGCGCTGGCGAAAAAGCACCGCAGTATCCGAAGAGATCGGGCCGCTCAAAGCCTATGAAGAGCGCTTCTCTTCCGCCCATTGAGAAGCCTGCAACAGCGGTATTGTCCCTGCCGGTCTTTACCGAATAGTTCTTTTCGATAAACGGCATAAGGTCGTTCACAAGGTCGTTTATAAAGTTGTCGTAGGGGGCGACGCTCGAAATATCGTTAAATGAAGGCTCCTGCCGCGAATCGGTCTTGGCGTAAATATTCGGGAATACGATTATCATATCCTCGGCAAGACCGTCTTTGGCGAGGTTGGTGCATATCTCTATGAGCCTGTAAGCAGGGTCATTGATAAATGTGTATTCATCGCAGAAAATTCCGTGGAGCATATATATCACAGGGTATTTCTTCGAGCTATCATATCCCGCGGGGAGGACTATATTCACGCCTCTGTCGAGACCGGTGGTCTTCGAGCGGTAGGTCTTGTGTTCGGCTCTGGGGTAAGTCACGCCGTTGCGGCGGTCTGAAGCCGACGAGGGGCAGAACTCCTCTATCTTTATGCTGTCCATAAGCTCGGTTTTCGGAGCTTCGGTGGCGGCGGTCGTGGCCTCGGTAGTCGTGACGGTTGTCGCTTCGGTGGTGGTGACGGTCGTCGCCTTGGTCGTCGTGACGGTGGTCGCCTCGGTAGTTGTTACGGTCGTGGCCTTTGTGGTGGTAACGGTAGTCGCTTCAGTAGTGGTCACGGTGGTAGCCTCGGTAGTGGTGACAGTGGTCGGCTCGGTGGTCGTTACGGTAGTGGGCTCGGTGGTGGCTTCGGTGACGGTCGTCTCGGGAACGGGAGTCGTTTCGGGCTCGGTCGTCTGCGTTGGCTCGGGAGTAGTCTCGGGTTCAGAAGTTTCGGGAGCGGTGGTCGCGGGGACGTGGTCGGGCGTGGTAAGAGACTCGGTACTGCCTTTATGGCCGCAGCCCGTAAGAAGAACGAGTGCTAAAAGAATGGGCAGAAGTTTTTTCATTGAAATATCCTTTCTGTAAAAGCGCGGACGGTGGTTTTTTAATATTTTATACCGCATTTTCGGCTTTTTCAAGATGTTAGCACAATAATGCAGAATATGCGTGACTTATTGTTATAATGTTCTGCACAAAATGTCTTAAACTTAATATTTTCCTCTTGACTTTTACCTGCTCGGTAGTTTATAATAATGTCGCAGGCGAAAGTGTCTGCATCTATACAGCGAAATTCCGCAAAAGCCAGGTCCCGCGCAATATAAGGTTGCAGCGAGATATTTTTGTGTAAGAAAGAATTGGAGGAAGACAAATGAAAAAAACGCTCAGAGCAGCTGTTTCGCTGATACTGTGTCTGGCGCTCGTGATGACCTGCATACAGCCCGTCTTCGCGGTCGGAAGCGGATATCAGCCGAGCGGCGCCCACTTGCATACCGAGTGGGACATACCGCAGGCGGAAGCTGCGGCCTATGCGGCTGCGGCGTCTACCGAAAATCTCAAGACGATTAACTCAAAGGACGGCATAACCATCGACGTGTTCCTGCTTTCGGGGCACTTCGGCGGGGGATATTACATATGTGAGAACCCCGACGAGATCATCGTGAAAGCGGGCTCGAGCATCGACTCCGTGGCCTTTAACGTCGGCAGATACAGCGACGTGAGGCCCTACCCGCTCGAAAAGCATGAAGCCATCGAGCCTGCGAGCATAAGCGGAGAAGGCACCGATAAGGTCAGCGCAAAGCTCCCCGACGGCACCACGGGCATAGTAATCGTAACGGTTACCGTCGGCGGCAAGGAGACCGAGCTCTTGATATCCATAGCTCATATCCTCGGCGGACGCGATTCCGTAGATTTCGGCGCGACCTGCCTTAAGCCTGCGAGAAAAGAGACCCAGCAGTTCTGCCGCATCTGCGGAAAGATGTATTACAGCTATGTTTCTGGCTCGACCGGCGAGGCCCTCGGCCATCAGATGAGCGAAAAGGTCATCGAGTCGCCCTGCGGCGGCGGAGAAAAGCTCACCTATGAAGTCTGCGACAGATGCGGCTTCGTAGAGCTCAAGAGCGGAACCTTGAACGAAGAGAGCCATAACTTCACCAAAGAGGTAAAGGTCGAGGCCACCTGCCACAACGACGGCGTCACCTATACCGAGTGCGCCGACTGCGGAGCGGTAAAGCCGGGCTCGGTGGTATCGGCGAACGCTTTGAACCACAAGTTCGAGGGCTGGGACACCGCAGAGCTCGTCGAGCCCACCTGCACCACCTCTGGCTACTACAAGCGCTACTGCCAGAACCCCGGCTGCGACGCCTATGACATTTACAGCAATAAGAGCCCTCTGGGGCACAACTGGGTCCTCGACGGCGACTACACCGTTGAGCCCACCTGCGAGCACGAAGGCGTGGGCAACGTCAAGTGCACCCGCTGCGGTGCCACCGAGACCGACCACAAATTCCCCGGCGGCGTGCATAATTTCAGCAAACTCGTCACCTTAAAGGAACCCACCTGCACCGAGTACGGTTATCAGAACTACGTTTGCGTGAACTGCGGCCTCGAAAAGCCCAACAGCGTCAGGATAACCCTTGATAAGCTCGGTCACGTGGAAGACCCCGCGACCGTGGACAACGACTGCACCACACCCGTTATGTGCTCGAGGTGCGGTGAGATAGCCGTCGAGGCCGAGGAGGAGCACAGCTTCGGCTCGCGCTATCAGAACGACGGTTCCTACCACTGGTTCGTCTGCACCAATGCCGGCTGCACCCAGATAAGCGAGAAGGAGCCCCACAAGCGCCACGCCGGCGACACGGGCGACTGCGACACCGGCTATGTCTGCAACATATGCCACAGGCAGATCCCCAGGACCGCGCACGTCTTTGAAGAAGGAAAATACGAGAAGGTAAACAACCTTTACCACTCCCAGCAGTGCAAGATATGCGGCAAGGTAGTCCAGAGCATCCACACCTATGTGAACGACGACGACTGCTCGACCGACCTCACCTGCCAGCTCTGCGGTCAGGTCATTGTAAAGGCCATTGAGCACAAATTCAGCGCTTGGGTAGACGACGGCGACGAGCACGTCAGGAGCTGCACCAACAACGGCTGCAACGTTGAGGAGCGCAAGCCCCACACCTACGGCGACACCCCCAAGGAGACCGTTACCGTTTCAAAGGAAAGCTGCACCGAAGAAGGCATTTACACCGACGTTTACGTATGCACCGCCGAGGGCTGCAACGCCACGAAGAACGTTGAGCGCCGCGTTGAGGCCACCGGACACTCCTTCGGCGAATGGATAAGCGAGCAGCCCTCCACCTGCGTAGCGGCCGGCCGCGAATACCGCGAGTGCTCGGTCTGCCTGTTCCGCGAATATAAGGAAGACCCCGCCGACGGCCACACCTGGGAAGATCACTATACCACCGACAAGGAAGCCACCTGCACCGAAGAGGGCAGCGAGTCGATACACTGCTCGAAGTGCGAGGCCACTAAGGAAGACAGAATGATCCCCAAGAAGGATCACACCTACGGCGAGACTCCTTCGAGGGTAATCGAAGCCGGCTGCACCGACCCCGGAGCGAATATTTACTCCTGCACCGTGTGCGGCGACGAAAAATACGTTGAGATACCCGCCAAGGGGCACTCATACGGCGAATATACCTACAACGAAGACGCCACCTGCCAGAAGAACGGCACCAAGACCCACGCCTGCGAAGTGTGCGGCTACACCGAGAGCACCGACGACGAGGATCACCCCAAGACAGATCACAGATACACCGTGTGGTCGGCCTATGAAGACGCCACCCTCGAAAAGAACGCCACCGAGATATCCTACTGCGATTACGGCTGCGGCGCCTTTGAGGTCCGCGAGATAGAGGACACTAAGCTTCATAGCCATACCTTCACCAACTACGAAATAGTTGAGGAGGCCACCTGCACCAAAAATGCCCGTCAGCAGGCAAAATGCGATATCTGCGGAACTCCCTCCGATATAATCGAACTTGAGGGAAGCGCTCTCGGCCACGCCGAAGACGTGCCGGTTATAAAGGTCCCCGCAAGCTGCACGACCGACGCCGTTATGACCGTAAGCTGCTCGCGCTGCAAAGAGTTCCTGAGAGAGTGGACTGAGACCGGAACGGCCACGGGGCACAGCTTCACCAACTTCGTTTATAATAACGACGCCACCACCGAGGCCGACGGCACCGAGACCGCCATATGCGACAACGGCTGCGGCGCAGAATTCAGAAGAACGGCGCCCGGCACCAAGCTCGAGGGCGAACACGTATTCATCAACTACGTCTACAACAACGACGCCGGCTGCTACAACGGCACCGAGACCGCCTACTGCGAGAACGGCTGCGGCACCACCCAGACACGTGAAGCCGCAGGCACCGCGCTCGGGCACATCTACTCCGAGCCCGAGATAACAGTTCCCGCCACCTGCACAGAGGACGCCATAGGTCTTTACACCTGCATAAGAGAGCCCAACGGCTGCGGCGAAAAGGTGGAGGCGCCGATTCCCGATACGGCCACCGGCCACACCTTCGGCGAATGGATATACGGCGACGGCGAGAAATACAGAGAATGTGAGACCTGCGGATATAAAGAGACCGAGCCTTTAGGCCCCGCCGGCGAAGTGAGCACCGACGTTGCGTCCGGTGAGAACGCCCCTGCCGTTGCCGTTTCGGAGGAGACTGCAAAGGCTTTGGAGAGCGAGCTCCTCACCGACGAAGACCGCGAAGCCGTGCTCGACGGCACCGACGTAAGGATTGTTCTTTCGGTGAACGCGGCGGACGGCAGCGTTTCGGAGAGCGACGTCAAGGCGGTCGAGGAGGCCCTCGGAGACTACACCGTGGGCAGCTATCTCGACATTGAGCTTACGAAGTATGTCGGCGAAAAGGCGACGGATATCCACGAGCTCAAGAGCCCGATAACGCTTGTTATCAGCGTTCCCGAAGCGCTTGCGGGCGAAGACGGCAGAGAGTTCGCGGTGATACGCGTTCACGAGGGCAAGGCGGAGCTCCTGCCCGACCTCGACGAAGACGCCGGCATCATAACCGTCGAGACCGACAGGTTCTCGACCTACGCGATAGTCTTCGCCGATCCCGTGGAGCCCGTAACGCCTTGGGTCCACCAGCACATAGCGAGCGGCTGGAAGTATGACCACATCAGCCACTGGACCCCCTGCAGCCTCTGCGGAGCGAGCCTCAATATCGGCGCGCACAAATTCGTAAACGGCGTCTGCACCGTGTGCGGATATGCCGACCCGAACTACAGCGCCCCCTCCGAGAGCGTTGACGACGGCGACAAGACCGTGGGCATTGAACAGCCCGTTGAAGGAAGAATCAGCGAGGCAGTGACCGAAAGGTAATTAAATCTCCCCCTCCGGACGGTCCGGAGGGGGATTTTTATGCGGCGGGCGGGATAAATGTTTTGAGTGTGCATCTTTGTTTTATAAAACCTATTGCTTTTTTTCGGAATATGCGCTATAATCTAAAAGAAGGTGACATTTTTTGCACAAAAGGAGACGTGCCGCCGATGATCAAAATAGGTTCCATTGGTTACAATCATTCACACGGAGACAACTTCGTTCTCGATTGCCCTAACGGCCCGGGAGCGTGGCTCTTTCTGCTTATGAAGACCCCCGCCGTGATGACGGTGAGGGGCCAAACATTCAACGTAAAGCCGGGCACGGTGTTCACGCTTGAGCCCGACGTTCCCTGCTGCTACGGCTCCGCCGGAGAAAATTATAACGATGACTGGTTTTACTTCGATATCACCGAGCCCGAGGCCGACGTAAAAGCCCTCGAAAAAATGGGCATAAAAATAAACGAGCCGATGTTTTTGGGCGGGCTCGACGAGCTCTCGATGATAATTTACGAGATAACCGTTGAATTTTACAGCTCTGACCTCTATCACGGCGATATTGTCCAGCTTTATACCGATATTTTCTTCAAGCGGCTCTCACGGCTGATTTTAAGCAAATCCTCCCGCGAGGCGAGCCCTACATCGGGCAGGCGCACCAGTCTTGCAAATCTGCGCTCCCGCATATATATCGAGCCGGGGAGCCTGCCCTCGGTGGCGGTGCTGGCTGAGGAATACGGCGTGAGCATCTCGGGACTCGAGCACCTCTATAAAAAGGCGTTCGGAACGAGCGTTATCAACGATATAATCAACTCTCGGATAATTTACGCAAAAAGGCTGCTGCTCTCCTCGAATATCCTCATATCCGACGTGGCCGAAAAATGCGGATACAGCTGCTGCTACAGCTTTATGAGGCAGTTCAAGCTGAAAACCGGCCTCACGCCCACTGAATTTCGCAGGATTGCCGTAAAGGGAGTGGACGATATCTGAATAAATTTGCAGAATATGTTACCTAATGTAAAGAATTAAATTATTGACTTAACCGCAAGTGTAGATTATCATAATAATATCAACTATCGGTTGAACCGCGTTGATTCGGCGTTGACGCGCAGCCGTAGATAGGAGGTAATTATGATATGAAAAGAACACTTGCGGTATTTTTGGCCGCAATACTCGTTGTCGCGCTCGTGGGCTGCGGAAGCAACGGGAGAAAGCCGATAGAGCTCACCCTCTCGACCGAGGATTCCGAAACTATTCTTCGCGCTGCGGGAATTCGTCTGCCCGAGGCTTCGGAAGTGGCCGCGGCAGGAACGACCATTCAGTGGATAAACTTCCACGACCCCTTCCACAACTACAAAGAGACCGAAAAGGTGAACACCGGCTACTGGACCTTCAAGGAAAAATACGGCTGCGAGATACAGTGGATAGAGACCACCTGGGAGACCAACGCCGATACTCTCGCGCAGCTTATAATCTCGGGCGACCCGCCGGATTTCACACAGGCAGGCGAAGGAATTTTCCCGAGCGGAGCTATGAAAGGGCAGTATCAGCCCGTTGACACCTACATCAACTACGACGACCCTCTCTGGCTTGAAATGAAGCCCTTTGCATATGATTACTTCAGCATCGGCGGCAGACCCTACTTTATCATCAACGACATGTCGTTCAACAAAGTAGTCATCTACAACCGCAGAGTCATAGACGAATACGGCTACGACGACCCCGCCGACCTCTACGCCAACGACGAATGGACCTGGAACACTTTCTATGACATGTGTCTCGACTTCTCGGACGCCGACTCCGACCGCTATGCCCTTGACGGCTGGTTCTTCCCCGCGGGGCTTATGCACTCCTCCGGCACGACGATAGTCACCTATGACCCCGAGGAAAGCAAGTTCGTCTCGAACGTTGACGACCCGAGGCTCGAACGCGCCGAAAATCTGCTCTACGAGCTTAATAAGAACGACTGCACCTACCCCATTTCCGAAAACGGCTGGACTGTCCGTGACGGAGTTGAGGGCAAGGGTCTCAAGGACGGCAATATGCTCTTCTATATAGCCGGAACCTATGCCTTTACCGGCCCTGTCGAAGACGTTTCTGAGCTTATGGGCGATATGGAAAAGCACGAAGTTATGCTTGTTCCGCTCCCGAGAGACGACAACGGCGACGGCAGATATTACATCGAAAGCGAGCCTGTGGGCTACTGCATTATCCAGAACGCGAGAAACCCCGAGGGCGTGGCTCTGTTCAGCGCCTGCGAGCGTTTCAAGGTCATCGACCCGCTCGTTGAAAGCATCGAGGTCAAGCAGCTCCGTGAGATCTACCTCTGGACTGACGAGATGCTCGATATGTACGACGAGTGTTACAGGCTCGCGACCGAGCTCACCAAGACCGGCGAGGCGATAGTCCTTTACGGCGACGGCCTCGGAAACGTCAACAGCGTGGCGAGCCAGTTTGAAACGCAGGGCTTTGTTGCGGGCGGCGCGCAGACCTGGGCGCAGCTGAAAGAGCAGAACAGCGAGCGATTGCAGGCTCTGCTCGAAGAGTTTAATCAGACAGTCGCAGATTTTGAATATTCCTCCTGATTTCTTCAACCACTTCTTTACCAAACGGCAAAAGGCTCCGCACAGTGCGGGGCCTTTTGCTTGGATGTGATTTTTGAGACAGGGGACTAAGTGAGTAAAAGCAGTATCTCCACTTTGACTCTTCCGAAAAGTTACCCTCAAAACAAACCGGCTCCCTTATTTAGAGAGCCGGTTTTATATTGCTGTTATTCTTCCGTGACCTCTGCTTCGGGGGCGTTCTTCTTTACGCTCTCGATGCCGTTTTGGCAGCTCGCCTTGGCCTTGTAGCCCTCGCTCACGGCGATAACTTCGCCGTTGCGGGCCTTCAGCCTGAACCTGAATTCTCCGGCCTTGTCGTTATAGACCTCGAATTTCGGATTCTTGACGGTCTCGGAGCCCTCTGCGGTCTGGTCCTCAACGCCGCCCTCGCAGCTCTTGCGGACGCTCTCGATGCCGTTTAAGCAGGCGGCTTCGGTGGTGTATATCTCGCTCGTGGCGATGACCTCGCCGTTGCCCGCCTTAAGGTCGAACTTAAAACCGGTGGCCGTCTTCTTCACAACAAATTTGCCCATAGTGATTCCTCCTGTAAAATATTTGCATTTTGCCGTTCAAAATGCTTCCGAATGGATTATAACATATTTTTGGTTTATTTGTCAATGTTTGACGCAATTTGCGGGATTATGTTGTAACTGTTTCATATTGAATATTCTGTCTTAGGGTGATATAATAGGCAAAAATCAATGTTTCGGAGATGCTTTATGCCGGTATTTGCGTGGATAATAATAGTTACATTTATATCCGGAGTTATCGGGACGGGGCTCGGAGGACTTTTCGGCAGCTTTGCCCGCCGCGACTCCTCAAAAACGGTGAGTCTGTTTCTGAGCTTTGCGGGAGGAGTTATGCTCTCGATAGTATGCTTCGACCTTATCGCCGACGCGCTAAGCCCCGATTCGGAAAACAGTCTGTTTTTCCTGATGCTAACCATAGCAGGACTCTTTATAGGATACGCCACGGTGTTCCTGCTCAACAGGGTCATAGATAAAAACACCAACCGCGAGGTGGTGCATATCGACGAAAACCACCCCGAGACCGCCGACGACCTCGGCGAACTAATTCACAGCGACCACTACAGCCACCACCGCGAGACGGGCAACTGGCGCGAGATGTTCGTCGCGGGGATAATAATGGCCTGCGCCATAGCGCTCCACAACCTGCCGGAGGGAATGGTCATCGGCGTTTCCTACACCGGCGCCGACGGAGTTATGGACAGGGGCGGCCTTGTGATGGCGATAGTGATAGGGCTCCACAACATACCCGAGGGTATGGCGGTGTCCGTCCCGCTGATTTCGGGCGGTATGCCCCGCCTGCGTGCGATACTCGTTACCGCGCTCAGCGGTGCGCCGACTATAATAGGCGCGCTCTTGGGCTACGCCGTCGGAGGGCTCGGCCCGACGTCGCTCTGCCTGTCGCTCTCCTTTGCGGCGGGAGCGATGATATACGTTGTCTTCGGCGAGCTCGTACCGGAGGCGTTTCTGATGTGGCGCTCCAAGAAACCCGCCTTCGCGATACTGATAGGAATGGTAGTCGGGCTGATTGTGATTTACGTCTGACGGGCGAATGTTGAACGGCTCCCTGAAAAGGGAGCTGTTTTTTGCATATCGAAAGCCCCCGGCTCAGGCGGGGGTTCGATATACAATAGCCTTTCAGAAAACGCTGAAAGGCTTATTTTATGGGCTTTTATGCATTATAAATACTTAACTTTTCCGCTCATTGCAGTATGCAGAACATGAGCGGTATTTTTATTTAGGAGGATTATTATGTCAATATTCAGAGTAGAACACACCACGGGATTCACAGTCATGAGCAATTACCATCTTCGGGGCAAAACCCCGCGTTCATATGAGCACGTCCTGTTTGCTATGGAATGCTCAAACCCTAAATCAGGAACATTAGGGCGTATCTACTGACCGCGTTATATAACGCTCCCGCGACTATGGACAGCTACTATTCCGCACTTGTCAGCCAAGATTTGAATTTATAGTCAAGAGCCTAAGAAAACACATTTTTTGAAATCAAAAAAGGTCGGTTGTCATTCAGGCTGACGAAGCCGTACAGCGATGAGCGCAGGCAAAAGGCGAGCGAGCATGCAAAGAAAAACGGTTTAAAAGGGAGATGATTTGCTGTATCAAAAAGTGCCGAAAATCAATCAGAAATCGCGCTGATAGACATTTTAAGGGCGAGCGGAAGGTAATCCCACTATCAGCAAAAAAGTATTTCCGACACCGCTCGCTTCCTCATCTACCCTTTATAAAGCTCTCCCTCGGCCCCATATAGCTCTCCTTGAGCTTTGTTCCCTTCGGATAAAGCGCAATCTTTTCAAGAACAATCGCCGGGCTCGCGGCATAGAATCTCAGCTCGTTTAAGCCCTTTCGACAGGCGACAATGCCGTCGGTAATCTTGACGTGATCCGTCGCCTCGCGGCTCCACTGCGCGCTCAGGAAGAACTGCTTTTCCGGCTCAATCACGGTGTTGAGCGTCTGCACCTCACCATTCAAGGCAAAGCAGATATACTGCTCCCGCTCGTAGACCACCGGCGTGGAAGCTTCGCTGTAAAAGCGGATATTATACTCTCTGTCCTGCGCCGCCTCAAAGCGGTAAACGACATACGGCTTCTCATCGAGCCTCATAAAATCGGTAGTCACGGGAAACGCCTTTATCGCACTGCCCTCACGGGTGCATGGCTCAAGCCGCCTGAAGCCGCCGTCATTTGTGTCATATTTTTCCTGATAATTCACCGCTTTCATGCAGATATACCCATCGCTCTCGATAAAAACGTTTTCGGGAATATCCTCGCGGTTCTCGGCTTCAACGAAAATCTTCGCCCTTGCGTGGAAATCCGCGCCGCGAACAGTAAAGCTGCCGAGCGGCTTGCCGCTGAGCTTTTTTCGGTCGATGTAAAGGGTTATCCTCTCGCAGAGCGCGACTTCTCCGTTTGTTTTTGAGAATGACAGCCAGTCGCACTCAGTCGAAATTTCAAATTTCATCGGCGAAACTCCGGCGCAGGTGATGTCAAAGTCGATGCTATTCACGTCGGGGCGCAGCGCGTCGTCCCAGACGAGCCGCCGATCAAAGGTCGAAAGCCCGGTGACGTATCGCTCGTCGTCAGTCTTTGAGATGATCATTCGCTTCGTGTTCGCGGGGTGGACGTACCGCATTATCGGGTACTGATTGTTCGCGTCGTCCCAGGTCGTGAAGCCGATGTGCTCCGACGCGCCGAAGCCGAAATACCGCCCGCCGTCGATTTTGTGATACTCCTCGGTCAGGGCGTAATCTTTGGCGATACATTCGCGAATCATATCCGCCGAGGTGTTGGCGGTCAAGCGATTTTGAGATGCATAAAGCCGATTTTTAGCCGCGAGCACCCACATTTTTATGAGATTCGCCGTCCCGCAGACGGGGTAATAAACAAGCTCCCAGAATGCTCCGAGATAGTCCTCGGGGCATTTTTCTTTCAGCTCATCGCAGATATTCAGAAGCTTTTCGCAGATTGAAAGCGCCTCGTCAGCTTCCCCAAAATTGACGGGGTGATATGTCCATTCGTTTATTTTTTCATGCTTTCTTCGCGACAAAAGCGAGGTATAGCCGATTATCGCCTCGAATATTTTCTTGCGGTCGGCGTCGTCAAAAGCGTTAGCAAAACTGCGATCTATCCACATTTTGGTGTATTCATTAGTCGCCTCGTGATCCTTGCCCCACTTTTCAATATCATACGCAAGATCCAAAAAGTAGGACAGCCCGAGCTCCTGCGTGCCGATGTCGCCGACGTTTGTGACCCAAATCTCCCGAACGCCGTACTCGTAAGCCATCGTCATCTGCTCCCAAACCTTCGGCAGGTAGGCCGAGCCTATCCACTGGTAGGAGTGCGGCCCGCCGTGCATATCCATATGGTAATACATTCCGTAGCCGCCCCTGTGGGAGCGCATTTTTTCGGAGGGCAGAGTGCGGGTCGAGCCGTGGTTGTTGTCCGAAAGCATAAGGGTCACGCCGTCGAGCTCGGGGTCGCCCATAAGCCCTTCTACGCCCTTGCCGCCGTAGAAAAATTCCTCGACCTCGGTAAATAAAACCATCTGTCTCGGGACTTTTTCGAGATTCGAGTTGACCGTCTCGCGGATAAGAGCGTTCTGCGTTTTCAGGACGTTTCGCAGCAGGTCGATGTTATCGGCCAAAGTCGCGTCCTTGCCCAGAATCGCGGTGTCGTTCTCGCCGCGCATGCCCATTGTGATGACGTTTTCAAACCCCGCGTTGCGCTTAAGTCCGTCGCGCCAGAACTCGGTTATCCCGTCGGGATTTGAAAGAAAGCTCCAGGCGTCGCCGTATTTCGAACCTTTTCCGCGCACTTTTCCGTATTCGTTCCCGCTTCGGCAGCAGGGCTCGTGGTGCGAAGTGGACATCACAACGCCCATATCGTCGGCAAGCTGCGCGCTCAGAAGCCCCGGGTCGTCGAGCGAAAAATCGCTCGCCCACATCGCGGGCCAAAGGTAATTTCCCTTTAGCCTTAAAAGCAGCTCGAACACCCGCTCGTAGCACTTTGCATTTATGCCGCCGAAATGATTGTTCGCCCAGGTGCCGAACGCCGGCCATTCGTCGTTGATGAAAAATCCTCTGTATTTCACCGACGGCTCCTTCGATACGCAGTCGATATTATCCAAAATAACCTCCGTCCGCTTTTCGGGAGGGATATTGCACCAGTTCACAAAAGGCGAAACGCCTAAAAGCTCCGAAAGGTGATAAAGCCCGTAGACAGCCCCTCTGCGGTCGCTGCCGACGATTATTATCGCGGATTCAATTCCGTCAAGCGGGCGGGAAGCTGTCGTCAGGGAATAAACTTCCCATTTATTTTTTACTGGCGCAAGATCGATTTTTCCGCGCCTGTTCAAATCAATGATTAACTTATCCTCAACCGTGCCGAAAATAACTGCCGTCTCCGCAGTGTCGCCCAGCTTCATCTCCGAAACGCCGCCGAAAATAAGCTCAAAATCGTGCATAACGTTTTTTGCAGCGATAACAGCCGCCTTTGGCGTGTCGGGGTCATGCAGGAATTTCGTGTTTTTGTTAAGCTTTATTATCATAATTCCGCCCCTTTCGGCAGTATCACTATTCTGTCTCCGGCGTCGGTGTCAAGCTCTAAAAGCGCGTTTTCGCGGCATCTGACCGTCTTTTCCTTAACTCCGTTGCGGTATATGTCCGCACCCGCCCAAGGCGAGCGGATACGGCAGATCCCGCCCGACTGCGACTCGATTCCGAGATAGCTCACCTCGCCGCTCTTGCAGGCGGAATACACCAAGAATCCGCCCTTTGCCAGAAGCTTGAAGCTCGCTTCCTTTTCTTTATTCCAAGCAGGGAACACCCTTATAACCGGGTCTTCTCCCGGGAGCGGTTCGAGGCTCTGCATAAGCGCCTGCTGTATCGCCTGGGACCACGTCCCGTAGCCCTCGGCGGAATAGTAGTCGCCCTGGTCGTGTATCAGGTTCGGGGTGTTCTGGAACATCTTAAACTGCGTAGCGAACATCTTTTCAAGCTCTTCGGTCAGACCGAGCTTTGCGGCGTCCTCCAAAAATCTGCTCGAGCCGTTGAGGTCGGGTATCGAGTCAAGCACCTGCTTCTGGTACCCCGGAGTGCAGTAAAACGTCGCGACGGCTCTCTTGAAATCGCCCTTGTCCTTTTTCTGATCGCGGGTCTCAAGATTTAAAACGTCGAACTTTTCGAGCATTTTAAACTGCGGGGTCTCGGTGTCGAAGCCCCTGACCAATACCGCAGGCTCACGCCCGAGCGCCCACACCGCCTTTTCCGACGCCTTTGCGTTGTCGTGGGCGATAGCGTCCTCTTCATCGCTCATCGGATAGGGAGCGATGTTGTAGAGACAGTCCTGCCAGAGCGGGCGCATATCCTCGTCAATTCCGAGAATCTCCGACGCCTTTATCGCGACGGCAAATATCCCCCTTGCGAGCGAGAGATCGTCTATAACGTCCCGCCCCGCCCAAATGTGCTCGTGGAGGTTGGTGCGGTTGAAGTGGTATTTTCCGTCGTCTTCCTTGACAAAACCGTAGTAGTTTCGGTAGAGCTCCGCCGCGCCCTTTATGAATTTATACGCGTGTTCTCCGAGCCAAACCTCGTCGCCGGTGTAGAGATATTTCTGCCAGAAGTATTCGGCGGCCTCCTGTGTAGCGACCATCGTGTGGGTAACATAGCTTGCGCTGCTGCCTCCCCAGAACTGATAGTTCCAGGGGACTAAAAAGCTGTTTCTGCGTGAGCCGAGCTCAGAAATGTCGTCGGTGAGCATACCTACGCCCTTCAAAAAGCGGTATTCGTCCTCCGCGACTTCTTCGGGCAGAGTTTCCGCGCCGAGTATGCCCGAGGTTTCGCCGATAAACAGAGCGTCGTCGCTCTCGATCCCCCAAAGCTGCCTCGCCGCGACCTTATACTGCTCATAGCAGCGCTCGCGCATCGCAAAAAGCGGCTCCAAAAGCTC
>CANRLU010000003.1 GCA_947631535.1 uncultured Clostridia bacterium | reverse complement strand
CTCGGCGACGGCGAGATCGAAGAGGGTCAGGTCTGGGAAGCGGCTATGTTCGCCGCCCACAATAAGCTCGACAACCTCGTGGCAGTAGTCGATAATAACGGCCTTCAGATCGACGGCAAAATCAGCGACGTTTGCTCTCCTTACCCGATAACCGATAAATTTGCGGCGTTCGGCTGGCACGTCATCACTATGGACGCCCACGATTTCGACTCCATCGAAAAGGCGTTCAACGAGGCCGAGACAGTTGTGAATCAGCCCGTCGTCATCGTTCAGACGAGCACTAAGGGCAAGGGCGTCTCGTTTATGGAGAACCAGGTATCCTGGCACGGCACCGCTCCCAACGCCGAGCAGTATGAGCAGGCAATGTCCGAGCTCAAGGCGCAGCTCGCCGCGCTTGAAGCTGACTGATAACGTGCGGCTTTAAGCTTATGCGCATATTAAGAAGAAAGGACTGGATTATTATATATGGCAGATTTAGTTAAAAAGGCGACCCGTGAAAGCTACGGCGAGGCTCTTGCCGAGCTTGGCGACAAGTATGAGAACCTCTATGTCCTCGACGCCGACCTCGCGGGTGCTACCAAAACAGGCATATTCAAGAAGAAATTCCCCGACCGTCATATCGACTGCGGCATAGCCGAGGCCAATATGATGGGCATAGCGGCCGGTCTTTCCACCACCGGCAAGATACCGTTCGCATCGTCGTTTGCGATGTTCGCAGCAGGCAGAGCCTATGAGATCGTCCGCAACTCGATAGGTTATCCTCATCTCAACGTAAAGATAGGCGCTACCCACGCGGGCATCTCAGTAGGCGAAGACGGCGCCTCTCACCAGTGCAACGAGGACATCGCGCTTATGAGGACTATCCCGGGAATGACCGTTATCAACCCCGCAGACGACGTTGAGGCAAGAGCGGCTGTTGAAGCAGCGATACTTCACGACGGCCCCGTTTATATCCGCTTCGGAAGACTTGCCGTGCCGATCTTCCACGACAAGGACACCTATAAGTTCGAGATAGGCAAAGGCGAGCAGCTCACCGACGGCACCGACGTTACCGTTATCGCAACCGGCCTTATGGTCTATGAGGCGATAAAGGCCGCAGAAGAGCTCAAAAAGGACGGCATCAGCGCAAGAGTAATAAATATCCACACCATCAAGCCTCTTGACAAGGAGTTAGTCGTCAAGGCTGCAAAAGAGACCGGTCTTATAGTCACTGCCGAGGAGCACAGCGTTATCGGCGGTCTCGGCTCCGCAGTCTGCGACGCCGTTTGCGAGGAGTGCCCCGTTAAGGTCGTAAAGATCGGCGTAAACGACGTCTTCGGCCATTCCGGCCCCGCCGCCGACCTCCTCAAGGAATTCGGCCTTTGCAGCGAAAACATCGTTGCGACCGTAAAGAAAGCTTTAGCAGAGAAATAATAGATTTTATTCACTTTTCCGCCCTGATGAACATAAAATATCATCAGGGCGGGGGTGATAATTTGAGAAGATATTCCGAAAAGAGCATAAGCGGCCGGCTGGGCGGGCGCGGCTTTTTTGCAGTCTGCCTGCTTTTGTGCGCTATGATCTTTATAGCTTCGGCAGTAAATTCAAAGTTAAAGCCGATAGCTTTCGAGCTTGCGCGTAGCAGCGGCTCAAACGCCGTTCTCGGCATTATGAGCGATACCGTCTCCGATTATTTCGATTCCAACGAGATAGGTTATTCCGATCTCGTGAGGTTAAAATATAATTCGAGCGGATTCGTCACCTCCGTGGAATACGACAGCGCCGCGCTCAACAAAATGAAGATAGAGTGCCTTGACGCGCTCTCGAAGAACCTTTCAAAGCTTCGGAACGCAAAGATAAAAGTTCCGGTGGGGAGCCTCTTCGGAGACCTCTCGCTAAGCGGCAGAGGCCCAAAGGTATCGGTAAGGCTCAGCGAATCAGCCGTGCCGGATATCGAGCTGCTCTCCGAATTTGAATCGGTCGGGTTCAATCAGTCGCGCCACGAGCTAAAGCTCCGCGCGACGGCAACGGTCACCGTATATCTTCCGCCCAGAAGCGAAGAATATACGGTCACGCAGGACTACGTACTTGCGCAAACAGTTATAGTGGGCGACATACCCTCGGGGTATGCATTTTTGGATTGATAAGGAAAATGTGATATGGATATAAATACCGCTTCAAAGAGGGTCAGCGAGCTGACCGAGCTTATAAACTATCACAACAGAAAATATTACGTTGAAGATGATCCCGAAATAGAGGATTTTGAATATGACGCGCTTATGCGCGAACTAAGAGAGCTCGAAGCCGAGTTTCCCGAACTTTTGAGTCCCGCATCGCCATCTCAGAGGGTCGGCGGAGCGCCGGTATCCGGCTTCAAAAAGGTGAATCACGCAGTCCAGATGGGCAGTTTGCAGGACGTTTTCAGTTTTTCCGAGGTCAGGGATTTTTACGACAGGATATACGAAAGCGTTTCTCACCCTTATTTCACCGTCGAGCCGAAAATTGACGGCCTTTCCTGCTCACTCGAATACCGAGACGGGATATTGACCTGCGGCTCTACAAGGGGCGACGGCTTCGTCGGTGAAGACGTCACCGCGAACATCAAGACTATAGGCTCGGTACCGCTCAAGCTTGCAGACGCCCTTCCGCTTTTAGAAGTGAGGGGCGAAGTATATATGCCCAAATCGGTGTTCAGAAAACTTATGGACGAGATGGAGCTCAATTCCGAAACTCCCTTTAAAAACCCGCGCAACGCCGCCGCAGGGTCGCTGCGTCAGAAGGATTCAAAGATAGCCGCAAAGCGCCGCCTCGACATCTTCTGTTTTAACGTTCAGCGCGTCGAGGGCAGGAGCTTCTCGTCGCACAAAGAGTCGCTCGACTACCTTAAGTCGCAGGGATTCAAGGTGATACCCAAGTACACGCTCGTTGACAGCTATGAAGTCATCGAGCGCTGCATACGCGATATAGGCGAAAACCGCTTTGAGCTGCCATATGACATCGACGGCGTCGTTATAAAGCTCGACAGCCTCTCGGAGCGCGAGCAGATAGGCTCGACCTCAAAGGTCCCGCGGTGGGCCGTTGCCTATAAATTCCCGCCGGAAGAGAAGGTAACAAAGCTCAAGGACATTGAAATAAACGTCGGCAGAACAGGCGCTATAACCCCCGTCGCAGTCTTCGACACCGTTCTTCTGGCAGGCACCAGCGTCTCTCGCGCCACGCTTCACAATCAGGACTTCATAACCGAGCGCGGCATACGCATCGGCGACGAGATAACCGTCAGAAAAGCGGGGGACATTATCCCCGAGGTTTTGGGCGTGGCAAAGCCCACCGGCACCGGTGAGCCCTATAAGCTGCCGGAGATATGCCCCGTGTGCGGCTCGAAAGCCGTTCGAGATGAGGGCGAGAGCGCATTAAGGTGCTCTAATATCGACTGTCCGGCGCAGGTACTGAGACGGATAATCTACTTTGCTTCAAAGCCGGCTATGAATATCGACGGCCTCGGCCCCGAAAAGGCTAAAGCCCTTTACGAGAGCGGTCTGATAAAAACCGTCTCCGATATCTACAGGCTGAATATCAGCGACCTGCTCTCGCTCGAGGGATATAAGAAAAAGTCAGCTGAGAACCTGATAAATGCAATAGAAAACTCGAAGTCAAATTCGCTCGACAGGCTGCTCTGCGGCCTCGGGATAAAAAATATCGGCTCGGCGTCGGCAAAGCTTCTTTGCGACAGGCTCGGAGATATCGACGCCATACTTTCGGCTTCCGTTGAGGACATCGAGAGCATCGACGGCTTCGGAAGACTCACCGCAGAGGCGGTCGTCGAGGCGTTCAGAGAGCCGCATATGATAAAGACGATTGAGGAGCTCAAGCAGCTCGGCGTAAACACATCGTATCAGAAAGCCGCGAGCTCGGACAGGCTCGAGGGAAAGTCGTTTGTAATCACCGGCACGCTGCCTACAATGAAGCGCGACGAGGCGCAGGCGCTTATAGAGCGCAACGGCGGCGTGGTGAAATCGAGCGTCTCAAAGAAGACGGATTACGTTCTTGCGGGCGAAGACGTCGGCTCGAAGCTTACTAAAGCGCGCGAACTCGGAATAAAGGTTATTGACGAACGCGAGCTTTTGAGTATAATAGAAGATTAGTGTTTCAAATTTCAGTTCGGAGGATAAATATGGATATTGACATCAGGCATATAGCCAAGCTTTCGCGGCTCAGAATTTCGGAGGACGAGCTTGCAGGTTACGAAAAGGAAATGTCCGACATTATCGCTATGGTAGAATCTATGCCGGATATTGAAGACGAGCTTACCGTTGACCCCGACAACGCTATGACTTTACGGAGCGACGAAACTGTTTCGGACAAGATCCCGCGCGACGAGATACTCAAAAACGCCCCCAAGGTCGTTGCCGGGTGCGTAGTCGTTCCCAAGACCGTTGAGTAAAGGGGTGAGCGTATGAAACTTTATGAATATAACGCATTTGAGCTTTCCGAAATGCTCAGAACAAAGAGGATATCCTCGCGCGAGCTCACCGAATCGGTTCTTGAAAGAGCAGTGGAGGTCGATCCAAAGGTAAACGCCTACCTTTATACCGACCGCGAAATGTCCCTCAAAATGGCCGATGAGGCCGACAGGCTCATAGCCTCCGGCAAAGCTGTTTCCCGCCTTGCGGGTATTCCGGTGGGCATCAAGGACAATATCTCCACCAAGGGTATCCCCACCACATGCGCTTCAAAGATGCTCGGAAATTACGTCCCCGTCTTTAACGCCACCGTTATGGACAGGCTCGCCGAGGCAGGCTGCGTCGTTTCGGGAAAGTTGAATATGGACGAGTTCGCTATGGGCTCCTCCACCGAAAATTCCTACTTCAAGACCACCCGCAACCCCTTTGATACCGATTGCGTTCCCGGTGGCTCGTCGGGAGGCTCGGCTGCCGCCGTTGCCTGCGGCGAAGCGGTAGTTGCCCTCGGCTCCGACACAGGAGGTTCTATCCGTCAGCCCGCTTCGCTCTGCGGAGTCGTGGGCTTAAAGCCGACATACGGAAGCGTTTCTCGCTACGGGCTCGTTGCGTTTGCGTCGTCTTTAGACCAGATAGGCGTTTTCGGGCGCTGTGTCCGCGATGCGGCTCTTTTGCAGGACGAGATCCAGGGTAACGACCCTATGGACGCCACGAGCGCCCGCAGGAGCTATTCCTCGCTCTATGACGGACTTGACAGCAATATCGCCGGCCTTAAGATAGGCATACCCTCCGAGTATTACGAAATGGGCGTAAAGCCGGAGGTTTCGGAAGCGGTTATGAAGAGCGTGAAAGAGCTCGAAAACCGCGGCGCAAAGGTGATATCCATTTCGCTGCCGTCTACAAAATATGCTCTTTCGGCATACTACATCATCGCCTGCGCAGAGGCTTCCTCTAACCTTGCGCGGTTTGACGGCGTAAAATACGGCTACCGCGCCAAAGACTGCGACGGGCTTATAGATATGTACGAGAAAACGCGCAGCGAGGGCTTCGGCCGCGAAGTTAAGCGCAGGATAATGCTCGGTACCTTCGTTTTGAGCTCGGGATATTTCGACGCTTACTATAAAAAGGCAAAGCTTTTGCAGAAGCGCATCCAGCAGGAATTCGACGACGCTTTCAAGACCGTCGATGTCATAGTCACGCCCACGTCGCCTTCGGAGGCGTTTAAGATCGGCGAGCGCATCTCCGACCCGCTTGCTATGTATGCGGCAGACATCTGCACCGTAACGGTAAATATCGCCGGACTTCCCGCCGTGAGCGTTCCCTGCGGATATTCCGCGAGCGGACTGCCTTACGGTATGCAGATAATAGGCAGAAAATTCGACGAGCAGACCGTTCTTAACACAGCTTTGGCTCACGAAAGCTCTTTCGGCGGCTTCAGAAAGCCCGCCATATGAGGGAGGAAACGATATGATGATAAAAGGATATGAGGTCGTCGTCGGGCTTGAAGTCCACGCCGAGCTGAATACTAAAACAAAGATTTATTGCAGCTGCCGCAACTCGTTCGGCCTTGAGGTAAACACGCAGGTCTGCCCGATATGCCTCGGTATGCCGGGAACGCTGCCCACTCTGAACGAAAAAGTCGTTGAATACGCGATAAAAATGGGCCATGCGCTCAACTGCAAGATCAACCGCATATGCAAGCAGGATCGCAAAAACTATTTCTACCCCGATCTTCCCAAATCCTACCAGATATCGCAGGCGGATATTCCTCTGTGCGCCGACGGCTATCTCGACGTCATAATGGACGGCGGCGAAGTGAAGCGCATTGGCGTTGAGAGGATACACATTGAAGAGGACGCCGGAAAGCTCCTTCATTCAGACAAATTCGACGGCTCGCTCGTCGATTTCAACCGCTGCGGCGTACCGCTCATCGAGATAGTTTCCCGACCCGATATGCGCGGCTCCGACGAGGCAAAAGCTTATCTTGAGACTATCCGCTCGATACTTAAATATATCGACATCTCCGACTGCAAAATGCAGGAGGGCTCTATCCGCTGCGACGTGAACGTTTCCGTCCATAAGCCCGGAGAGCCTTTCGGAACGCGCTGCGAGATGAAGAACGTAAACAGTTTCTCGGCCGCCGTCAGGGGAATAGACTACGAAGCCAACCGCCAGATAGAGATACTTGAAGCGGGCGGAAAGGTAGTTCAGGAGACCCGCCGCTGGGACGACCAGAAGGGCGTAAGCGTGTCGATGAGAACAAAGGAAGACGCGCAGGACTACCGCTACTTCCCCGAGCCCGACCTTTTGACGATAGTCGTTCCGCAGGAGAAGGTCGATGAGCTAAAAAGAACGCTCCCCGAGCTGCCGAACGCAAAAATCATGCGCTACGTCAAAGATTACGGCCTTAGCCACTACGACGCCGCTATGATAGTAGACGTTGTGGAAAAGTCATCGTTCTTCGAGAAGTGCATCGAGGCGGGCTGCAAGTCGCCCAAGCTTCTCTCAAACTGGATACTCGGCGAGATATCTAAGTTTATGAACGATGGTACTGCGATTGAAGACACCAAGCTCACGCCCGAAAAAATGGCGGAGCTTATAGGTCTCATCGACAGTGGGAAGATATCCACCGCCGCCGGAAAGACCGTATTCGATATCATCGTCAAAGAGGACGCCGACATTTCAAAGATAATCGAAGAAAAGGGTCTTGCGCAGGTGTCGGACGATTCAGCACTCGAGGCTATTGCCGACGAGGTCCTCAAAGCAAACGAGAAGTCTGTCAGCGACTACCTCAGCGGCAAAACAAATGCGCTCGGATACCTTGTCGGGCAGTGTATGAAGGCTTCAAAGGGCAGGGCAAACCCCGGCCGAATGAAAGAGATAATCCTCTCAAAGATCAACGGCTGACGGCTTCTTTGCGGTGCTCGCAGAGAGTAATAAAAACCATCGCCATAACGCATATTATCGGAATAAGGCTCGGGCTTCGGCTCAGCCTTATTTTTTCTGCCGCCGCGGCCTCAATCCCGAGGCGCCCGAGAAGAAGCTGCATCAAAAAGGCATATCCTCCGGTGAGGGGGAGTGAAATGAGCCTTGAGAGGCAGAATTTCTTAAGACTGAAGCTGCCGCTCACTACGGAAAATATCTGCATAATAACGCAGAGACCTCCGAAGCCGAGCAGCAATGCAGCAGTGACAAGTGAAACTCCTTGACGTGCAGAGAGCGCCGAAAGATTCGATATTTCAAGTATCGAGGGAAAGTATTTCATCTCCGAAAGCCTGGGAAAACAGGAGAAAAGAATGGCTTTGAGCGCCGAGAAAAACACTATCATCGCGCATATGCCCATCATCGAACCGGCGGCGGAACTTACACTGTCGGTCATAAGTTTTGTCGAGAAGCCTGAAGGCTGTAAAGGCGATATACTTGATACGCCTCTGTGTCTGAAAATATACGTTGCATACAATGTTGCGTTCGAAAGAACGACTGCCGTAAGTGCTGCTAAGCCGTATTCCGTGCTTCCGAATACCGCAGCGCCCACTATCCCGACGGCAAAACCCGGGCCGCAGCCGTAGCAGAAGCATGTCGCTTCTTCAGCCTCATCGCGGGATATCCTCCCGACGGAAACCATCTCGCTCAAAAGCTTAGCGCCGACCGGATAGCCGCCGATGTTCCCGAAAATAAAGGCCGTGAGAATGTTTGCATCGAGCTTTCTCGAGCTGAAAATCCCAGAAACTAAGCCGCTGTTAGATATTGCCGAAGAAACGGCGGTCATCGCAAATAGCGACGGTATAATGCGGTATACGCAGCTTTTCAGCGACTCTATCACGGCCGCCGATACTTCTTTTTGCCTGATAACGAGCATCACGCCTACGGCCGCGAGCGCAGCAAGAATAAGACGGTCAGAAAACTTTTGCATCAATATCTTTCCCTCCGAAAATAGTTTGTCTTAAAAATTCTATGCCGCAAATAAGACGAGTATAATTTACCGAGGCAATTTGATTTTCCGGGAGGAGCAAAAGCATGTCGGAAGTATGGAAAAAGCTGCGCGACAAGGCTCACGCCGCCACTTTTACCGAGGTTTATGTGACGATCGCGGGCGGTCGCAGCGTTATCATCGAGAACGTCACGCACGTATATGAGTGCAACGAGATCCTGTCGCGCGTAAAAACAAGGGACGGCGATATCAGCATATGGGGCGAAGATCTGAAAATGTCGAGCTTTAAAGAGGGGATAGTTAGGATATCCGGAAAGATAACCTCGGTCGAGCTCTCTGAAAGGAAGGGTTCCAAAGATGATTGACAGCCTGATTTTCGGAGAAGTTTCCTACAAGATCGACGGCTTCGACGTTTCGCTTCTAACCGAAAAGCTCTATAAAAGCTGTAAAGTTATCTCACTTTACACTAAGAACGACTCTTTATATCTCACAACTTCCGGAAGATTTGAAAAAAAGGTTCTACGTCTGTGCGAAAGTTCCGACTGCGTCTGCGAAATAACCGAACGCAGGGGCGCAGTCTTTACATTGAGAAAGTATTTCAAAAGGTTCGGCTTTGCAGTCGGAGCTATAGTTGCTGCGGCATTGATATTTTTTCTCTCGAACACCGTTATGAAAATCGAGGTCACTGGAGTGGACGACGAAAATGTAATACGCGAGATAAGGTCGATACTGAAAGACGAGGGACTTTACGCGGGCGCATATATTCCCTCACTCAACTACTTTTCACTCGCAAATAAGCTCTTCGCTTCTTCGGATAACGTCGCCTGGGCGTCGATAGGAAATATTGGTTCGGTTGTTTACGTCAATGTCAGCACGCCCTCTCTTAAGCCTCAAACCGCAGAAAATAAACGTATTCCCTGCGACATTGTCGCCTCGCGCGATGCAGTTATCGTCAATGCAGAGGTGCTCGTCGGGCAGCTCGACGTTCTTATCGGCGACGCAGTGTATAAAGGCCAGAAGCTTGTCAGCGGACGGATAGAGCGCCGCGAGGGTTATCCCAAATTTTACCATTCATATGCCCGCATCACCGGAAGGTACGGCGAGAGCGTGACCATAGAGCAAAAATATGTCGAGGAGGCGCTGCTGCCCGCAGATGTATTTTACCGCAAAAGCCTGAATATCTTTGAGCTCGAGATACCTCTTCCCGGCGACGTTTTAAAAAGCAGTGCGGAATACTCCGTAAAAAGCAGTACCACGCCGATCAGGCTCTTCGGGATCGAGCTGCCGCTCTCGGTGACCGTAAGGGAATACACCGAGCTTTGTGAAGACGTGAAGTCGTACTCGACCGCAGAAGCTTTCCGCCTGCTTTATGAGCGGCTCGAAAACTACGAAAAGGAGATACTTGACGGCGTGACCGTTGTAGACAGGAAGATAGAGGAAATATCGGGTGATGACGGAGTGGCCCTCAAAATAGATTACGTTTTAGAGGGCGAGATAGGCGTGCCGTCTGAAATATATATAAAATAAGTTTTTCCAAGTATTTTTGCCGCGGGATATTGAATTATCGCGCGGCTTCTGCTATAATAAGCAAAGAAGCGCATACGGATGTTTTTAAAACGAAAGGATATATTAAATGGCGGAAAGATCTTTGGCTGTAACAAATATGGATATGATGCTGAACCTGTTCGGAAGCTATGACGGCAACATCAGGATAATCCAGTCGGAGCTCGGAGTAGACATTTTGAGCCGCGGGGGAGACATAAGGATAACCGGCCCCGAGCGCGGCGTAGAAAAGGCGTATAACTGCATCAACGGGCTTTTAAAGGTTGCCGAGCGCGGCGAAAACATCACCGAGCAGCAGGTTAGATATTTTATAACTATGGCCGACGAAAGCGATGCCGACGAGATAGCAGGGCTCTCCGACGGCGGGATATGCGTTACCGTGAGCGGAAAGATAATCAAGCCCAAAACTCTGGGTCAGAAGAAATATATCGACTCGATAAATTCTAATACGATATCGTTCGGCGTTGGCCCTGCCGGCACCGGAAAAACTTTTTTGGCGGTCTCGATGGCCGTGCGCGCGTTCAAGGCTCACACCGTAAACAGGATAATCCTTACCCGTCCTGCCGTCGAAGCCGGTGAAAAGCTCGGATTTTTGCCGGGAGACCTTCAGAACAAGGTCGATCCTTATTTAAGACCGCTTTACGACGCTTTGTACGAAATGCTCGGCGCCGAGACGTTTGCAAGACTTCAGGAGCGCGGCTCGATAGAGGTAGCTCCGCTTGCCTATATGCGCGGCCGCACGCTTGACGATTCCTTTATAATCCTCGACGAAGCGCAGAACACCTCTCCCGAGCAGATGAAGATGTTCCTTACCCGCCTCGGCTTCAACTCAAAAATGGTGATAACCGGCGACGTAACGCAGATAGACCTGCCTAATCCTAAAAATTCCGGACTTGTCGAGGCGGTAAAGGTATTGAAAAACGTTTCTGACATAGGGATAAACCATTTCACCGAAAAGGACGTCGTGCGGCATAAGCTGGTTCAGGACATCGTAAAGGCATATGAGCAGTATAACAACGAAAGGGCGCGCAGAAAATGACCGTCGTGAATATATACAACCGCCAGCGCAAATACCCGATCACGAAGGAGCTCAAGGAGCTCATAGTTAAATGCTGTGAGGCTTCTTTGGAGTGCGAGGGCTTTTGCGACGATGCCTCGGTAGACGTTTCGCTGGTGGGAAGCAGAAAAATAAGGGAATACAATCGCGATTTTCGAGGTGTAGACCGCGTTACCGATGTTCTTTCTTTCCCGCTCGGGCAGAACGGCGTGTATGAAAAAGACCTTGACAGCGGCTGTCTTCTTTTGGGCGACATAGTTATCTGCCTCGAAAGGGCGGAGGAGCAGTCAAAGGAATACGGTCACAGCTTTGAGCGAGAAGTGGGATTTTTAACCGTCCACTCTATGCTCCACCTTTTGGGCTACGACCATATGGAGGAGCCGGAGGGCGACATAATGCGTGCTCACGAAAAAAAGATACTCAATAAAATCGGTCTGACAAGGAATTGATGATATGACAAAAAGTGCATTTATAACCATTCTCGGGCGGCCAAACGCTGGGAAATCCTCGCTTTTAAACGCCCTTATCGGAGAGAAGATAGCCGCCGTGAGCTCTAAGCCGCAGACCACAAGGACCAAGATAACCGGTGTCCTCACAGAGGGCGATACACAGCTCGTTTTTATCGACACGCCGGGTATCCTTCGTGAAAAGGACAAGCTCGCCACCCATATGATAAAGGCTATCGACAGCTCGGTGAGCTCTATCGACGCCGTGCTTTTGGTGGTTGACGCCGAAAAAAGGGCAGGGGAGCAGGAAAAAGCGCTGCTCCGCAAGATTTCAAAAAACACGCCGGTGGTGCTGATAGTCAATAAAGTTGACCTATTTGCCAACAAAGAAGACCTTATCCCTATAATCGCGGAATATGCTTCTCTCGGAGATTTCGACGCCGTGATACCGATATCCGCTCTTGAAAAAGACGGCCTCAACATTATTTTGGAGCAGCTCAAGAAGTATGCCGTCGCAGGACCGCACTACTTCCCAGACGGCAAGTTCACCGACCAGCCCGAGAGGGTGATTGCTTCGGAGATTATCCGCGAAAAGCTGCTCGAGCTTCTGACCGACGAAGTCCCGCACGGAATAGCCGTCGGAGTCGATTCTATGAGCGAGCACGACACCAAAGACGGCGAGGCCGTGCTCGATATCTCTGCGACGATTTACTGCGAAAAGGAATCGCACAAGGGAATAATCATCGGCAAGAAGGGCTCGATGCTCAAGCAGGCGGGGACTCTTGCGCGAAAAGACCTCGAAAAGTTCTTTATGATAAAGACAAATTTACAGCTCTGGGTAAAGGTAAAAGAGGACTGGCGCAACCGCGAAGCTCTCATCAAAAACTTTGGGCTCTCGAACGACTGATTTTTCCATTCATATTCCGTCCGTTAATGCTCACCATATTTTTGTGTCAAATTTTCATAAAGGTAAGGTGTCATAAATGGACGAGCTCTGGAATAAATTTGAAGAAACCGGAAAAATTTCGGATTATATAGCATACATCAGATATAAGCAGAACGGTGAGAAAAATGCTGACAACAAAGGGTCTGGTACTGAGGGAGCGAAGCCTCGGTGAAAACGACAAGTTTCTGGATATACTGACCGACGGCGCAGGACTTTTGGAAGTCTTGGCAAGGGGAGTGAAGAAGCAGAACGCAAAAAACGCCTCTGTTTCGCACAGCTTCTGCTATGCAGAATACTGCCTTTCGGACAGCGGCGGCAGATACGTTCTGAACAGCGCCGAGCCGATACGCACGTTTTACGGCGTAAGCTCGGACATCTCAAAATTTGCACTTGCAAATTACTTTGCCGAGATGACCCTTTATGTGGCCACGCAGGAGCGCTCAAACTCGGAAGTCCTGCGCCTGATTCTCAATTCGCTTCACTTTCTCACTCAAAACAACAGAGAAGAACTCCTTTTAAAGTCGATATTCGAACTGCGGCTTCTCTCGGAAATAGGGCTGATACCCAACCTTATCGGCTGCTGCGAGTGTCTTAAATATACGGCGCCGTATATGCAGTTCGACCTTCGGGGCGGGCGGCTCTACTGTGAAGACTGCTTCGGCTCGCGTGATCTCCGCGAGGTCGAAGTCTTAGACGAAAAGCTTCTTCACTATGTCCGCTTTATCGCCCTGACCGATATGCAGAAGCTCTTTAACCTGAGCGTCCCGAAGGAATATCTTCCGCTGATATCTCAGATAACCGAGCGCTACGCCGAGATCCAGCTTGACCGCCGCTTCCCGACGCTCGACTTTTACAAATCTCTACAGAACGGATTAAGCGTATGAATGAACATTATTTAACACTTGAACTACATAAAATACTTGAAATGCTCGCGGGCGAGTGCTCAAACGAGGCTTCAAGGCGTATGGCGCTTGAAACCGAGCCGAGTACCGACACCGATGCCGTGCGCCGCGAGGTGGAAAAGACCTTTGACGCCTATAGCGCCTGCGCAAAGATAGGCAGTCCGAGCTTTTTTGACATCGCCGACGCCTCAAGCATCGCCAACCGCGCAAAAAGCGGCTCGCAGCTTAGCTTAAAAGAGCTTTTGGACGTTGCAAAAGTTCTCACGCAGACCGAGGCGCTGCTGTCGTGGAGGCGCCAGCTCGAGGGCGATTTTAAGCTCGACTACCTGTTTGAATGTCTGCTCGACAACAGGCATCTTCTTGAAAAGATAACCAACGCAGTCGTCAGCGAGACCGAGATAAGCGACAACGCAAGCTCGGAGCTCGCATCTATCCGCCGAAAGATAGTCAGCGCAGGTGCGAAGATACGCGACAGCCTCGACAGGATAATCAAATCCGCCGACGCAAAGGACTTTTTGCAGGAAAGCCTCGTGACCATAAGGGACGGCCGATATGTTCTGCCGGTGAAGGCGGACAGAAAGAGCTCGGTAGCCGGCCTTGTTCACGACACCTCCGCCAGCGGGCAGACCTACTTTATCGAGCCGCTCGCGGTCGTTGAAGCAAACAACGAAATAACTATCCTTAAGGGCAGAGAGCAGGAGGAGATAGAGCGGATACTCAACGAGCTTTCGTCAGACTGCGCCCTGTTTGCCGAGCAGCTGAGTTCCGACTTCACCGCCTGCGTGCAGCTCAACGTATATTTTGCAAAAGCCGAGCTTGGCGCAAAGATGTCGGCGGCTATGCCGCTCATATCTGACGACGGCGAGATAATCCTCAAAAAAGCGCGGCACCCGCTTATAGATAAAAACCGCGTCGTTCCCGTGGACTTCGAGCTCGGCGGGGAGTTCGACAGTCTTATCATCACCGGACCGAACACCGGAGGAAAAACGGTCATACTCAAAACCGTCGGGCTACTCACGCTGATGACGATGTGTGGGCTTATGATACCCGTATCCGACGGGAGCAAGATCACAGTTTTTGAGAAGATCCTCGTTGATATCGGCGACCAGCAGTCGATAGAGCAGAGCCTTTCGACCTTCTCGTCACATATGAACAAAGTTATAGAGATACTCGGCACAGTGGACTATCGCTCGCTCGTGCTCATCGACGAGCTCGGCTCAGGCACCGACCCGGTTGAGGGCGCGGCACTCGCCGTTGCGATAATCGAGCGGATAAAGTCGCTCGGCGCGAAGCTCGTCACGACTACGCACTATCAGGAGCTCAAGATGTACGCCCTCGAGACCGACGGCGTAGAGAACGCTTCCTGCGAGTTCGACGTTAAAACCTTGCGACCGACATACCGGCTTATAATCGGCTCGCCGGGAAAGTCAAACGCCTTTGCGATATCCGCACGCCTCGGGCTCGACAGAGATATAATCGCAGCCGCGGAGGATATGCTGACAGGGGAGTCGCGGAGGTTTGAAAAGATCCTCGACAACCTCGAAGCTACGCGCCAACAGCTCGAAAAGAACGAAAAGCTCGCAGAGCAGTACCGCGTCGAGACCGAACGTCTTAGAAACGAGATAGCCGAGGAGCGCAGAAAGCTCACCGAGACCAAAGACAAGGAAGTTGAGCTTGCGAAGCGCGAGGCGTGCTCGATAATCGAGCGGGTAAGCAGGCAGTCGGCACAGCTTATGGACGAGCTCGAAGAGCTTAGAAAAGCAAAGGACAAAGAGGAGTTCTCGAAGCGGGTTTCGGACGAAAAAATGCAGTATAAACGCCGTATAAACGAGCTCTACGACGAGGCAGCCAAGCTTTCGGAACAGAGTGAGACATATGTTCTTCCGCGGCCGCTGAAAAAAGGGGACGACGTTATAATCACCGACGGAAACAAAACGGGGATAGTTATATCTCCACCGGATCAGAGCGGATTTGCTATGGTTCAGGTCGGAATTATGAAAACGAAAGTTAATGTGTCTAAGTTAAGGCTTGTCGAAAAGGAAGTTACATTCAACAATAAGAAGCTTCAGCCAAAGAGCGGCGTTGCCAAAACCGTTGAAAGCAGAGCAACGCGCAGGCCCGAGCTTGAGCTCGATATCCGAGGGTACACCGTGGACGAAGGCTTGTATGAGCTCGACGCGTTTATCGACCGCGCACTGATGAGCGGGAACAAAGTTGTCACGATAATACACGGCAAGGGAACCGGAGCGCTCAAAGCCGCCGTGAGGAATCATCTTAGAAGGCATCCATCGGTGCAGTCGTCGCGAAAAGGAGTTTACGGCGAAGGCGAAGACGGAGTTACGGTGGTAGAATTAAAATAGAGTTTATTAAAGGCCCGACGCGAGTCCGGGCCTTTTTGTGTTTGTTTGAAAATCGGGCCGAGGGGAGTGCATTTTGTTGAAGTGTTGAAAACTGTTGAAAGATATATGAATGTGCGCAAAATAAAAATTTTGCGCACATCAGGGGAGAGAAAAGTGCGAAAATCCAATACAGGCTGTAATATTGACTCTTTTCGACCCTTCTATGTCTTCGCTCGTTTTACTGCCTCTTTCTTGATTTTTTCGCGCCGTTGTGATATACTTAAATCAGAAATCTGAAAGGATCGATAAGCTTGAAAGCAGAATATAAAAAAGATTGCCCGCAGTATCTTCGCGACTATCTGACTTACGTGCGCGTTATCAGAAATCACACTGAGCTCACCGAAGAACAGTATTACATAGATCTGCGCACCTTTCTGCGCTATCTCAAATACTCTCACGGCGACGTTCCCGAGGATACTCCGTTTGACGAGATCACCATTGCCGACGTGCCTTTGTCATACCTTGAAAACTTCACGCTTATGGGCGCCTACGAATATATGAACTTCCTTATGGACGTCCGCGGAAACGACGGCGCAGCGCGCTCTCGCAAGACCTCTTCGCTGCGTCAGTTTTACGAATATCTCTGCTCGAAGGCTATGCTGATATCACGCAATCCTGTCGAGCAGCTCGAACACCCGAAAGCTCCGCAGACGCTGCCGAAATTCCTTGAACTTGAACAGAGCGAAACTCTTTTATCGAGCATAGAGAGCCGCAACCAAAAGCGTGATTTCTGCATTATAACGCTGTTTTTGAACTGCGGTATGCGGCTTAGCGAGCTTGTCGGGCTCAATTTGAGCGACTACAGCGAGTCGGCGCGTACGCTGAGAGTGTTCGGAAAAGGTCAGAAAGAGCGCATCATTTACATAAACGACGCCTGTATCTCCGCTTTAAACGACTACATCGCGGTTAGACCGAAATCCGAGCTCGAGCCGAATGCCATTTTCCTATCAGGAACTACTAACCACAACACAAGACTTTCGCGCAGGCGCGTTCAGCGCATTGTCGAAGACCAGCTTAAGCGCGCAGGTCTCGGAAATCTCGGCCTGTCTACGCATAAGCTTCGCCACACAGCCGCAACGCTTATGTATGAATACGGCGGCGTTGACCCTATGGTGCTAAAAGACGTTTTAGGCCATAAGAGCGTCGCGACGACGCAGATATACACTCACCTTTCAGACAGCGACAGAAGAAAAGCCGCCGAGAACTCCCCTCTCGCTAACTTTAAAGCGCCAAAGCACGACGATACCGACGAATAAACAAAGACCTGCACCGTTTGAGCGATGCAGGTCTTTTAATCTTGAAAAAGAAATCGCGGGGGCTTGTCGGCTCCCGCGATTGGCGCGTCTTACTGGACTCGAACCAGTGGCCTACTGCTTAGAAGGCAGTTGCTCTATCCAACTGAGCTAAAGACGCAGGCGGATAAATTAAAATCGCGGCAGCCAAAATGCGCCGCGATGTGGAGCGGGTGATGGGAATCGAACCCACGCGACCAGCTTGGAAGGCTGGAGTTCTACCATTGAACTACACCCGCAGATTTGCTTTTTCAAGCGCGAGATTTATTATAACATCAGAAGCCTTGGTTGTCAAGCTTTTTCGCACAATTTTACAAATTTTTTCTTTACGACATATTTCGACTGACAGATTTTTGCTTTCTCTGTATTCTTTGATTATTCCACGCCGGCAAACCTTATTTTTCATCACGTCGGAGAGAAAATATGATCAGCTACAGAATATTCGAGGAGACAAGAGAACTGGAAAACAAAGAGTATGAGGCATACGGCGTTGCCGCCTTTAACGGCAGCGGCGAACTTTTGGCGGTCGTGCCGGATATTACCTCAGTGCCTGAAAAAGCGCAGATGTTCGCTGAGCTTTGCGAGCGCTGCAAACTGTCGCCCTGCCATTTAAAAGATGCCGCGGACGATTTTATTATTTCGGACAGATATTGACCTTTTTGAGCCCAGGGTCTATAATGGTATCGTACCTTATAGAAAGGACGGTATTTTATATGAAATTGCTCGAAATTACGCTCAACAAGGAAAAAAACGTTACTCTTACCGCTTACATTCAGGCAACCGGCGGAGAATTTAGCGGACTTTCAAAGCGTCCCGCTATGATCGTTATTCCCGGCGGCGGATACGACTACTGTTCGGCAAGAGAGTCCGAACCGGTCGCGTTTGCCTACCTCAAGGCAGGATATCAGGCGTTTATACTGCGCTATTCCGTCGGGGAAAACAAGGTCTGGGACACGCCTCTTAAAGACTACGAGGCGGCTATGGACCTTATAAAAGAGAACGCCGATGAATGGCATATCGACCCCGAGAGAATAGCGATAATAGGCTTTTCCGCCGGCGGACATCTTGCCGCCTGCGCCGCTGCGATATCCTCAAAGAAGCCACGCGCGGCTATCCTCGGATATCCTGTCATCTCCACGCATAAGCGCTGGAATCCCACGTCTCCCGACCCCTGCGAATACGTTGACGGCAGCACCTGTCCCTGTTTTGTGTTTGCCTCGCGCAACGACGACTGCGTGCCGATATCCGATTCGCTCAACTTCCTGAACGCTCTGCAAAAGGCCGGAGTGCCGTTTGAGTCGCATATCTATTCCTACGCAAACCACGGCTTCTCGACCTGCGACCCTCAGCTCAACAACCGCGACTGGTGCTGCAACCGCACGCCCAACTGGGTCCAAGACAGCATTGAATGGCTGCGAGAGGTCGTCGGAGACTTCACCGACGGCGTTCTTGGCCCCAAAAAGCGCTGGTAATTATAAAAGCACCGCTGCCCTTTTCGGACAGCGGTTATTTTTATTTTCCGAATCGGTATATCCTCACGCCGTGCGCCGGAACTTCTGCCGATATCGAGCATTTATCGAGCTTGCAGGGATCTTCTCCCCAAAGCTCGCGCGGCTCGCCGCTGTATTCGGCAAGCTTTTCGATTTCGGCCGCGACCTCTGCACTTTCGTCCGAGAGGTTAAAGAGCGCAATTCTTAGGCAGTCGCTCCCCTCGCTGAGCCATACGGCGTCGGAATCGGTTCTCCTTATCTGTACTCCCCTGCCGTCCTTGAGCATATCAAGGATATCGGCGTTGGTAAGAAGCCCGAGAGTTTTTTCATCGAGCTTGGTGAGCTCGGCGCCTATCATCATCGGCGAACGGAAGATGCACCAGAGCGTCATCATAGTCTTCTGCTCCTCAAAGGTGAACCGGCAGTCGTATTCACCGAAGTGCCCCTTTCCAATTTTTCCGAGCGGGAGCATATCGCAGTCGGGCCAGCAGCCCTCTTTGACGTGGTCCTGCCACTGCTCGCAACGCCAGAACATGTTTTTGAGGTCGCCCCATCTGTCCCAGAAATCGTCGGTGATGCGCCACATATTCGCGTTTTCGGCGTAGTGCCAAGCGAGGTCGATGTGCGCGGGCCCCGGCGAAAGACTTAAAACAATGGGCCGCCCGCACTTATCTATCGCGCGGCGGAGCATTTTGGTCTCCTCCCAGCCCGAGAAATACTTTCCGCCGTACATCCAGCTGTCGCAGATGTCGTCGCACTTTATGAAGTCCACGCCCCAGTCGGCATACATGGATATTATCGAATCGTAATACGCCTGACCGTCGGCGTTGTGGTGAACGCCGTACATATCGGGGTTCCAGCCGCAAATTGAGGACGGATTTGCTATTTCGTCGGCCGTAGCGTCGGCGCCGAGCACTTTCAGGTGCCTGTGCGCGGCGTTCCGTGGGATACCGCGCATAATGTGTATCCCGAACTTGAGCCCGAGGCTGTGGATATAGTCCGCAAGAGGTTTAAAGCCCTTTCCGCCCTTTGAGCTCGGGAATCTTGAAGGGCTCGGCTGGAGGCGGGAATATTCGTCCATCTCAAAATTCTCGAACGGTATATACTGATATTTGTTTCGCTTGGTGCCGGCCTCGTTGGAATACCACTCAATATCTATCACGACATATTCCCAGCCGTGTTTCTTGAGGTTTTTAGCGAGATATTCCGCATTGGCGCGGACGTCGGCCTCGGTAACGGCGGTGTCGTAATAGTCGTAGCTGTTCCAGCCCATAGGCGGGGTGAGGGCAAATCTGTTCTTGTCCATAGCTGTCTCCTTTTGGCTTAACTTACGGTCGAGCTGTTTTCTCTCGGATATCTGAATCTTCCGATAGTATAGCTTACTGTCGAAACGTTTGCAAAGGTATCGGGATATTTTGCAAGTATCTGCTTCATCTGAACGAGCTGATGCTTATTCACAACGCACACGAGCATATTTTTCTTGTTGTGCGTATAGCAGCCCTCGGCGTTGATGAGCGTGGCGGAGTGGCCGAGCGTTTCGATGACTTCCTTTGATATCTCCTCGGGATAATCCGTAACTATCTCAAACCTAATGGCCTCTCTGTTGCCGCGCAGCATTTTGTCGCTCACAACGCTCTGCGAATAGCAATAAAGTATGCAGAGTATGACCGGCTCGAATTTGAAGCCGTATACGAAGAACGAGATCACTGCGACCGCAGCGTTGAGCACGAACGTCACCCAAACGAAGTCATACGATGGCTTGTATTTATGGATAAGTGCCGCCACAAGCTCCGTTCCGCCGGAACAGCAGTTCATCATAAAGGCAACGCCCAATATCCCGCCGCCGAGTATTCCAGCCACGAGCGGGCCTAAAATGGTGCTCGTTCCGGTGTCGGTCTGATACATAAACTTGCTCAAGTCCACGCGCTCAAGAACGATGAGCGTCCCCGAGAAAGTAAGGATATAAACAAGCGTGTTGACGGCAAAATCCCTGTTCACAAGGATAAACACCGCGATTATCAGAGGGATATTGAATATGAGAGAGAGGTATCCCACATTGATGCCGAAAATATGCTGGATCATAGTTGCTATGCCGTTAAAGCCCGCCGGCGCGAAGCTGTTCGGAAAGATGAAAAGCTGATACGACAGCGCACTCAAAGCGGCAAGAAATATAAATATCAGATATCCGACTGCTTTTTTCATATCAAAAATATGCCTCCGTAAGACCGAATTACGCGCGGGCTATATTGTTGGAATCAAAAGCGTTCTTGATCTGCTCGTTGAGCTCGGCTACGGTCTTGCCGTAATCCGCTCCGGGCACCCAGGCGATGAGCTTTACGTTGACGGCAGCGGCAGTGTGAGAGGTTACGGTAACGGTCGGCACGGGCTGCTTAAGCACCTTTTCGTTGGCGGAGGCGGTCGAAACAAGAATGTTCCTAACGGCTTCAACGTCGGTGTTGTAGGGAAGAGCGTATTCAAAGGTCATCTTCCTGTTGGTCTCGACGGAGGTGTTTACGATGGCTGCGTTTGTGAGGGTGCCGTTGGGCAGGGTCACGGTGACATTGTCGTCATTGAGAATAGTGGTGTAAAACACGGAGATGTTCTGCACTCTGCCGCTCTGACCGCCGACGGTGATGTAGTCGCCTATCTTGAACGGGTGGAAGACTACGATGAGTATTCCGCCGGCAAGATTTGAAAGCGCGCCCTGCATAGCAAGGCCTACAGCCAGTCCGACTGAGCCGAGCACGGTAACGAACGAAGCTGCGGGAACTCCGAGCGAGAAAAGCGCCGAAATAACTGCCAAGATCTTAACTGCGATAGAAACAAAGCTTGCGGCAAAGCTCTTGGCGCTTATCTCTAATTTTTTGCTCTTTTTGATGAGATTTGAGAGAATTGCGGCAATGATGAATCCTCCCGCAACGATAAGCGCCGCGTAGATCAGCTTGAGAGCTATGGTTGTGACGATCGTAATAAATTCGTACATGATGATTTCCTCCATTTGGTTTCCTCATTTATTTGTGTATTTTGAAGCGCTTTCGCGCAGTTCAACTAATGAAGCTTTATTCCCCGCTTTTCGGCAACTGCCTTGTCGATAAACGTCACCCATTTCACCACCGAGCGCGGGTCAGCGGGCTGAAGATACAGCAGACGTTTCTTCCAATAAATGTCAAACTCCTTGTTCGGGGTATATGGCGTTCCACCGAGCACCGAAAGCTCGATGTTATACTCGACGCTTTCGCCGAAAACGCTTCCCGACAGCTTAAGCCGTTCGCGGTCGAGATACAGATGCCCCTCTCCGGCGTTGAGATCCATATTGCCGTCTTTTCCGACGGCACCTATCTTTATGTCTTCCTCCATAACCCCACCGATGTCGAGCTCATCGAGCTGCCAATAGAACCACTCGTTTATCGAGAGCATCCTGTCGGCGGTAAAGCGAAAATCATCTGTAAGCTCAGTCTCAAACCCGCAGGCGGTGCATAATACCCTGCAATTCTCTGCCTTGAGCGTAAACTCACGGCCGCACTCGGGACACTTATAAAGCACGCTGTCGAGACCTTTTGAGGTGTCCTTGGCGGGATATCTTCTTCCCGCTGCGGATATCTCGTCGTCGTGGAAGATAACTTCTTCGAGCCGCCTTTCGATGTCCTCTACGGACAGCTCTTTAAGCTGCTCGGTGGAAAAAACTTTAGACGTCGTTACCGTCACGAGCCCCTTTCTGAAGCCTTTATACCACTTCGGATCGACAAGTGCCGCTCCGCTCGAAGTTACGCAGTAAACGGGTATCGCAAGCCGCTTTACAAGCTCCGCCGTACCTGGAGTTACCGGATAGGTGTGCGCCACGGCGTTCATTCTGCCCTCGGGGAAAAGGACGATCACGTTGCCCTCGGCCTTTGCACGCATTATTCCCATTATTGTGCCGGCGTCGGCGCAGAACATCTTTTTTGATATCACGTGCCCGAGGTGGGTGAGTATCCACCTTATCAGCGGCTTTGAGAAGAGGTGCTCGCTGAGCACGAAAGTCGGCAGATATTTTTTGCAGGCTATCCCCACGCATATGTGGTCTATGCCCGAAATATGCGGAGATATTATCAGTGCGGGACCCTGCTTCAGATCTTCAAGACCCGAGCGGTCGAATTTAAACCGTGCGCCGACAAAAATGCGGAAATATGCCCACAGCGCTCCGAAGCCGAGGACGTAGACTATCCTGTTCGGTCTGCCTATTTTTTTCTTCGGCTTCGCCATAAGCTCCCCTCCCCGCTCATAGAAATATTTTATCATATGGTTTACAAAATATCAATACAAAGCGGGAATTTTTTGCAGGAAAAAATTCAAAAATCTCCTGAATTTGATTTCTTTGGATTTGTGTGGTATAATGCCGCTATAAAATACCGTTGAAGGAGAGACAGCCGTGATAATAAAATGCATATGGGAACACAACGGCGGCGACAGCCTGCTGTTTGCGGATAACTTTGTCGGAGCGTTTACACGAGGCGCCTCTAAGAATTCCGCGCTTCAAAAAATGCCTGCCGAAATCAGGTCATATCTAAGGTGGAAAGGCGCTTCGGCGCCGGATTCCTTTGAAGCCGAGATAATTCAGGAAAAGCAGTCGGAGCTCACCGTTTCCGACGCAGATTCGGATGTCATTTTCGGCAGCGAAAGAAAAGAATTGTGTCAGTCTGAATATGCGGAGCTGAAAGTGCTCGCCCTTAAATCGGCGCAGAATTTTTTGACGCTTTATCAGGCTGTACCCGATAAGAACAAAAGCTGTCTGCCTATAAGAGAAACGTTCTACGGCAAGGCTCCCCGCACTGCGTTTGAGATGTATGAACACACAAAGAATGTAAACGACTATTATTTTGGCGAGATCGATATTCCTGCGGACAACGAAGGCGACATTTTAACCTGCAGAGAGCGCGGATTTGCTTCGCTCGAAAACCGGCCCGATTTTCTAAAAAATACTGTCTTTCTCGGCAGTTATGACGAAGAATGGTCGTTGAGAAAAGTACTGAGACGCTTTATATGGCACGATAGGATCCACGCAAAGGCTATGTACAGAATGGCGGTAAAAACCTTCGGCCCCGATGCAGTGCCAAACGTATTTCGGTTCGATATATAAAAAAGACGGCATGGCAGGCACCATGCCGTCAATTTATCATATTTTCACCTGCTCGCCGACGGTGGAAGAGTTATCGACTTCGATGTTCTCGCTGTATTCGACCCTGTTGATCGCGCAGCCGGGACCTATCCTGATATTTTTCCCTCTGACGACCTTTGATGTGGTGTTGACAAGATTTACTTCGTCGCCCTCGATTATCGGGCAAACGAGATCTCCTTGGCTTTTTGAGCCGAACGAAAACGGGCCGATGCGCAAAGTGTTATAGTTTTTGTTTATCTCGACGTCAAGCTTCGTGCAGCCAATCTCTCCGACGGTGTTTTTGCCGCCGAGCGATATCGTGATGTTTTCGGCGTTCAGAAGTCCGCCTATGTGTGAACCTCCGCTGATTTTGATGTTCTCGCCGGTCATATCCTTATCAATGTGCACCGACCCCGAGACCGAAGCTTCGGTGCAGCTGACATTTCCGTTTATATGCGACGAGCCGGAGGACCTGAAAGTTTGGCATTTAAGGTCGTTTTCGATATGCCCCGAACCCGAAACGGAAAAACTGCCGCACTCGACGCTTTCTTCAAAATGCCCCGAGCCGGATATCCTTATCTCATCCTCACAAACGACGTTTCCGTTAAAATGTCCCGAGCCGCTGACGTGAATCGAACGGCAGCGCAGATTTCCGTCGATGCGCCCCGAGCCCGAAATGTGGACTTCGTCGTAATAGTTTCCCTCGGCATTTATCTTGCCGCTCCCCGAAATATGAATGTTTCCCATAAATTTACCTCCTTAGTTTTTCTCTGCGGCGCTTTTTGCCGCGTCTAAAATGCTTGTTTTGCAGCCGTTTGCCGATACCGTGATATCGGTGATGTCGGAAAGATAAAATACCGCGTCGCCGTATTTTGTCGTCACCTTCACCGTCGGCGACTCCGCCCGCTTTTCAACGAGCTGCCGCGCGAGCTCCTCGAGCGGGACGGAATCCTTTTTCGAGAGTATCTCCTCTACCCTGCGGCAGATGAGTTCGCGGTTAAAAAAGGTTTCCTGGCCTGTAAAGGTCGATTTCTTTACAAGCCATTCCTCCGGTATCAGCCCCATTCGCTTCCAGCGGTAGAGCGTACCGTAGGATATCCCGTATTTTTCGAGCAGCTCTTTTTTTGAGATAAGTTCCTGCATATTTTCCTCCTTTCGTGTGAACGTAACAATGTTACTGTCAATAGTGTAACATAACATTGTTACGCTGTCAAGGGGTTTTTGAAAAAAATATAAAAAATTATCCCCCGAAAGCTCGGGGGATAAATAATTATACGTTATTCAGTGACGACTTTATTTGAAATTACCTCTCCTGTCCTCGCATTTATGACTATCTCCGCGCGTATAGACGTTTCCTTAAGCTGAAGCACTGCTAAATACACGTCCTCGCCGTAGCCGCTTTCAAAGGTCTTGTCTCCCCTCTTCTGCACCTTTGAAACAAATCCTATGCTCATAAGATGCATATTTTCGGGATTAAAGTAATCATATGGGCTGTAGGCAAGCCTGTATTCGTCCAGAACAATGCGGTTTGCTTCGTATAGGCCGATATATTCGTCGCTCGGCTCGTGCCTGTGCCGCTCGCCTTTTTTGCCCTTTTCTTCCGATATCTCCGCTTTTGTGACCTCTCCCGTTTCGGCATCGACATAGCACTGATAGACATACCCGCCGTGAGTTAGCTCTATGCTCATTTCGTTCTTTTCGGGGGACACCGTCGCCGAAAGCGAACCGTCGCCGCAGTTTGCCGTATCGTACAGTCCGAACCAATCCTGTGCTATAAGCTGTGCTTCCACGGGAGTGAGCGTTTCGGCAGAGGATTTTTCGCCGCTTTCAAAGGCTGATAGATGCTCCTCCCAGCCTTCGTCGCTGGTTCTCTCGTAGCTCAAAACCTCGAAGGTCTCAGCATCGACCCGAATACCGTATTCAAACCCCGCGACCTTGAAGCTCACGTTGTAAACAGGCGTAAAACCGTCGAGACCGAAGTTTACCGACGATTCCTCTGCGGATTTGTCGTATGCGAGGTCGCCTATAAGCATCTGCGCGATGCTTTGACTCTGTTCTTCGCTATCGGCGTGCGACACGGCAAATTCGAGTGCCGCGCCGTAGGCCTTGTTGGTCATAGCAGCCTTTGTAAACGGCGAGATATACGCTGCCGTTGCGCTGAAGCTCGCAGTCAAAATCACGGCAGCGCAAGCCGCAGCGATCGCCGCTCGGCGAAGATATCTCTTCTTGCCGACCCTTTCGTTCATCGCTTCTTTTACGCCGGCAGCGGCACTTTTTTCAATGTCCGCCGGAACGGGTATCATATTCAGTGCGTTTGATATGTCATTCTTCATTTTCCAAGCTCTCCTTTCTCAACTTGTCCATAGCCCGATAAAGCGTTGTTTTTGCGGTGCTCAGCGGGATTTTCATCGCCCTCGAAATCTCCTCAAGACTCAGGTCGCAGATGTGCCTTAAGATGACCGCGCTTTTTTCTCGCTCGTTGAGCGAGTTCATAAGCCTGTCAAGCGTTACCGAAGCTACCGCGGCGCTTTCCGGCGAAGGCGCTTCCGCCAAAATGTCGGGTCTGTCTTCGAGCGAGACCGTCCGCCTGTTTTTCCTAAGTATGTCGAGCGCGCAGTTGATGGCCGTTTTTACTGCCCAAGTTCGGAAATACTCCGGACTTTTTAACTTTCCGATGCCCTTAAAACAGCGATAAGCCGTCTCCTGGACTACGTCGCGCGCGTCCTCGCCGTTTTTGACATAGATATACGCCACGCGGTAAAGCTCGTCCGAGACCTCCGAAAAGGCTTGCATAAAGCACTCTGCGTCGCCCGACTTAAGCTTTTCGGCGAATGTTGCGTCCACGCTGAACCACCCCTTTTCTGTTTTCTGTAACGTTACGACAGTTAGACGCTCATACCGGCAAAAAAGTTTCAAAAAACGGCGGAAAACTCCGCCGTTTACATTTGAAAGTATTTATTGAGCCTGTAGACGTAATACCTGCCGTCTTTTGAGACTCGCTCTATGGTTTTAAGGTAGGAAAGGATATTCAGAGCCGCGTTGGCCGTCTCCCGCGAGACCTTTGCGCACGCCGCGTAGTCCTTTGAGGTGAATTCCTGCGGCAGTCCCTCGGGGATAAAGATGAGGTAATCCGCGGGATTGTCGAGTATCGCCGACTCCCCTATTGCAAACGGTATCCTTTCGAGCCGCTCCGAACGTTTTCTGCCGTTCGGCTTTATCTCGCGGTATTCCTCGACGTCAAAAAGCATCAGCCGCACAGTGAGTTTGTCCCAGTCGAGAAAATACTTTATTTTATAAAGCTCGGGTATCGCGCTGTAAAAGCTCCCTTTTCTCGGATAGCGATAGGTCTTCACGACGGCGCCGGTATCGGGGTCGATGTGGAGAATTTTGCGTATGCGGGGTATCGGGTGTACGACGGTAACATCGTATCCCTCGAGCATATAATACTCGAGCTTTTCGCGCAGGGCGTTGAGATTGCGGGTCTGTATCTCGGTTATGCGGTCGTCACGGCAGATATCCGCTGTAAAGCGTCCTACCTTTACTTCGTGGCAGGACTTGTCGGGCTCAAAATAATTCTTGAGGAAGACGTGGAGATACTTTTCCGAAAGAGTCCCCACGCCGTTGTCCTCGTGAAGTTCTTCTATAGACTTTGAAGTGAGCTCATCAAAGCGCTGATAATCGGTCATAGTTCGCTGAAATGCTGTAAAGCGAAGTTACTTTACGCAGTAGCTTTCGGGCACACCGAGGTAGGTTCTTGCGGGCTCGTGACCCTTGGGATATGCAACGAGCTTTTCAAGGATGATATTCGGGTCGCCGCCGTATATCCTTATTTTGTTTACGCCCTTTTCCACCTTTATGTCCGTCTTTTTAACGCGCACTCTTTCAAGAACTTCCCTGCCCCAGTCTCTGCTGCCGTGCATACCGGGCTTGTAATCCGAAGGAGCAGTATAAATTATCTCGCGTTCGCCGCCGTTCACCGACAGTCCTACTCTTAACTTCGACTTTGCCGAAACGGGGTTTCTCGTCGAGAAATACATTGCAAGTTCATAGTCGCCCTCGTTTTCGGTGGCAAAGCTGTATTCGATATACGGAACGTCGTCGGAAAGATATCTGTCCTCGTCGTTGCTCAGATACGCCTCCGTCGAAGGAAGTATCTTCATTGCGGGGGTATCGAGCCTTGAAAGGTGGTCGATTCCTACCCATTTCGCGTTTTCGGTGGCGTGGGCTGCGCTGTATCTGCTCGCTTCCATCGAGACGAACCCTTCGGTGTCAACATATGTCATCGGAGGATAGTTATATTCGCCGCCCGCATAGACCTTGAGCCTCGAATACGTCCTGCCGATGGGCTTGTCGTACATCTCTTCGTCGTCCCGCTCGTTCATCTTGTCGGTCTTGAAGACGCAGCGGACGTTGATATCTGCGCTGTCGGTCGTGTTTTCGAGCTTAGAGCGGTCGATTTTAACATCGACCCTTGCAATTCCGCTCTCGGGAGTGACGGTTCCGGAGGTGTTCTCAAATATGAGCCAAGGCTTATCGCACTTTATTTCATAGTGCATCTCTGCAGAGCTGCCGGTCTCGATGTTTATGGTTATCTTCTCGGTGTCTGGACGCATAAATTCGCGGTTCACAAGCGGATTGCCCGCCCAGTAGGTGCCGATGGTGTATCTCTCGCTGCCGGCGAACGAAACATAGGATTTTACCGACGGGACCGGCACGACCTCGCTCACCGTGGGATATCTCCAGTCCTCGTTGTTCCAGCTCCTGAAGCCGTGGTGCGCGGAGTCGGCCATATGTATCCACTTGCCGTCAAGCAGAGTGTCAAACTCTTTCTGGAGCTCTTCGTCGCGTTTTACTCGCTTTTTAACGCAGTCTAAATACCTGTTTGCCGCAAGGCTGCCGTGAGAGGCATAGAAGTTATTCAGTCCGGCTTCTATCGACATCAGCACAAAATTGAGCGAAGCAACCGCGGGATAGTATACCTCATAGAATATCGACGGCTTTATGGGCTCGGGAGCGTTTTTATAGAGCGACTCTGCAAGGTCGATGAGGTGCTGACATTCGCCGTACACTCTTTCGCCCTCACGGAAGTTTATGGGCGAATAGATATTCTGGTTCATTGACTCGGGCGTGCGGGCGTTGTTGTATTTGGTATAGCCGTTGAGAACGGTGTAAACGTCTTCAAGCTGACTTTCGGTGAACCAGTCGCCGTACTGCTGCTTCACCCAGTTTTTCACAAAGCTTTCAACGCTGTTGACGGCGTTTGAGCCGTACCTCTCAAAATCGTAGGCAAGTGCCATAAAGTAGCAAAGAGGATATTCGAGCCCCTTGATGTCGCCAAGGTTGACTATCCAGAGTTCCCTGATGTTGTAGTCATACGCCATAGTCATCTGTTCCCAGGTTTTGGAAAGACGGTTGACATTCATCCACTCATAGGATATCGAAGCTCCGTGATAATCGTAGTGATAATACATGCCGAAGCCGCCCTTGTGATCTCGGTCGGTTTCGTCTGGCAGGAACCTTAGGTTTGCAAACGTGTCGTCGCAGAGCATAAGAATAACGTCGTCGAGGGCTTCCCAGTTCTTGAGACCCTTGGCGGTCTTGTCGCCCTGATAGTAGTCCTCCACCTCATAATAAAGCGCGAGCATGCGCGGGATCTTTTTAAGATCGGGGTTGATTACCTCTTGCAAGAGGCCGTTCTGGGTGTTGATGACGTTTCTCAGAACATTGATATTGTCTTCAAGCGTAGCGTTTTTACCAAGTAGCAGCGAATCGTTCTCGCCGCGCATACCGACTGTAATGACGTTCTCAAAGTCCTTGTTGCGCTTTAAACCGTCGCGCCAGAACTCTGTTATCGCGTCTTTATTCGAGATAAAGCTCCAGGTGTTGTCATCGCCGTAATTCTTATATATCTTCTGCCACTCGGCACCGGCTCTGCACATAGGCTCGTGGTGCGAAGCGCCCATAACTATGCCGTATTTGTCGGCGAGCTCAGCGTTGGCGAGCCCTGGGCCCTCCTCCGAGAAGATACCCGTCCACATAGCGGGCCACATATAGTTGCCCTTGAGCCTCAATATGAGCTGAAACACGGGGTCATACGCCTTGGCGTTGTAGCCTCCGAAGCGCTTATGGCACCAGCCGCCGAAGGCCGGCCAGTCGTCGTTGATGAACAGTCCGCGGTAACGCACGGAGGGCTCCTTCGAGGTGAAGCCTCGGCCGAGATCTACCTCAACGCAGTCTTTTCTGCGCGGGACAACGTCGCCCCAGTATACGAGCGGAGAAACGCCTATTCTCTCGGAGATGTCGAAAATCCCGTAGATAGTCCCGCGCTTGTCGCTTCCTGCGATAACGATAGCTTCCTTTATTTCGGGTCGTTCCGCAAAGGGCGATTCAAGGTGCGCTAAGGTATACACTTCCCTCTTGCCGCTCACGTTTTCAAGGCCTATTTTGCCTTCCGCGGCAAGGCGGTCGATAATTTCGCTCTTTCCGACGGTCCCCGCAAAAATGACGCTTTCGGCCTTGACCTGCTCAAGCGAAGAGAATATTTCGGGCTTTTTGCCGCAGACGAGCTCTATGTCCTCCGCGTGAGCGTTTGCAACGAGCTTTATGCCCTCGAAGGCGCTTTCTTCTATGAGGATATCGCAGAGACTTCCGTTTTTATAAAGTTTAAAGCTGCTCATGATCATACTCCTGTTCGCAAAGTTTTTTTTCGCTGACAATTATATCATCTGAAATCGCGTTTTTCCACAGTTTTTTAAAAAAGCGGGATTTATGCAAACAAAACGGTGATTTGTGCAAGGAAAAGCCGAAAATAAAGGCAGACCGCTCGGCCTGCCGTAAAGTCATATTCAGTTTGACTTAGTCTTTCTTGCGTTGCGAAAAGCGTTGATTATCCTGTCTTTATAAAGTATCCCGACGACACCGCCAACGGCGACTATCGCAACCATAACGACCATTATAAGGAAGTTACCGCTTTCAAGGCCCGAGCCGAAAACGTTGGACACCACGAGCCACGGAGAGCGCGCAAGCATAGAGAGCAAAAAGAACGACGACGGTTTTATATCGGTCAGCGGAGCGATATACGTTAGGGCGTCTTTCGGCATTATGGGGATAAGAAAGAGTATGAAAACGGCAAGTTCGCATTTTCTGGTGTCCTGCAAAAAGCCGAATTTGTGTATGTTCTTTGTATCGACCACTGCCTCAACAAAAGGCCTGCCGAACCGCCTCACCACGTAAAAGACGATCGCTTCGCCCAAAAAAGTCCCGAGTATGCAGAGGATAGTTCCCCAGAAGCCTCCGAAAAGAACTCCTCCGAGCACCTGCACCACTGCACCGGGTATCAGCGCGACCACTATCTGCAATATCTGGAGCGCCAGAAAAATTACCACGCCGAGCAGAAGATTATCCGATACAAGCTCCTTGAGTACCTGCCTGCCCTCGTCGCTTTGGATCATCTTTACCACAGGCCAGCAGACAACGGTAAGAATTATCATGACCGCAAAGAATATCACGACGGAGCCTATTCTTACTGCCTTTTTCTGCTTCTGATTCATTATATCACCTTTATGTTACTTTCTTTTGAAGAGTTTCTTCCTTATTTTGCGGACATAAACGACCTCTATCGCGCGCAACATTCTGTCGTAAAGCACGAGCAAAAGATTTGCGGAAACGAGCAGTACGGGAACGGTGTATTTTCCGAATTCGTTCAGCTCGACTGCTACAAAAAGCTTTATCAGCAGAAAATAGCTCGCGGCCACGGCTGCGTTGAAAAAAGCAAATCTCACGACCCACCTGAACAGAGCGCTCTTTAAGCGGTCGATATATCCGCTCAAAAGCGGATAGCAGCCGAAGAAGAACAGAAACAGCAGCGCCGACTCTTTATCGGGCGAGAGGATAAGTGAAAGCAGCGACACGCTTATATAAGACGCCGCAGCGGTTTTTATCCCGCACTCGTAGTTTACGGCAAAGATAACGAGGCTTGAAAGCATCGGGAAAACATATACGAGCACCGGAAACAGCCCTACGGAGAACATCATTATTATGCATAGCGCGGAGGATATCCCCCCGAAAGCGATCTGAAAGCTGAGTTTTTTCATTTTACTGTCCGCCCAATGATGATACAACAAAATTTATTAAGAATCAATATTCAAAATATTAAGATTTGATTAAAATGCAAATATGTAGCACTTTACTGCTTTTCAGCGCAGCCCTCGCAGCCTCCGAATACCTCAGATATCGGCTCCAAAACAACGCCGCTTTTTATAAGGCAGAGCTTTCTCGGAAGCTCGTCGCTGCCGTTTTCAAACACTGCCTTTTCAACACCCTTAAGCGCTGCCAGAAAAAGTATGCTTCTGATGAGCCCGTCGGCGAGCATAAGGTCGCTCCCGCAGGAGATCTTATATACGGTCAGCTGCTCCGGAGTTATCGAATATATCCCGAAGCCGTCCACCCTGCCGTCGTTCACGGCTTCCGATATCTTTATGCCGTCGGCACCGCATAGTCCGAGATCGTTAAGTATATCCTCGTAGCCGTCATTTCCGTCTTTTTTCAGGATTTGAAGCATTTTTGCCTTCCTCTTTTCTTATGCAGTTTCTTATGGCCGAAAGCTCGGCCAGAGTCAGCTCGCGGTATTCCCCGGGCTTCAACATTCCGAGGCGCAGCGGACCTATGGATATTCTTTTCAGCCTTGCGACTTCAAGCCCCACGGCCTCGCACATTTTTCTTATCTGGCGGTTCCTGCCCTCTCTTATGGTGAGAAGCAGCACCACCCTGCCCTCTTCCTTGGTTATCACCGATACCGAAGCGGGCAGAGTTTTCACGCCGTCTATCACAACTCCGCCGGCGAGCATATTAAGCTGCTCTTCGCTGATATCCGGCCTTACCGTAACGCGGTACGACTTTGCAACGTGCCCGCTCGGGTGCATTATCCTGTTGGCAAAATCACCGTCGTTGGTAAGAAGAAGCAGTCCCTCGGAATTGCGGTCGAGCCTGCCCACGGGAAACACCCGCTCCGGAATGTCGCCGACAAGATCCATAACACAGCGGCGGTCGAGCTCGTCGGAAGCCGTGGTGACGTATCCGCGGGGCTTGTTGAGCATATAATAGACGAGTTCGCGCTTCGTGGGCGTATATATGTTTTCACCGTCGATGCTTATGATATCTCGCGAGATGTCCGCCTTGTCCCCGAGATGGCAGGGACGGCCGTTCACCTTGACTCTTCCCGCCGCTATAAGCTCCTCGGCCTTTCTGCGCGAGCAATATCCGCTTTCACTTATTATTTTCTGTATTCTCGATTCCATTTCTGTCCTTTCGGTCAAATTATCCGGCAGCTGTCACAGGCTCCTTTATAAGTTTAAGCTCCAATACCGCTATTACCCCGCCGTCGAGGTAATATATTTCCTGCCCGTAAACGCTTTCGCCGTCTGCCGGCTCATATATGAACTGCGGCAGTATGACCTTTTTCTCTATTCTGTCCCGATCGCCTTTTTCAAGAACGGCAACGGTTTTGTCGCTTTCGAGTTCTATAATGCTCTCGCTCCCGCCGACCGCCGGCACCTTATAGCTCTCACCGCCGAGCTCTACCCGCTCAAGCGAAGAAAAACCGTAGTCGTAAAGGTTGGTGTGATCTATCCAGTCGGTCGAGTCGCCGAGTGTAACGCATATAAGGCTTATCCCGCCGCGCTCGCAGGCGGTTATAAGGCATCTTCCCGCCTTATCGGTAAAGCCCGTCTTTACGCCGAAAACGCCTTCGCAGCTTCCCAAAAGCTTGTTGGTATTTCCGAGCCAAACGCTCCTGCCTCCGAGGTCGAGGCTGATGCTTTTTGTTGAGCATATTTCGCGGAAAACGTCGTTTTTAAGTGCATACGCGGCGAGCTTCGCCATATCGTATGCTGTGGAATAATGACTGTCGGTAAAATCGTCGAGCCCCGAGGGCGTTACGAAGTGAGTGGAAGCAAGTCCGAGTTCTTTTGCCTTCTCGTTCATCATCACTACGAAGTCCTCAACGCTTCCCGCCACGGCTACAGCGGCCGCATTGGCGGCGTCGTTGCCGCTCGGCAAAAGCATGCCGTAGCAGAGTGCGCGTTTGGTAACGGTGTCGCCCTCCAAAAGACCCATAGACGACCCCTCCACCCTTATGGCATCACTGTCTACGGTAAAAGGTTCGTCGATGTTTCCCGACTCGAGAGTGAGTATCGCGGTCATTATTTTGGTGGTGCTCGCCATCTGGAGCTTTGCGTCCATATTCTTCGAGTGAAGTATCTTTCCGCTCTCCGGCTCAATGAGCACCGCGGCTTTTGCGTTGGTCACAACATCGTCGGCTCTTATATTTATACAGATAACGGTCGCTATAGCCGCAAGGCATATAAGGCAGACGACCATTCTTTTAATATATTCCATAAACTATCCTCCGAAAAGTTTTTCGGAAGATAGTCTGTGCCGGCTCTCTCAAAAAATACGCGTTATTCCTCTTCGGTTTCCTCAGAAGCGCTGTCAGTCTTTCCCTTGGATATTATCCCCGTTATTTTATCGACGATATCGGGAATGAGTGCCAAAGCCGCGTTCTCCTTGGTGGCGTTTATTGTCATCTGCAAAAGCTTAACGTTTCCGTCGGGCAGAATGGTAATAAATGCTATCGGCTGAATGGATACTCCGCCGCCTGCGCCGCCGCCGAAGAGGTCTTTTGCCTGCTTTGTGGGAAGATCAGAACCGCCTGAGCCGAAGCCGACGGATACCTTAGAAACGGGTATTATCGTCGTTCCGTTCGAAGTGGTGATGGGTTTGCCGATTATGGTCTCGGTATCTACCATATCCCTGATCTTCTCGATAGCGGTCTTGACTAAAATTTCAAGATTGGTGCTTTTCTCACTCATGATTTGCAGTCTCCTTTTTGCTGGTATCAAGTTTTTTTAAGGTTTTTCTTATTTTAAGATAATATATCCCCACGTAAACGGCAAGAGCCAAAAGCGCGCTCGGCCTCACATATATTGCGGTCTTTGCAAAAAAGTCGGCTTTTTTGTTCTCAAAATCGCATTTTATGTCGGTGTGATCAATTTTTACGCTGAACAGGCAGCATAAAAGCCCAAGGGCAGAATACGCAATGGCGTTTATCCTGCCGAAGTTCATTCCGGCTTTATAGGGGTCGTCGCTGCCGACGGTAAGCTCAAGCGTAAAGCCGTAGAATCTTATCAGCTTCAAAAGCTTTCGGAAAGCCTTTTTTCCGGCAGGGATATACTTTTTTACGGCGTTGAACTTCTCAAGCAGAGTGGGCTCGCTTGGATCTTTATCGCTCTTTGGAGCTTCTTCGGCAACGTCTTCATCTTCATTTTGAACTTCGGAGGGTTCTTTTTTCGCGTACTTGTCGGAAGCCTCATCGCTGCTTGCGGGAGCCGCCTCGGGTATCTCGGTTATCTCTATTTCGGGCTTATCCTGCTCGCGGGGAGCTTCGCCGCTATGCACTTCTTTCGGCTTTTCAGCGTCTTCTTTTTTTTCGGGTATCGCAAGCTTATACAGACTGAATCCGAGATATTTCACCTCTATATTAAGGCGGGAATTGTCGGCCTCTATATAAGCCCTAACCGAAATATGGAGCAAAATGACGATAATAGCGATCAATGCGGCAAGGACGCCCAAAATTATCCAGAGCACGATCATATCATTCCCCCATTTTCGAAGTTTTAACGCTTAATTTTCGGAATTTACATCGTCAAAAGTCATCTGCGAGTTGTCGCTCGGAAGCGGCGGAAGGTCGTTTATCGACGACAGCCCGAAGCACCTTAAAAAGTTAGCCGTGGTTTTAAATGTGAGCGGCTTTCCGGGAACATCGAGCCTTCCCGCCTCTTCTATAAGCTCCTTTTCGAGGAGATTTGTGATAACTCCGCTCGAATCCACTCCCCTCACGTCTTCAACAAAGCTTCTGGTAACTGGCTGGTTATAGGCTATCACGGTGAGAGTTTCCATAGCCGCGGGCGAAAGCGTGGCCGTTCTCTTTGACTCGAGCGCAGCTTTTATATACGGCGCAAATTCCTCGCGGGTGGCGAGTTGATAGGAGTCTTCGAGCTTTAAGACTTCGAGCGCCGAGCCGTGGTCGCGGTAATTTGAATTGAGAATGGGTATAAGCTTATGTAAGTCCGATATATCAACGCCCGCCCCGAGGGCAAGCCTTTCAAACTCAACTGGTTCTCCGCTCGCAAACAGTATCGCTTCGATGACGGAGATTTTTTCTTCAAGCTGCATTTTTATTCCTCACTTTTCCTATGACGCCGCTTTTCGGGGTCAAAGGTTATTTCGGTATTGTCGTCGTTAAGGAGCACCCTGCCCGATTTCGTGAGCTCCAATATGGCAAGAAAAGTCGCTATTTTCTCGGAGCGGTCGGTCATGCCGTCGTAAAGGTCTGTAAGACTGCATTTTCCGCTGCGGTAAAGCCTGCGCAGAACATAGAATATCTTTGAAGATACCGAAACTATCCTCTTTGAAACTATAGGTCTGAAAGCGGATATCTGCACCGGACTGTTTTTGAGCTTCTGACTCGATATCCCAAAGAACGCCGCCAAAAGGTCGTCGGGGCTGTGGGTGTGGGTATATGTCTTTGATATCTTGAGCTCAGACGGCTTTTTTACGTATATCACGTCGCCCTTATAGTTTTCCTTGAGCCTTGCCGCCGCCTGCTTGCACAAAGAATATTCTATCAGCCTGCCCTGGAGCTCCTGCTTGAGCTCGTTGGCCTCCTCGTGCTTCGGAAGCAGCGAAAGCGTTTTTATAAGAATGAGCCTTGCCGCCATCTCAAGGAACTCGCCGGCATATTCAAAGTCCTGCTCCTCAAGGCCGTCGATATATTCGAGATACTGCTCTAAAAGAAGGGATATCTTTATATCGTTGATGTTGAGCTTATGCTTTGATATCAGATACAAAAGCAGGTCGAGCGGACCCTCAAAACTGTCGAGCCGGTATGATACTGCCGTATAGCTCATCTTGCGAATACCGCTCTGAATATGATATCGACCCAGAAGAACATAAGGCCGAACAGGTTGTAAAGCCTATTTATCACCCAAGAGAGCGGGCCCGTGAGTATTCCGGTGATAAGCAGAATGAGCAGTCCGTAATAGAAGTAGCGCCTGTAGCGCGCGATAAAGGCGTTGGCCTTCGGCGGGAGAAAATAGCTGAAAATACGGGAACCGTCAAGAGGCTCAATGGGTATAAGGTTAAAGACCGCGAGCGAGATGTTTATAGTCGCGAAATATTGGAAAGCGATTATAACGAAGTAGATAACGGTGTAAAAAGATTCCGAGAGTGAAAACACCCTGTAGTTGAATATTCCTATAAGCACGGAATTGACAAAAACGGCGGCTATAGCGCAGATAAGGTTGGAAAGAGGCCCCGCAAAGGCGGTTATGGCCATATCGCGCTTATAGTTCCTGAAATTGCGCGGGTTTACAGGGACGGGCCTTGCCCAGCCGAATCCGAGAAGCAGAAGGAGTATCGCTCCGAGCGGGTCTACGTGGGCAAGCGGGTTAAGAGTGAGCCTGCCAGATATAAGAGCGGTATTGTCGCCGAGCTTTTGGGCGGCATAGCCGTGGGCGTATTCATGTATTGGAAGTATCGCAAATATGATAAGAAGGCGGATACAGAGCAGTATAACAAGCTCTATCCCCGAATAATTCAGCAGAAATGACATTTAAAGGCTCCTTTCAGAAATCGCGGCGCTTTTTATGCGCACCGTATTATTCTATTGTACTATAAATTTCTAAAAATAGCAAGGCATATAGGAAAGATTTGAAAATATATAAATATTTTTTCGGAAAACACTTGCATTTCGCAAAAAAATTTGCTAAGATATAGCTTGTGATTCTATGAAAATCAAAAGGAGGTGCAGCCCGATGGCTAAATGTGAAGTTTGCGGAAAGGGTGTAACTTTCGGAATCAAGGTTTCTCACTCTCATAGGAGAACCAACAGGACTTGGAAGCCTAATGTAAAGAGAGTCAAGGTTATCAAGAACGGTACGCCCTGCCACGTTTATGTTTGCTCGAGATGCCTTAGGTCCGGCAAGGTCACAAGAGCATAATTCCGAACAATGCAATAAAGAAAGCCCATAAGGGCTTTTTTTATTTGCCTCAGAACTTCTTTGCGTTTTCAAAGTAAACGGTGCCGGAAAAAGGGTCGAGCCAAAGGCCCTGCGCATCTTCGTCAAAGCACATAACGGTAGGTATCTGCCATATCGGTATAAAATGATATTCCGATATGATCTCGTTTTCGGCCTCCGAGCAGGCGTAGTTTAAAAGCGTCATAGAGGCATAATGCCCTCTGCCCGAAAGCGCTTCCGCTGCGGCCTCGGATTTGAACGTGAGGCTTCCGTCCCCGAACGGCTCAATATAATCGGCAGGAGAAGCGGAGCCGGAATGAAGCATAATGAGCGCAATATCGTAGTCGCCGCTTTCAAGCCTCGACTCATAGTCGCGCGCGTTCACAAATTCAAGCCCGAAGTGTATCCCGAAGACGGAATACCAACAGTCGGTGAGCTCTGAGAGGTACTCCCCGTATCCGAAATCTGAGGGAATCATCACAGTTTTTCCGATGAGCTCCGATTTCTCCGCCTCGGTGAGAATAAAGCTCCATTTGTATTCTGCCATAGCTTTGTTCGGCGCGACGGTTTCGGGGTCAACGGTGTTTGAATACCCTTTTTTCGATAAGAGCGGGTTTTTCGGGACAACTCCGCCGGCGTCAACGAGTATATCCGGCGCAGATCCGTTCAGCGCCTCGCGATCTACGGCCCATGAGAATACCTGACGCACCTGCGCGTCGGAAAAAGCCTTTATTTTTTCGTTGAAAATAAGCCCTGCGGTATCTGCATACCCGCAGACGTATTCGCTGCCGTCTATCGGCGCGGCGCTGCCTACGGCATAAAGTGCGGCCTCCGTTGCTCCGCCAAGAAAGTCGGAAGTCCTCTCCTCGGCGTCGGGCGTTACGATGTAGTTCACGCCCGCGGGGCTGACATAGCTCATTTCGCTGTAGCCGGGGTTTCTTCTTATCCTGACGTAGTTGTTTTTGCCGTAGGGATCGTGGAGCCAGTATCTGATGTAAAACGGCCCGTTCGAGCAGGTGGCCTCGGCTTCAAGGCCGTATTTGCCTCCGGAGGTATTGAAAAATTCCTCGCAGCAAGGCATCGCCGGAAGCTCGGCAAGCAGATATAAAAACTCGGCGTTCTGATAGCCGAGGGTGAACTCGAGCGTATAATCGTCGAGGGCGGCAACGCCGATGCTTTCGGTGCCTATAAGCCCTCTCACGGCGGCCTCCGCGCCGTATATGCAGTAATAATCTTTTGCGTGAGGCGAAGCGGTCTTCGGGTCAAAGAGCCTTCTGAACCCGAAAACAAAATCCTGCGCGGTCACCGGAGCTTCAAAATCCCCGACGGCGTTCCATTTATAGCCTTCTTTGAGATAAAAAGTGTATTTTAAGCCGTCGCTCGAAACGGTATAGTCCTCCGCTATGCGGCACACGAGTTTTCCGCTTTCGTCTATCGCCATAAGCCCCGCAAAAAGATTCTTGGCTATGCTCACCGAGTTTTTGTCTTCGGCGAGCTGCGGGTCAAGGCACTGCGGGTCGGCGTCTATCGCCATTTTGAATATGTGCCCCGTGCCGTCGTCAGAAAAGAACTCCACAACGGCTTCGAGCGGCGCACAGGCGACAAAAAGCGCCGCAGAGCATATTATAAGAACGAATGACGCAAATGCGCGAAGTTTAGCCGCCGTCATGCCTTAAATGCCTTATCTGCCGCCGATACGGCAGCGTCAATATCCGGCAGCACCGCAAGTATTACATATCTTCCGTAGGTCAAAACCCTGCCGTTCTCGATTTTTTCCGCCTCAAAGGGGGCATAACCAAGAAAATCGTTATATCTGTCCTCACGGTATTTTTCAAGTACGGAAGCTACGTCCGAGGTGTTTTCACCGTCGTAAAGCTTAAATACAGCGAGGATATCGGCGCAGCCGCCCTTGCCGCTGTAGCTTACGGAATACTCTTCGGCGAGCGAAATATCAAAATCGAACAGTATGCCCACTTCCTGGGCGGTGGCGGGGGTCATCTCTTCAAGCTCCTGACCGGAAAGCATATTTTCAAATACGACCGAAACTTCCGGCTCGGCATACTGCGAGCAGGAGGTAAGTAAAACAAGCGCCAAAACGGCGATGATAAGCTTTTTCATCAAAAAACCTCTTTATGCGGTGTGTGTGAGGATATATCCTATAAAAGTCTCGTATGTGGAATATTTGAAGTGCAGGCCGTCGTTCTCCGCCGAATCAGCCGGCAGGCAGCCCGAACTGTCTTTCAACGCTGAATTTAGGTCAAGGTAGTGTATCCCGTTGTCGTCGGCATATGTGAGCAGCTTTTCGTTGAGACTATCGATATCGGCGTTTTTGATCGGAGATTCTACGGAGCTCTCTTTTGCTGACGTGACCGGCGGCGTGGAAATTATGTATATCTCGGAATCGGGGCAGGCAAGCCTGACCTTATTCAAAAACGCCTGATAGTTCTGATACATTTCCGCTACCGACATATACGCCGCTCCGTTTGAGCCGAGCATTATATAAATGTTTTCTGGCTGCATTTCGGTCACTGCCTCGATAGCAGTCACCGAGCCGTAGGGAGTATCTATCTTCTCGGTCTCCGCTTTTGCGATGCTCATAGCAACGCTCGCAAAAACGTTTGACGACGGCACAACGCCGTATGAGCTCAGCCCGTAGGTTATGGAATCGCCTATAAAGGCGCAGCTGTCAAGATACGTGCTGTCGCGCTCCTCGCTTTCGGGCACGGGGTTTATGTTCTCACCGCTGTCGGCAGCTTGGCCTTGGGTCTCGCCCTCGGTAAGCGCAGCATCGGAGCCCTCTTCGCCGTCAGATGAGTTCTGTGCGCCGTGAGCAAAGACGGTTATAGTCCTGTTTTCCGAAAGGACGTCTTCAAGCGTGACTGTTTTCATATAGCGGTAAAACATCACGCCGAATATTAGCACGGCTCCGAAAAACACTATGCTCAAACGGTATCTCACCCTAAGCTTCTTTTTTCTGCCGACCTGCCCGTTCATAGCTTCCACTCCGTTTCGCAGACAAAATCATATTATTACACGATAATATTATACAGCAATCCCCTGCTTTTTTCAAGGATATTCCCGAATTTTAATAAATTGTAACCTTTGTGTAACCATATCCGATTGAATTTCAGCTTGAAATATGGTATAATTTCTGAAATTACCGAAACAATTCAAATTTTCATACAAGGAGATAAATCATATGTGCGGAATCGTAGGCTTTACAAATAAGATAGCAAACGCCGATGAAGTCATAGAAAAAATGATGGAGGCAATAAGGCACCGCGGGCCGGATTCGGGCGGCAGGCATATAGACGGCGGCGTTGCGCTCGGCTTCAGAAGGCTCTCGATAATCGACCTTTCCACCGGTTCGCAACCTCTTTATAACGAAGACCGCTCGCTCGTTCTCACCTTTAACGGCGAGATCTATAATTACCGCAAACTCCGCGAGGAGCTTATAAACGCCGGCCACTGCTTCTCGACAAATACCGACTCCGAAGTTTTGCTTCACGGCTACGAGGAATGGGGCAAGGATATGCTGCCTAAGCTTCGCGGAATGTTCGCGTTCGTGATCTGGGACTCGAATAAGCAGGAGCTCTTCGGCGCACGGGACTTCTTCGGCATAAAGCCGCTCTATTACACAAAAATGGGCGAAAGCTTCATTTTCGGCTCCGAGATAAAGAGCTTTCTTTTGCACCCCGACTTCAAAAAGGAGCTCAACGAGTCCGCCCTTGAAAACTACCTGACTTTCCAGTATTCTCCCTGCGAGGAAACATTTTTCAAGGGCGTTTATAAGCTTCTGCCCGCTCACTGGTTCACATATCGCGACGGCGAGCTGAAAACGGAGCGCTACTGGAGCGTAAACTTTGACGCCGACGAAAAGCCCGACCTCGACGAGTGGGTAAAAAGGATATCCGAGACGTTTAAAGACTCCGTAGAGGCGCATAAAATCGCCGACGTTGAAGTGGGCAGCTTCCTTTCGAGCGGAGTTGATTCGAGCTATGTTGCGGCAGTCGCAAACGTTGACAAGACCTTTACCGTAGGCTTCGGCGAGGACGAAAAATACAACGAAATAGGCTACGCAAAGGAATTTTCAAAGTATATCGGCAAGGAAAACATATCAAAAGTCATCACGCCCAAGGAATACTGGGGAACCTTCCCGAAGATACAATATCATATGGACGAACCGCTCGCCGACCCTGCGGCTGTGGCGCTATATTTTGTGTGCAAACTCGCTTCTGAGCGGGTAAAGGTAGTGCTCTCGGGAGAAGGTGCCGACGAGATTTTCGGAGGCTACAACATATATAAAGAGCCCGACGACGTAGCCGTTTACAACCTTATCCCCCGCCCGATACGCCGCTGCATCGGCAAATGCGCCTCTATGCTCCCCGCCCACCGCGGGCTCAACTTCCTTATCCGCCGCGGAAAAGACCTCGAGGAGCGCTTTATCGGAAACGCATATATCTTCTCGGAAAAAGAGCGCAAGCAGCTCCTTAAAATCAAAACCGACGCTCCCGACGCCAAAGAGATAACCAAACCTTTTTACGACAAGGTCGCAGATAAAGACGCCGTGACCAAAATGCAGTATCTCGACCTCAACCTCTGGATGACCGGAGACATACTGCTTAAAGCCGATAAAATGTCTATGGCAAATTCGCTCGAGCTCAGAGTACCCTTCCTCGACAGATATGTTATGGCTCTCGCCGAGAGGATACCCAAGAGATACCGCGTGACCAAGGAAAATACCAAATTCGCCATGAGAAAGGCTGCCCTCGCCGCCTGCCCTCCCCTTACCGCCAATAAAAAGAAGCTCGGCTTCCCGGTGCCGATAAGGGTGTGGCTCAAGGAAGACGAGTATTACAACAAGGTAAGAGCGGAATTTGAAAGCGAGCGCGCGCAGAAGTTCTTCAACACCGATAAGCTCGTGGAGCTTTTGGATCAGCACCGCGCCGGAAAATACGACAACTCGCGCAAGATCTGGACAGTATATACCTTCCTCGTGTGGTACGGCGTGTATTTCGGATAATGACCCGACGTTTCAAAAAAAGGAAGTGTTAATATGAACGAACAAAAGAGCGCACAGACATCAATGGTGGCTTTTGCGGTGACGGCAAAAATTCTCATTATATGCGCGGCAGTTTTGGTGCTGATATTCATTTTGCTGCTGTTTGTATTTACCGCCTATTCCGACTATGACTCGGTAACCGTTCAAAACATAGACTATGAATACAACCGCACCTTTAAAAAGGCCTTTGCGGACGCTTATTTCTGGAACGGCAGCCGCGACAGTATGGAGCTCACAGTTGCCGACAGCGTTGAGGGAACCGACGTCACCTGCCTCGGAAATCCCTCTTCGGGGCCGACTCACGCCTTTTTGATTAACCTTCCCGACGAAATGTACCCCGAAGGATCGTTTTTGGCATCTTCCGCCGAAGAATATAACGATGAGGATTATGAAACGCTCGTTTTCACGGTAAATATCGGCAAAAACATCTCGGAGATAGCCGAAGACGAGATCAGCCCCGAAAAATGCGGCTATCAGTATGTGATAGACGAATCCCAGGGCGAAGACGGCAATTATACATACGACGTCATCTATAGAATCGTGTACCGCTTTAACGTTGACCCTGCCAGCGAATATTTTTATTCCGAAGACGGCAGGCTTTACGGCAAGTCGTCCGGCGAACTTGTGGACATCTTCGATTACGGCGATTGAGCGCGGTCTCTAAAGCTTACAAAAGATAAAAGCCTCTCGTTTGAGAGGCTTTTGACGGTATCTTACTTTTCAACGAACCTGTCAATCTTTGAAAGAAGCTCGCCACATTCATCGGTGTGGATTATCATGTCCACAGGCCTCGAAAGGTCGAGGCTGAATATGCCCATTATCGACTTTGCGTCGATAGCGTATCTTCCCGAAACAAGGTCAACCTCATAGTCGCAGAGCGTGACGGCGTTTACAAAGTCTTTTACGTCATTTATGGTGCCGAGCCTGATTTTAACAGCGGTCATAAAAATACCCCCTATGTAATTTCTTCAATTTCAGTATAGCAGTCTTGCAAAAAGCTGTCAAGCGAATTTACAGACAATTTACAAATTTTCGTCTTTGTGATATTATACTCATAACGGAAGTTAAAATATGTGAGGAATAACTATGAATGTTTGGTTTTACACCTTCGGTTGCAAGGTAAATCAATATGAGACCGAGCTGTTAAAGCAGAATTTCGAGCGGCGCGGCCACACCTTTGCCGACTCCGTCGCTTCGGCCGACGCCTGTGTGATAAACACCTGCACCGTCACGGCGCAGTCGGATATCAAGCTTCGGCAGCTCATAAGACGGATCAGGCGAGAAAACCCAGAGGCGGTCGTAGCTCTCTGCGGGTGCCATCCGCAGGCTCACGGCGACGTATCGGAAGCCGTGAAAGAGGCCGATGTTGCCGTCGGGACGGAAAATAAGCAGCGCCTTTCGGAGCTCGTTGAAAACTTTGTTGAAACACGGTCAAAAACTGTTGAAATAGAGCCTTCACGGAGGGAATATCCCGCGCTCGAGGCGCTTATCCACGGGAGCCGCAAAACCCGCGGCATAATCAAAATCCAGGACGGCTGCGACCGCTTCTGCTCCTACTGCATAATCCCCTACGCTCGCGGGCGTTCGCGCTCGAAGCCGCTTGATGCCATAGTGCAAGAGGCAAAGACGCTCGCGGAGTCCGGTCACAAGGAGATAGTTATTGTCGGCATAAACCTCTCGGACTACGGCAAAGGGACCGGCAGCAGCATCGTAGACGCAGTTGAAGCAGTGCTCAAAAGCGGTGTTATGAGGGTGCGGCTCGGCTCGCTCGAGCCCGAGGAGCTGACGGAGGATATAATCGACCGCCTCGCGGGGCTGCACGGCCTCTGCCCGCATTTTCACCTTGCTCTGCAAAGCGGGTGCAGCAAAACTCTTAAAGAAATGCGCCGAAAATACACCGCCGAAAGATATCGCGAGCTCGTCGGGCATTTAAGGCTGCGCTTTCCGAACTGCTCGATAACTACCGACATTATGGTCGGGTTCCCCGGCGAGACCGACGCCGATTTCTGCGAGTCGCTTGAGTTTGTAAAGGAGATCTCCTTTGCAGACGCGCACATCTTCCCCTATTCCCGCCGAAACGGCACACCTGCGGCAGCTCGGGCCGACCAGATTTCCGAAGAAATAAAAGCAAAGCGCGCCGCAATTATGGCGCAGGCCGTGGAAGCAAGCAGAGATGCCTTTTTGAACTCGCTCGTAGGCAGCGTGCAGCAGGTTATATTCGAGCGAGAAAAAGCCCCCGACTTTCATCAGGGACATTCGGATGGATATCAGCTTGTAAAGGTAAAGCGCTTTACAGACACGCTTTTCAGAGAGGCCGGGTATGTGCGCATAACCTCCGCCGAAAACGGCTGCCTTTGGGGCGAGATAATTCAGAGATAATACATATAAAGGTTGCATTTCAGCATGCCGTTATAAAGTTTGCGCTTTTTATCGGCCTTTTTGCCGAAGAGCTTTTCAAATTCCTCGTGCGGGGTTATGATATAGGCGGGATTAGTCTTCGACGGGTGCAGAACCTGCCCCATTTTTCTGTAAAGGTCTTCTGCTTGACGAAGCTCCAACATTCTCTCGCCGTATGGCGGGTTGCATATCGTTATTGCGCCGTCGATGGGGACGTGCTTTACGATATCCCGCTTTTCAACGGTCACTCTCCCGCCTACGCCTGCCGCCTTGCAGTTAGAGCGGCTCAGCGAAACCGCAAAGTCGTCGATATCAAAGCCGTAGGCCTTGAAGTCGTTTTCCCTTATGTCTCCGAGTGCGGACGCTCGCTCCTCCTGCCAGATGTTTTTGGGAACTGAGTCCCACATCTCCGCGGAAAAGCTTCTCTTCAGACCTGGAGCTATACCGAGAGCCTTATAGGCCGATTCTATCAGAAAAGTCCCGCTGCCGCACATAGGGTCGCAGACGGTGCTGCCGCTTCTTACTCTTGCAAGATCGACTATACCCGCGGCAAGTGTCTCTTTTATGGGAGCCTCGTTAGACGTCCTGCGGTAGCCGCGCTTGTGAAGGCCTTCGCCGGAAGTGTCGAGATATACTGTAACGATATCCTTCAAAATATTGAACTGTATCTGATGCTTCGGTCCCGTTTCCTCGAATCGCTCGATATGATACACGCTTTTCAGCCGCTCAACAGCGGCTTTTTTTATTATCGACTGGCAATCCGGAATACTGTGAAGCTTCGATTTCAGACTGTGACCCTTTACCGGAAAAGCGTCGGTCTTACCGATGTATTCCTCGAGCTCAAGCGCCTTTACGCCGTCGAAGAGCTCCGAAAAAGTCTCGGCTTTAAAGCTGCCGAGCTCGATATATACCCTCTCGGCGGTCGCAAGGCGGATATTCGCCCGAGCAAGAAGCGAAACGTCTCCGCTAAAGCTTATCCTCCCGTCCGAAACCTCAAGGTTTTCTCCGCCTATTTTTCTGAGCTCAAAGGCTAAAACGCTTTCGAGACCGAAATGGCAGGGGCAGCAAAACCGCATTGTAAAACTCCTTTTCAGATGAATTTAAAAGCTTCCGTCACGCAGGATATTATAGACGTAGAAGTAATGGTTTCCGGTGAGCTCCTCGTAATGGTTGGTATCTACGCCGTCGGTGACTATGACCGGCTTCTTGTCCTTGTCGATCTCGGGATACATATGGTCGCCCGAGCATACCGGCGGGATATTCGTGCGCTTATAGAAGCCCGTAGAGGTCGAGGTGCAGCCGCTTCCGGCCAAAAGACCCGTTTCGGTGCAGTATTCGCGCTGCACGACGTTGTTTGAGGCCTTGAAGGTCTTGAGCTCGCCCGCCTCGCAGATGTCTTTAAAGACGTTTTTCCACACGGTCGCCGAGCTCACGCTCGTACCTATATCCGCGGGAATGTCATATCCTATCCAGAGACCGGTCACGTAGTTGGGGGTGCAGCCCATAAACCAAAGGTCGTGCCAGTCGTTGGTGGTACCGGTTTTCGCGATTAGTTCCACTCCGTCGAGCTTCGCGTTGCGGCCGGTGCCTCGCGAGCTTGAAACAACCGTTTCCATCATTCTGTTCATAACGTAGGCAGTGCTCTCGTTGAGAACGTTCTCGCCGACAAAGCTGTGTGAATAGATGACCTCGCCGGTGTTGTCGATGATTCTTGAGATAAACGTTGAGTCGTAATAGAGCCCGCCGTTGCCGAAGATCTGGTAAGCCGCGGCCATATCCTGGAGCTTTACGCCGTTGGTGAGCGCGCCGACCGACATCGGAGAGCGCGCAACGTCAGTGCTGCCGTTCTGATAGAGCGCAAGCGTGCTCAGGTGGAGCTTATAATAGAGCTGGTCGAAGCAGGCAGCAGGAGTAAGCATATCGACTATCTGCGCTGCGGTGGTGTTGAGCGAGCGCTGCAGGCACTGGAAGGTGAAATTGTAGTCGTAAGTCCAGGCGCCTCGGCTGCTCGAGGTAGAATAGTTTACCGGCCATACCATATAGCCGTTCTCCGCAGAAGCGTCTTCGATAAGAAGCGGCGCGTCGAGAAACTGCGACGACCAGGTGATGTAGTCCTTTTCGACGGCAAGAGAATAGGAAGCGAGCGGCTTTATTGACGAGCCCGGCTGACGGGTAGACTGCGTGGCGCGGTTCAGGCCGAGGGGGCTCTCCTTTTTGCCGACGCCGCCTATAACGCCGAGCACTCTGCCGTTGTAGTCCATACAGATGCAGGCGCTCTGGAGCTCTTCGTCGCCGTCTTCTCCGAAGAGATTGTGATAGTCGAGATATTTTTCCTCAAGCTGCTTTTGAATGTCGAGGTCAACGCAGGTGTATATCTGGTATCCTCCCGAACGGAGCTTCTGATACGCCTCCTGCCAGCTGATGCCGTATTTGCTCATAAATATGTCAACGCACTGGTTTATAACGGCGTCAACGTAATATGAGGACACGCTTTCAAAATTGTCATAAGCAGAGACGGCGGAAGTGTCAACCGAATCGTCGTCCGACTTTGTGTATACCATACTGCCTATGAGGTGGAGCTCCTCGGCGAGCGCGGCGTCGTGCTCCTGCGAGGAAATGGCGCCGTTTTCGAGCATCGCGTCGAGGATATATACGCGGCGCTCATAGTTGTTTTGGGGGTGATCTATGGGGTCATTATAGGTAGGACTCTTGGTTATGGCGGCAATGCAGGCCGCCTCGCCGAGGGTGAGCTCGCTCACGTCCTTGTTGAAGTAGTAGTTCGACGCCGCCTGAACGCCGTAAATATTGTTGTTGAGCGGAACGAGGTTCAAATATGTTTCAAGGATATCGTCCTTGGTGTAATGCTTTTCGAGCTGAACTGCGCGGTAGAGCTCGCGAATCTTTCTTGCAACGCCGGCAAGACCGTCGTCCATGTCGGCGCGGTCGTCGGTGATGTTTTTGACCGTCTGCTGTGTTATCGTGGAAGCTCCGCGCTTGCTGTCCTTGGTGACAATATCCCTCAGGGCGGAGAGTATTCCCTGAAAGTCAACGCCGTCGTGGCTGTAAAAGCGCTCGTCCTCGGAATAAACGAAGGCGTCCTGAACATGCTGCGGTATACCTTCAAGACTGCACCAGATACGCTTTTCGCCCTCGTTGGACATAAGGTCGTAAACTATCCATTCGCCGTTGTCGCCCTGAGCGTAGATATAGGTGGTATAGCTCGAGGAGACGTTGTCGAGCGTTATCTCCGACGTTCCCTCCATAAGGTTGACGATATAAACGGTAAACGCTGAGCCGACTATCGTGACGGTGAGCACGCACACCAAGAACAAGCACAGAAAAGCCGTGGCCACAGTCCCGATGGTCTTCTTCACCGGACGGGATATTTTTCTCGCCCTGCGCTTCATATTATTAAGATTTTCCGAAAACTTCGACAATCAAACCGCTCCTTTCTGAACAGGCCTTCACTTCTTAAATCAATATAGCACATTTTTTCGGAAATGTTAAGAGCAAAACCGAAATTGTAACCATTTTTAACCGAATCTTAATAAATTACAAAAACGGCAGGAGATATGCTCCCCTGCCGCTTGACTTGCCGTTATTATTCAGCCGACTCCCCGGCGGGTTCGGTCTCGGCGGTATCCTCTGCCTCATCGGCCTCTTCGGCCTCCGCGGTTTCATCGGCGGAAGGCAGAAGCGCTCTGATGGAAAGGCTTACGCGCTTTTTCTCAAAATCGCACTCGGTGATCTTAGCCTGCACGGTCTGCCCGACGGTGAGGAAATCGGCAACATTGTTGACCCTCTGATCGGCGATCTGCGAAATATGGATAAGGCCGTCGATACCGGGAATGATCTGCGCAAAGGCTCCGAAGCTGGTGATGGAAACGATGGTAGCGTCCACGACCTGGCCGAGCTCGTAGTTGTTGCGGAAGATATCCCAGGGGTTCTCCGACTGCTTTTTGTAAACAAGCGATACCTTTCCGGTCTCACGGTCGATATCCTTGATGGTGACCTCGATATGGTCGCCCACTGACACGACATCGGAGGGGTGCTTTATCCTTGCCCAGGTGAGGTCGGCTTTTCTTACAAGGCCGTCAACGCCGCCGACATCAACGAATACTCCGTAATCGGTGATAGACTTTACCTCGCCCTCAACGGTGGAGCCGATGACGGCATTTTCAAAGAACGCAGCACGCTTTGCGGCTCTTTCCTCTGCTGCGACCTTGCGAATGGAACCAACGGCGCGCTTGCGCTGCTCGTTGAGCTCGATTATCTTGAGGTTTACGGTCTGCTTTAAAAGTGTCTCGAGGCTGACGTCAGCTCTTACGCCGGTCTGGGAAGCGGGGACGAAGACTCTCATGCCTTCGACGACGACGATAATGCCGCCCTTGATAACATTGGTAACTACGCCCGAAACGGTGGTGCCTTCATCGGCAGCCTTTTTGATCTCGTCGTAGCCCTTCTGAGCGTCTACCTGCTTTTTGGAAAGGTAGACGATTCCCTCCACGTCATTGATCTTGGTAACGATAACGTCAATCTCGTCGCCGACGGATACAACATCGGAAGGCTTTGCATTGGGATCGGAAGAAAGTTCGGACTGAGGAATATATCCGGTTTGCTTGGTTCCGATATCGACTATAACTTCAGTTGGGTTGACCGCAGTGACGATGCCGCTTACTCTCTTTCCGGTATATATTTTCTTGAAGGTCTGCTCAATCGCTTCCTCGAAGTTGAACTCCTCTTCCTTTGTCAGAATTTCAGTCATGGTATTTTGTACCTCCTTAATAATATACGCCGGAGTTGACGCGCCGGCAGAGATCCCAGCGGATCTTACGTGGGAAAAATCAATTTCTCGCAGCCCTTCGGCATTCTCAACGAGATGACACTCGGCGTTAAGGCTGCATATATCATACAGCTTTTTGGTGTTTGAGCTGTTACACCCGCCGACGATTATCATTACATCGTTTTGTGAGGAAAGTTCAAGAGCTTCGGACTGCCGCTTTGAAGTAGCCGCACAAACGGTATTGTAAACCGTAACGTTCGGCATATCCATTACAAGAGATTTACAATTCTCCCACAGCTTAATATTATAAGTGGTTTGTGAGAGAATTGCAACACTTTTTTTAAATTTTTCACAGTTTTTTCTTATAAGTTTCATCAACTCGTCAGCGTCGGCAAAGACATGGCACTTCCCTGCGGCATATCCGACTATTCCCCTGACTTCCGGGTGGTTTTTATCGCCCGCGATGAGGATAATATCCCCCGCTTTTGAGCGCTCCGAAACTATCTGATGTATCTTTTTCACATACGGACAGGTAGCGTCAACCACTCTTGCGCCAATTTCAAGGAGCTTTTCGTAAACGTCGGGCCCAACGCCGTGAGAGCGGATTATCACGGTATCGGCAGCGGTCACGCCGTCGAGGTCTTCTATTACCCTCACGCCCTTTGAGCCGAGGTCGTTCACGACGTCGGGGTTATGGATTATCGGCCCGAGAGTGAGAACGTTGTCGTAGCGCTCTGCGGCTTCGTAAGCAAGCTTTACAGCCCTATCGACCCCGAAGCAGAAGCCCGCGGTCTTGGCTACGGTCACCTTAGGCATCTTCGTCCACCAGCCCCGCTATATTCGACATTATCAGCTCGCCGGCGGCCCTGAGGTCGGCTTTTGACATCGAATTTATATGCAGCTCCGCAGGAGATATCGGCTTTCCGAAGCGAACGGTAATTTTCGAGCGGAAATGCAGCTTGCTCTTAAAGGATATCCCCACGGGATAAACCGGCACGCCGCACTTTGAGGCGATAAAGGCCACACCGCTCTTTGCTCTGCCTATCTTTCCGTCTTTCGAGCGGGTGCCCTCGGGGAAGATTGTGAGGTTATAGCCGTTTCTTATCATATTCTCCGCGCGGGTTAGGGCCGAAACGTCGGCGCTGTTACGCCTTGTCGGGAAGCCGTGCACCGCCTTGATGATAACATTCAGCGGGAAGTGGTCAAAAAGCTCCGCCTTGGCCATATATGCCGAAATGAATTTTACACGGATAGCTATAAGTATCGGGTCGAACCAGGTCCTGTGGTTGCCTGCAAGTATTACTGAGCCGTGTTCGGGAAGGTTCTCGGTGCCTTCGTATTTAAGATTGAAAACTATCGAGAAGCCTATCCAAACGATAAATCTGAGGACAGCGTAAAACCACCTGCGAAAGGCGGGAATAGTCCTGAACGGAGCGGATTCCTTGCGCTGCTCGGCCGTAATAAGCTTTTCGATGGCACCTACGACTTCGTCAATGCTCATCGAAGTGGTGTCGAGTTCAATAGCGTCGTCGGCCTTTTTGAGCGGAGCAGTTTCGCGGTGGGAATCGTTGTAGTCGCGCTGATTTATGTCGCTGAGGATATCGTCGTAATTCACGTCCTGACCCTTAGCCTTAAGCTCTTCATATCTGCGGCGGGCCCGTTCTTCGGGGGAGGCAGTCATAAACACCTTTACTTCGGCGCTCGGGAGAATAACCGTTCCGATGTCTCTGCCGTCCATTATGATGTCGTTTTTACCGGCGATGTCGCGCTGAAGATTCAGAAGAAAATCCCTGACCGCAGGAATGGCGGAGACGTTTGAAGCCGCCATTGATATCTCCGGAGTCCTTATTTTGTCCGAGACGTCCTCGCCGTTAAGCATAACGCGCTGCGCTCCGTCAACATATTTAAGCTCGACGCTTATATCGCCGAGCAAGGGCACTATCTCGTCGGCCGAAGCAGTGTCGGCGCCCTTTGACACGGCGTAATATCCTATCGAGCGGTAGAGCGCCCCCGTATCGACATAAACGAACCCGAGCCTGCGGGCAAGCTCCTTTGCAATGGTAGACTTACCGGCGCCGCTCGGCCCATCAATAGCGCAATTCAATCCCATATTTCAACTTCCTTTTCAAAATTCGATTTTTTTGATATATCCAAAGCCGCCGCATAGGCGGTAGAAAATGCCAAAGTCAGATTGTACCCACCGGTAAAGGCATCGCAGTCGATGACTTCGCCTGCAAAGTATAATCCCTTTACAAGCTTTGACTCCATAGTCGCGGGAGATATCTCCTTCACCGATACTCCCCCGCGCGTCACGATGGCTTCGTCGAAGCCCCGAAGAGCGGTAGGGGTGATGGAAAAATTCTTCAAAAGCGACACTGCGCTCAAGCGCTGCTCGCGCGTCAGATTGCCTATTGATGCGGGTTTGCTAAAGTCGAGCCTGTCGGAAAAAACTTCCGTCATCGCGCGGGGCAGCAGACCTGCAAGAAGCGCTTCAAAAGGCTTATTGGGAGCTGCTTTTATGTCGCGCTGAATCCTTGTGTCGAGCTGCTCAAAAGTAAGTCCGGGCTTGAGATCTATGACAAGCTTATAACCTTTACAGCTGAGCTTTTCAGCGTCAATATAGCAGGAGGCCGATATCCCGAGCGGGCCGCCCAAACCGAAAGGTGTAAAAGATGTTTCTCCGAGCTCCGAATAGATGGGCTTTGCGGGCCTATCGGCGTCGAAAAGCTTAAGTTCAACGTTTTTGAGTGTCAGCCCCGCGAGAGAGCCGCAAAAGCTTTCTTCGACCTCTATCGGCACGAGCGACGGCTGCAGCACTGTGACGCTGTGCCCTGCCGACTCCGCGAGCGCGTATCCGCTGCCGTCGGAACCGGTGCGGGGATACGACTTTCCTCCGCAGGCGAGAATAACATTGTCGGAAAAATACTCTTTTTCGCCGCATTTTACGCCGACAGCCGCGCCGTCACGGATAATAAGCCCGTCGGCCTTTGCCTTGATGAAAACGGTGCCGCGCCGCCTGCACTCCTTTTCGAGCGCTTCTGCGATGTCATCAGCTCTGTCGCTTTGAGGGAACACCCTCCTGCCGCGCTCGGTTTTCAGCGGGACTCCCCTGCTTTCAAACCAGCTCATAATGCTTTCTGGCGGAAATTTTGTCACGGCGCTGTATAAAAACTTCGGGTTGCGAAGCACGTTTTTTAAAACTTCTTCCTGCGGGCAGTTGTTGGTGAGGTTGCAGCGGCCCTTGCCGGTTATCCTCAGCTTTCTACCGAGGACTCTGTTCGGTTCGATAACGGCTGTCCTCTTTGTGCTTTGGATATTTGCCGCCGCAAACAAGCCCGCGGCTCCTCCGCCGATAATTATCGTCCCGAAGCCGTTCACTTTTCTCCGCCGTTCTTTTCGTAAACTTCGTATTCGTCCCAGATCCTGTCGAGCATAGCAAAGTTTTTAGAAACAAGGTCTTTTTTCTGTATCGATACCGCCACGATAAGCGCGTTTATAAGGCTCAGCGGCGCCACCAGCGAGTCCACAAAAGAGACCATATCACTTTTTGCAAGAAGCGCAAGGCTCGCCTTTGCAGCTATCGGGGACTCGATGCTGTCGGTTATGGCTATCGACTTTGCGCCGATGTCGTAAGCGTAATTTATCGCGTGAACGGTCTGACGGGAATATCTCGGGAAAGATATCCCTATAAGAAGGTCGTTTTCAGTCATATGCATAAGCTGCTCGTAAAGCTCGCTTCTGCTGCCTGTCTGGATAACGGTGACGTTCGGCAGCATAAGCCTGAAATAATATCCCAGAAACGAAGCAAGCGACGCCGAGCTTCTTATCCCCATTACGTAGATGTGATTTGCCGAAACGATGTTTTCAACTGCGGTGCTGAAATCCGCAGGATTTGTCTCCTCAAGAGTGCTGCGTATGCGATCGATGTCGTGCATAAGCACGCTCCTGAACACTTCGTCCTGACCGAAGCGGTCGAGGCTGACCTCTATTCTTTGCACGGAAGTGAGGCGGGTACGCATTTCCTCCTGAAGAGCCTTTTGCAGCTCCGGATACCCCTCAAAGCCGAGCTCGGAGGCAAACCTGACGACCGTCGATTCGCTCACGCCAACGCTCTCGCCGAGCTTTGAGGCTGTCATAAAGGCGGCCTTGTCGTAATGCGCGAGTATGAAATCGGCAATCCTGCGGTGCCCTTTCGAGAACTCCGAAACGTGCTCGCTGAGCGTGGCAAACAGATTTCCGTTCATTGAGTCTTCACTCCTTCATAAGTCGTTCGAGCTTTTTGCGGATACGCTTTCTGCGCTCATCGGCGGCGGCGCGGTCTATAACATAGCGGCCGTCGATAAGTTCCAGAACATCGCCCTCGCGGGCATTTTCGCCGAGTTCTCCTCGCGGTATGTTCACACGGCTGAGGTCGGGCGCTTCGCAAACCGCGTACTCGCCCTCAAATCTGTCGATCACAAGCTTCATTTTTATCCCTGCCCCAAACATTCATATGTAAGATCTTTTCCGTCGGTGGTAAAAACCACCGTTCCGTTTATATCCGTTCTGAGTATGGCATCGCAGTAATCCGAGAGCAGCTCAAGAGTCTCTCTGTGAGGGTGCCCGTAGATATTTCCCGCGCCGCACTCTATTACGCAGTAGTCAGGGTCGATGGCGGCCACCCATTCCGCACAGGAAGACGTAGAGCTGCCGTGATGACCTGCCTTGTAGACATTTGCCGAAAGGTCGTACCCCGCTCTGAGAATATCTTTTTCTATCTCCGACTCGGCATCGCCCGAGAAGATAAAGGCATTTTCCCCGAACGTAAACCTAAGGACCGTGGAGTAGTTATTAAGATTCCCGCCGGAATAATCCGCCTTTATAAGCTGCAGCTCGCCCGAGCCGAAAGCTATGTTTTCGGTCTTTGCCGAGTAAATCGAGTATCCCTTTTCGGCGACGGCGTCAAGAAGGCGCTCATACACCAGCGTTGTGGGAATATATTCGTCGGCAACGCGGGGCATTATTATTCTGCCTATCTCGATATTTGACGAAACTATATCCGCCATTCCGCCCATATGGTCGGAATGAGGGTGTGTTATCAAAAGATAGTCGAGCCTTGTTATTCCGAGGCCGTCGAGATACCTGAGCACATCGGCACTGTATTCTGCTTCGCCGCAGTCGATGAGCATAGTGCTGCCGTCGTCGGCAATTATAAGCTCACAGTCGCCCTGGCCGACGTCTATAAAATGCACCTGCGCACTGCCCTTGGGTATCTCCGACGAAGGTTTTTCGCCAAAATATCCGTTGTCGTGCAAAAGCAACAGAACGGCGATAATAAGTATAACCGCCGTTATGAGCGCGTAAAGCTTTTTGCATTTACGGCTCTTTTTTCCTGAAAACGCCGCCATTATTCTTCCGTCACCGTCATATCCGCGGGAACGCTCCCGCCCGTAGACACTCTTCTTTCAAGCCACTGCTCTTTTGACATCTTTATCTCTCTGGGTTTCGAGCCGTCAGCCGGGCCGACTATTCCCATCTGTTCGAGCTCGTCCATAATTCTTGCGGCCCTTGCGTATCCGAGCTTCAGCCTGCGCTGCAGAAACGTTGTAGAGGCGACGTTTTCGCGGACTATACATTCGATGGCTCTTTCTATCATATCGCCCTGACCGTTGTCCTGCGGAGCTTCTTCTGACTGCGCGGGCTTCTCGCCCTTGGGCACGGGTATATGCTTTTCGATCTCAGTCGCAACTTCGTCGTCATACTGCGAAGCGGTCTGAGCCTTGAGGAAGTCCACAACGCGGCGTATTTCCTCCGTGGCAACAAAGCTTCCCTGTATTCTCACGGGCTTGCCCACTCCGACCGGCTTATAGAGCAGGTCGCCGTTGCCGAGGAGCTTTTCTGCGCCGCCCTCGTCGAGTATTACCCTCGAATCCACCTGATTCGAGACCTTTAGCGCCACGCGGCTCGGTATATTCGCCTTGATAAGGCCTGTAACGATGTCAACGCGCGGGCTCTGCGTTGCGATGACAAGGTGCATACCTGCCGCTCGCGCGAGCTGGGCTATGCGGCATATTGATTCCTCGACCTCTTTCGGGGCGGCCATCATAAGGTCGGCGAGCTCGTCCACAATTATTACTATCTTCGGGAGAGGGCTGAGGCCCTCTTTTCCCTTGACAAATTCGTTGTAATCGCCGAGGTCGCGAACACCGTTGTCGGAAAACAGTTTATAGCGCTTCATCATCTCGGTGACTGCCCAGCCGAGGGCTCCGGCGGCCTTTCTTGCCTCGGTCACAACGGGTATCAAGAGGTGTGGTATGCCGTTATACACCGGAAATTCCACCTGTTTCGGGTCAACGAGAATAAGCTTTACCTCGTCGGGCGAGGCGTTATAGAGGATACTCATAATTATCGAGTTCGTAAAGACCGATTTACCGGAGCCGGTGGTACCGGCAATAAGCAGGTGAGGCATCTTGGCGATGTCGCCGGTAACTATCTTTCCCTCGATGTTCTTTCCGACGGGGAAGCCGAGCTTTGAACGCTGGCTTCTGAACTCTTCGGAGTCGATGAGCTCGCGGATATATACGGTCTCCCTGACTTTATTAGCAAGCTCTATGCCGACGGCTGCTTTCCCGGGGATAGGCGCTTCTATCCTGACGCCCTCTGCGGCGAGGTTGAGCGCTATATCGTCGGCAAGGCTGGTTATCCTCGCTACCTTTACGCCGGCTGCGGGCTGGAGCTCATAGCGGGTCACCGATGGGCCGCGGTTAGTGGCAATTATCCTTGTGGTGACGCCGAAGCTCTTGAGGGTCTCCACCAAAGTTTCGGAATTCTGCTGAATCTCGAGGCGGATATCCTCTACGGAAGATGAGCTTTTAGGTGTATTCAAAAGATCTATCGGCGGGATATCATACGCCGACTTCACGCTGTCGTCGTTCTCGATGAGCGTGGTTTGGCCGTCCTCGTTCACATAAATGGGGTTGGTGATCTCCGCGGCAGCGGCGGCTGCGGCGTCAGGGTCGGGAGGAAGCTCTTCGCCTTTGCGGTCGGACTTCTGCTTTTTATCCTTGGCTTTATCCTTGTCCTTTGCGGGCTCAATGTCGCGGAATACCGGCTGCTCCTCTTTGGGAGAAACAACGGGGTGCTGCGGGAGCTCTTCCTCGGCAGGAGCAGGCTCGTCCTTGTCTGGAATGAACTTGGCAATGTCCACCCGCTTTTCCTTTCGGCGCTTTTCTTCGGCCTTGCGGGCTTCCTCGGCTTTTTGAGCCTCAATCAGGTCGCGCTCCTCGCCGTTCTGGCGAATGGCGTCGCCCGCCTTGCCGAAGATCTTCGCAAAGAAGTGCCATATATCGACGGGAGTTATATTCGTGAGGAGCATGGCGAACAGCACAATGAGCAGGATAATTATTATCAGTGCGCCGGCTGTTCCGCAGAGCGCGTGGAGCGAGCCTCCGACGAGAATACTTACGGCTCCGCCGCCCTTCATCATCTTTCCGTTTTCGTAAAGAACGTCAATGATGCCGCCCTTGCCGAAAAGCTTATCTCCCTCGTATACCGGCAGACGGTTTGAAAGGCAGTAAATTATCTCAAAGCAGGGGCTTATGAGGAGCATAAGCACCACACCCTGTATCACCTTTGTTATAACGGCGCTCTTAGAGCGGTCCATTGCGAGCATTATTGCGACGTAGAGGGTTATCGGAGCAAAAAGCACCGCAGAAATGCCCATAAGGCCCCAGAGCGCATTGTGCATCCAGAGCCATACTGCCTGCCCTTTTATGTATGTAAGAAACAGCATGAAAACTCCGAGAATAAATATCACGGAGCTCCACATTCTGTTTCTCCTCAGCCGAGCCGCCTCGCTAAGCTCGGGTCTGCGCTTCCGAGGAGCCGATTTTTTGGTCGTTTTTGCTGTTTTAGACGGCATTTTCAACTTCCCCCGAATCTTATTTTCCGAAAACTATCGGACTGCCGATGATAGCTTCTACTATTGAAATGATTATTACTACCGCTCCGAGAACGGCGGTGTAGATGGCAAAATACTTAAAGCGATCGGTATTCATAAGCCACTGAACGAGCTTTATTGCGCCGAATCCGACAGCCGCGGAAACTATAAGTCCTATAATGCAGGGAAGAACGCCTATCGGAACGCCCTGCGAGATGCCGTCTTTAAGCTCTAAAAGCCCGCCGCCGAGAATAGCGGGTATCCCGAGGATAAAGCTGTAGCTAACGGCTTCGTCGCGCTTGAGACCTGAAAATACGCCGGCGGAAATAGTCGAGCCGGAGCGGCTCACGCCCGGCAGAAGGGCTATCGCCTGGAAGAAACCTATCCTTACGGCGTCGCGGGGCCTAAGGTCGGTCATAGATTTATTTCCCTTTTCGCTGAGGTCGGCCATAAACAGAAGAGCCGCGGTATAAAGGAAGCATACTCCCTCGGCAAATATGCCGGAATCCTCGGCAAAGCCCTCAAAGAAACCCTTGAATATGTAGAACGGAATGAGCACGGCAGTGGAGATTATGAACATAAAGATCACCCTGCGCTCGGGCGGAGCGTTTTTCACCGAGAATTTTCCGGTGAAGATGTCCTTTATCATCGCAAAGAATTCAAGTATCAAAGAAAGGATACGCTTTCTGAATACGGCTATGACAGCTATAAGCGTGCCGAGGTGCAAAAGCGCGGAAAACATAAGCGCGCCTTCGCCGCTGTTGCCCGAAAAGTGCTGATAAAGTGAAAGGTGCCCCGATGACGATACAGGCAGGAACTCCGTGAGCCCCTGTATCACCGCCTGAAAGATCGCGTCTAAAACCGACATAAAAATACCTCCGTTGTCAAATTCTTATCTTTTTTCCCGGCTGATAATCCTTGTTCAGATACATCGCAGGATCAGTGGAAAACAAGCCCACTATCTTTTTATTCTTTCCCGAGCCGATATATTCAAGCTTTCCGCCCTTTATGTCCAAATAATTGCGGGCTTTGCTGCGGCTGAAAAATATATCGTACTCACTCACCACGGTATAAAGCATCTATCTGCCCTCTATCATTCCGTAAAGGCACTCGATCGCCTCGGACAGCCCGCCGACGGAATCTATTATCCCCTCTTTGACGGCGTCTTCGCCGGTAAGAACGCTTCCTACGTCCATAACGAGCTCGCCCGTCTTGAGCATAAGCTCTTTAAAGCGCTCCGGAGATATCCTCGAATTGTCGGTCACAAATCTGACTATTCGCTCCTGCATCTTTTCAAAGTATGAAAGAGTCTGCGGGACGCCGAGGACGAGCCCCGTGAGCCTTACAGGGTGAATGGTCATCGTGGCAGACCTGACGATAAAGGAACGCCTTGCGCTTACGGCAAGAGGGACGCCTATCGAATGGCCCCCGCCGACTACTATCGAGACGGTGGGAGTTTTCATAGAAGAAATCAGCTCGGCAAGCGCGAGCCCCGCCTCAACGTCTCCGCCGACGGTGTTGATTATTATTATGAGCCCTTCTATCGAAGAATCCTGCTCTATCGCCACGAGCGCAGGCATTATATGCTCGTATTTTGTGGTCTTGTTCTGCGGAGGGAGAATATAATGCCCCTCTATCTGCCCTATCACCGAAAGACAGTGGATAAGATGCCGTGCGTTGGGAATGGCAACGTCGCGGTATTTCTCCGATTCCTCGCTCTGCTCCTCGGTAACTTCTCCCACGGTCTCGTTCAGATCATAGTTATCCATAAATTAGCCCCTCAAAAAGTTTTCGGGGTTAGTTTATCACCGCTCGGGCCGATTATTCGCAGCTTTTTATATTATAGCACAAATAGTTCCCGCCGTCAAGAACGAATCTGACTGTTTTGCAGGAAAATATACAAAAAATTTCATTTTTATTGTGAGATTTCGGAATCATTGGAGTTAAAACCGTTTAACGCTTGACAATCGCCTTTTGATATAATACTATATATTGTATGGAAAAAAGAAATTTCCGACTTAGATATGGAGGTTATAATTATGGGACTGACACTTGCCGAAAAAATTTTAAAGGCGCACCTTGTTGACGGCGAATTCAAAAAGGGAGAGCAAATTGCAATCCGTATGGATCAGACTCTCACGCAGGACGCCACCGGCACTATGGCATATATAGAATACGTGGCTATGGGAGTACCCCGCGTCAAGACCGAAAAGAGCGTTGCTTACATAGACCACAACACCCTCCAGTCGGGCTTTGAGAACGCCGACGACCACCGCTTTATAGGCTCTGTTGCCAAAAAGCACGGGATAAGCTTTTCCCGCCCCGGCAACGACATCTGCCATCAGGTCCACCTTGAGCGCTTCGGCGCGCCCGGCAAGACCCTTATAGGGTCCGACAGCCACACTCCCACCGGCGGAGGCCTCGGAATGATAGCTATAGGAGCAGGCGGTCTCGACGTCGCCGTGGCTATGGGCGGAGGCGCCTATTATATCACCTACCCGAAGATAATTAAAGTCGAACTTAAGGGAAAACTCTCGCCTTGGGTCTCGGCCAAAGACGTTATACTTGAAGTATTGCGCAGGCTGAGCGTTAAGGGCGGAGTCGGATATATCGTTGAATACACCGGCGAGGGCGTGAAAACGCTTTCGGTCCCCGAAAGAGCCACGATAACGAATATGGGAGCCGAGCTCGGCGCAACTACCTCTATCTTCCCGAGCGACGAGCGCACTCTCGAATTCCTCGGGGCGCAGGGCAGAGAGGACGTTTATACTCCCCTCTCGGCAGACCCCGACGCCGTTTACGATAAGGAGCTCGTTATAGACCTATCCGAGCTTGAACCGCTCGCTGCCTGTCCCCATTCGCCCGACAACGTAAAGCCCGTCCGCGAGCTCGCAGGAATGAAGATAGACCAGTGCTGCATAGGCTCCTGCACCAATTCCTCATTTGTGGATATGATGAAAGTTGCATATATCCTCGACGGCAAAACGGTGTGCCCCTCGGTGTCGCTCGCTATAGCCCCCGGCTCGAAGCAGGTGCTCTCGATGATATCGCAGAACGGTGCTCTCACCAAAATGATAGACGCCGGCGCGAGAATACTCGAATCCGCCTGCGGTCCCTGCATAGGTATGGGGCAGTCGCCGAATTCAAAGGGAATTTCGCTTCGCACCTTCAACCGCAACTTCGAGGGCAGAAGCGGCACCCGCGACGC
>CANRLU010000002.1 GCA_947631535.1 uncultured Clostridia bacterium | reverse complement strand
TCATATCTTCAAACCATTTCAGCCTTACGGCGTCGGGAACGGGGTTGTTATGTGTCGTGAGGGTGTTGTCGAGGTCCAAGATAAGCGCCTCTATGCCATCTTTTTCAAAGAAGTCGGGCGAAATATCGGCTATAGAATCAAAAACATAGTCCGGCTTATGAAGCAAAATACCGCCTCCGTTACCGCAATAAAAACCGAAGCGAACAGAGATTCTCTGCCCGCTTTCGTTTTATATTGCACTGTTAAATTAGTACTTGCGCTTACGAGCAGCTTCCGACTTTTTCTTGCGCCTTACCGAAGGCTTTTCGTACTGCTCGCGCTTGCGAACTTCGGCAATGATGCCGTCTCTGGCGCAGGATCTCTTAAAACGCTTAAGAGCCGTATCCAAAGACTCATTTTTGCCGACACGAACTTCTGCCATTTACTGTTCCCTCCCTTTGCCGCCTGAGGGCGAAGGTATTTTACATCACATCACAATGTACTGTATAATTATAATCCTTTATGCCCGATAAGTCAATACCCAAAAGCAAAATTCTTGCGTTTTTTACTTCATGACAATATTGACGAGCCTTCCCTTGACGTAAATCGCCTTTACTATCTGCTTTCCGGCGATTTCCGAGGCTATTCTTTCGAGCGATTTTGCGGCTTCGATGACCTCGTCCTGAGAGGCGTCGGCGCTTACCATGAGCTTCTCCCTGATCTTTCCGTTGACCTGGACGGCTACCTCGACTTCGTCTTCGCGGCAGAGAGCGTCGTCGTATTTAGCCCACTCGGCGTTATGGAGATATCCGCCGAATCTCTGAGCCTCGTAGATCTCTTCGGTAATATGGGGCGCAAACGGATAAAGGAGTATGCAGAAGTCTCTGAGCTCCGCGCGGGTGACGCTTCCGCTCGCATAGAAATCGTTGATAAGAGTCATAAGCGCGGCGATGGCGGTGTTATATTTCATCGAGTCGATATCGAGAGTTACCTTCTTTATCGCCTTATGCATCTTAGCGACGAACTCGGGGCGGTAACTTTCAGCGTCGGTCATAATGTCCTGAAGACCCCAGACCCTTTCGAGGAAGCGCTTGCAGCCCGTAACGCCGGATTCCGACCAGGGCGCGGCCTTTTCGTAGTCGCCCATAAAGAGGACGTATACCCTCAGTACGTCGGCGCCGTAGATGTTTATAACGTCGAGCGGGTCGACTACGTTGCCCTTCGATTTCGACATCTTGTCGCCGTCGGGACCGAGTATGAGCCCCTGGCAGGTGCGCTTCATATAGGGCTCGGGAGTGGGGACCTCGCCGATGTCGTAGAGGAAGCGGTGCCAGAATCTCGAATAGATCATATGGCGGGTGACGTGCTCGTTGCCGCCGTTATACCAGTCTACCGGCAGCCAGTATTCCATAGCCTCTTTTGAGGCGAACGCCTCGGAATTGTGCGGGTCAACATACCTAAGATAATACCACGAAGAACCGGCCCACTGCGGCATGGTATCGGTCTCGCGCTTGGCATCGCGGCCGCACTTCGGACATTTGCAGTTTACAAAGCTCTCTATCCTTGCGAGTGGGCTCTGACCGTCGGTGCCGGGCTCGAAGTTTTCAACGTTCGGCAGCTTGAGCGGAAGCTCGTCGTAGGGAACGGCGACCATTCCACAGTGAGGACAGTGGACGATCGGGATAGGCTCGCCCCAGTAGCGCTGACGGTTGAACGCCCAGTCCTTCATCTTATACTGAACGCCCTTTTCGCCGATGCCCTTTTCCGTGAGGAATTCAAGCATTTTTTCGATGGAGTCCTTCTTGTTGGTGAGACCGTTGAGGACGCCGGAGTTGACCATTTCGCCGTCGCCGGTGTAGGCTTCCTTTTCGATGTCTCCGCCCTTGATGACCTCGATTATATCTATTCCGAATTTCTTCGCAAACTCCCAGTCGCGCTGGTCATGCGCGGGAACGGCCATAATCGCGCCGGTGCCGTAGCCCATCATAACGTAGTCCGAAATATAAATCGGGATCTCCTTGCCGTTCACGGGGTTTACGGCGCTTAAGCCGTCGAGCTTAACGCCGGTCTTGTCCTTTACGAGCTGGGTGCGCTCAAATTCGGTTTTCTTGGCGCACTCCGCCCTGTAGGCCTTTACCTCGTCGAGGTTCTTTATAACGCCTGCGCTGCGGTCGATTATCGGGTGCTCGGGGGCGATTACCATAAAGGTGACGCCGTAAAGAGTGTCGGGACGGGTGGTATATATGCGAAGCTTTTCGCTCGAACCCTTGAGCTCGAAGTTTACGAAAGCGCCGGTGGATTTTCCTATCCAGTTTTCCTGCTGAGTCTTCACGTAGGGAAGATAATCCACCTCGTTAAGACCCTCAAGGAGCTTTTCGCAGTATTCGGTTATCCTTAAGTACCATACCTCTTTTGACATCTGCACGATATCGCTGTGGCAGACGTCGCACTTGCCGCCCTGCGAATCCTCGTTTGAGAGCACGACCTTGCAGCTCGGGCAGTAGTTGACGAGCGCGGTATCCCTGAAAACAAGGCCGTTTTCAAACATCTTCAGGAATATCCACTGAGTCCATTTATAGTAGTTTTCGTCGGAGGTATCTACAACGCGGGACCAGTCGAAGCTGTAGCCCACCTTTTTCATCTGCTCCGAGAAGTGGGCGATGTTGTGGTCGGTAGATACCCTCGGGTGTACGCCGGTCTTTATGGCGTAGTTCTCGGCAGGGAGGCCGAAGGCGTCGAAACCCATCGGGAAGAGGACGTTATAACCCTCAAGGCGCTTTTTGCGGGAGAGAGCCTCAAGGCCGGTATAGGCCTTTATGTGCCCGACGTGCATACCAGCGCCGGAGGGATAGGGAAACTCCACCAGAGCGTAGTATTTCGGCTTTGAGCGGTCGATATCCACCTCAAAGGTCTTGTTATCCTCCCAATACTTCTGCCATTTGGCTTCAACGGCGGAAAAATCGTATTTCATTTGAATCATTCCTTTTTGTGAAAATAAAAATCGGACGGTATTTTAATATCTGACAGCGATAAAATTTCGCAGTGCGATTATTTTATCACAATAAAGTCGCAATGTCAACAGCTTCGCCGTCGCTCCAGAGCTTTTCGAGGTTATATTGCTCTCTGACGTCGCGGTAGAAGACGTGCACAACTATGTCGCCGTAGTCCATAGCTATCCAGCTCGCGCCGTCAACGCCCTCTATGTGGTCAACGTTCACGCCCTTTTCGCCCATTCTGAAATCAACTTCGTCAACAAGACCGCGAGTATGGGTGGTCGAGGTGCCGTTGGCAATGACGAAGTAGTCGGCCACAATGGTGAGGTCGCCTATCCTTATCACCTTGATGTCCTGCGCACTCTTTGAATCGAGAGCCTTGACGATGGTCGAGAGCTTTTCAAGTTGTGTCATAATTTTTTCCTCCTTTTTGTCAGTCCGGTATATCAGTTGCCTTTACAGGCAGATCTTCGTAAATAAATTCACCTACGGGCATCGCGGGGATACTCAGGCTTTCCTTGGGGACTTCTATCCCCTTAACTCTGAAGACGGAGTTCAAAAGCTCTGCCATACCCTCAGCGTCGAGCGCCCATATATTTTTTTCGCCGAATTTTGCCCGACTCCCTACGGCGATCCATATGCTGACCTTTCTCAGCTTTACATCTTTTACCGAATTCACCGCCGCGATGATATCCTCAACGGTCATATCGGTGTCGAACCTGTTGACTATGAGATTCATAAGCAGAGAAAAGCTTTCGAGCGAGCCCCGACTGCTCATCTCGGAGAATATCCCTGCCAGAAGCTTTCGGTAAAGCTTCACCGCCTCGGCATCTCCTCCGGAATAGCTGAAGCCGTCAAGAGCTATCTTTTCACCGATTTCACGGGTAATATCGAGCTCGCCGGAGCGGTATATGCTCTTGGGGAGCTTAAGCTTCACTTCAAGGAGATGCGCCATATCGCCGAGCGTTTCGGCGCTGAAGCTCGCGGAGCCGCTGATATCAAGGCAGAGCACGCGGCTGACTATCTGCGTGTAGACCGGCGTTGCAAAAGCGTCGCGCAGGAGACCGAAATAACCGTCTGCGATGATATATGTGTCGGGCGGTATATCGAGGATATCAACTGTGTTTTTGTCCTCGTCCACCGTCAGCAGGTGCACCCTCACGGGCAGCTCGCCGTCGGTGACGGTTATAAGATAGTTCTTTTTGGTGCTTACGGTGTCGAACCCGTAGCCCTCGGAGATATATCTTATATAGTCGGGCTCGTTATACTGCGAGGCTACCCGCAGCTTTGCGGCCCTTGCGGCGCTGCCGAGTATGGCAAGAGTTACCGCCGCGCTTATAAAGCAGAAAGTGATTATCGTGAAAGCATATCCCGATTTTTTCATATCAACGCCCGTCGGGACGCTGCTTCCCGAATCTCCTGCTATCTGTCTTTAAACCTCGATATCTCTATCGCCGTATATTCGTTATACGCGTCGTATGTAGACTGAGGTATAAGCCTGCATTTTTCAAGATTTTCCTGTATCATCCATTTAAAGGCTTCATACAGCCCGCGCTTAAGGTCACCATAAGTTATGCTTCTTATCCTTTCGATGTCGCCGTAGTCGCGGTCGTCGGAAATAAGGTCGGCCATATAGATTATCTGCTCATAGAGCGTCATTCCGCCCTTTCCGACGGTGTGCCAGCGTATCGGCGAGAGGATATCGCGGTCGGCGATGCCGTATTTTTCCTTTACGAAGACGGCTCCCGCTATCGCATGGTGGGTCTTCGGTGCGCCGAGTTCTATCTTTGAGACCTCAAACTCCGAGCGCATTACCAGCTCGAGCTGCTCCTGCTTTGAAAGCTCCTTGCAGATATCGTGAAGCAGGCCCGCAAGATAACATTTATCGGCGTCGGCGCCGTTGATTTCGGCAAGGCGCCTTGCAGCATCGGCGACGTTTAAGCTGTGGATATATCTTTTTTCCGAAAGATTTTCTTTCAGAAAGTCTTTCATTTCGGGCATCCTCGGGTCGGTCAATATAAAGACCTCTTTTCCTGATATATTGCTTTTAAAGATTTTGGCTTACCGCAGGCTTTTCGGGATTCGGGCGGAACAGTACAGCCTTTGAGCCGATCACGATGACTACCTCGGCATCGGTGAGCGAGGCGAGCTCGCGAGCGGCCTCGTCGGCAGTATACATCGAATTGTCGAGCACCTTTATCTTCACGAGCTCGTGAGCGGTGAGATATTTCGATATCCCCTCCGCCTGTTCTTTCGATACTCCGCCCTTTCCGACCTGAAACGCCGGCTCGAGATTAGCGGAGACGGATTTTAAATATGATCTTTGCTTTGATGTGAGCATTTTAATCCTCCGAATTTGTCCTGTTGATGTAATCGGCGAGAAGCCTGAGCGCCTTTCCGCGGTGACTCACGGCGTTTTTCTCCTCTGGAGACATCTCGGCCGAGCTTATATCGCCGACCATAAATATCGGGTCGTAGCCGAAGCCGTGCTCCCCTCTCATTTCGTAGCCTATCCAGCCCTCGAATTTTCCGAGAAAGCGGGATTCGTTCCCGTTTGCGTCGATATATGTTATCGCGCAGACGAACCTTGCCGTACGCTTTTCGTCCGGAATGCCCTCGAGTTTCTTGATAACGAGGTCGTTGTGTGCTATGTCGTCGCGGGTGCCGCCGTAGCGGGCGGAGTAAACTCCCGGCTCGCCGCCGAGCGCATCGACCTCAAGGCCGCTGTCGTCGGCGATAACGGCGCATTTTGCGATGTCATATATCGCTCTCGCCTTTATCGCGGAGTTTTCCGCAAAGGTAGTGCCGTTTTCCTCCGGCTCGATGTCTATGCCGGCGTCTTTCTGAGATATCACCTCGCAGCCGAGCGGCTCCAAAATTTCGCGGAATTCCCGAAGCTTATGCGGATTAGAGCTTGCAAGTATCATTTTAGTCATAATTATTCCTCACGGTCGTCGTTTTCAAACAGAGCGTCTACAAAATCCTGCGCCGAGAAGGGCTGCAAGTCGTCTATCTTCTCGCCTACCGACACAAGCTTTACCGGAACCTTCAGCTCGTTGGCGATAGAAATTACTATGCCGCCCTTTGCGGAGCTGTCGAGCTTTGTTAGTATGATACCGGTGATGTCGGCGGCGTCGTTAAAGGCTCTTGCTTGGTTCACGGCGTTCTGGCCGGTGGTGGCGTCGAGCGCGATGAGGACCTCCAAAGCGCAGCCCTCGGCCTTTTGGTGAACTATCCTCGATATCTTCGCAAGCTCGTTCATAAGATTCGACTTATTGTGAAGCCTTCCCGCCGTGTCGATGATAACAACGTCGGCGCTGCGCGACTTTGCGGCGTCGAGGGCGTCATACACCACCGATGCCGGATCGGAACCCTCGTTGTGCTTGATGATCTCAACGCCGGCGCGGTCGGTCCAGACGTTGAGCTGCTCTATCGCCGCCGCCCTGAAAGTATCCGCCGCGGCCACGAGCACCCGCTTGCCCTCCTGCTTCAGCTGGTTTGAGAGCTTTCCTATAGCGGTGGTCTTTCCCACGCCGTTAACACCTATAACGAGTATCACCGACGGCACCGTTGAAAGGTCGAGCGGGGTGTCCTCGCCGAGCATCTCTCTTATCATTTCTTTCAGCGCCGCGCGGACTTCGTCGGGAGTCGAGAGCTTTTGCTCCTTTACCCTTTGGCGCAGCCCCGAAACGATGTCCTCCGAAGTCTTCGCGCCGATATCCGAGAGGATAAGCGTTTCTTCGAGCTCATCGTAAAAATCGTCGTTTATCTCCGAACCCGAGAGCAGCGAGTTTATCCCGCCTATCAGGCCGTTTTTCGTCTTTTTTAACCCCTGTTTAAGTTTTTCAAAAAATCCCATTGTATCTCCTTACTCGGCGTCGGCATTTCCGACTTCGCTTATGTCCATTCTCAAAAGCTTGGAAACGCCCTTTTCCTGCATAGTCACGCCGTACAAAACGTCGGCTTCCTCCATAGTTCCTCTGCGGTGGGTTATAAGTATAAACTGCGTAGTACCGGTGAAATTGTGAAGATACTGCGCATATCGGGTTACGTTCACGTCGTCAAGCGCAGCCTCTATCTCGTCGAGTATACAGAACGGCGACGGCCGCAGCTTAAGTATCGCGAAATATATGGCTATGGCCACAAACGCCTGCTCGCCGCCCGAGAGCAGCGAAAGATTCTTTATCACCTTTCCGGGAGGAGCGACGTTTATCTCTATCCCCGACTCAAGAACGTTGTCAGGGTCGGAGAGAATGAGCTCGGCCCGTCCTCCGCCGAAGAGCTCTACAAACGTAGTCTTGAAGTTCTCGTTTATCTTATTGAAGCTTTCGGTGAATATCTCGCGCATGCTCTTTGTGAGGCTGGCAATAAGCTTTTCGAGCTCGTCTTTGGACTGCGTAACGTCGTTCAGCTGCCCCGAAAGGAACTCGTATCTTTCCTTGACCTCTTTATACTCGTCGATGGCGTCGGTGTTCACCGAGCCGAGAGCGCGTATCTTGCCCTTTATCTCGTTTAGACGCTTCTGGGCCTCGGCGATGTCTTCGATATCCTCGGCCTGCTCGGCGGCTTCGGCAACGGTGAGCGAATAGGATTCCTGAAGCTGCAGCACCATGCTTTCGCTTTCTTTTTTGACGTTGTCGCAGCGCTCGGTCACGCGGGAGATCTCGGCAGAAACGGTCTCCTTTTCCTGCGACTTCGTGCGCTGGATATCTCTGAGCTCCTGCGTGCGGCGCTCGTATTCGAGCCCGCGCTCGTTTTCCTCCCTGATCCTGTCTCTTAGGGAAGCGGCGGTCTGCTTCGCTTCTTCGGCCTCGCGGCCGCGCTCGTCGATCTTTACGTTCTCGCCGTCTATAAGGGCGTTGAGCTCGGCGGTTTTTTCGTCGAAGCGCTTCGACTCCTCTGCTGAGTTTTTAATGCTCTGCTCGGTCTGCTCAATGGATTCTTCGCAGGAACGTATATCCTTTGCGAGCTCAGAAAGCTTCAGTCTCATCTCGTAGATGTCGGATGAGAGCTTTTCTCTCACGTCCTTTGTTTCGCCGCTCTTTGCCTGCGCGGCCGAAAGCTCGCTTTCGAGCGAAGCTATATTCTCGGCGCACTTTTTAAGCTCCTCGGCGTCAAGAGCCTTTTGCGCGATGAGCGCCGCTATGCGCTCTTCCGAAGAAGATATATTCTTTTCAAGCTCGGCCATCCTGAGCTCATACTGCTCTTTTAAAGCCGATATGCGACCCTTTTCGCCCTCAAGGCGGACTTTTTCCGTCTCGGCACGAGATATCATATCCCGCTCGCCCTCAAGGTCGAACCCGAGCTTTTCGGTCTCGGCGGTGAGCGATTCGAGGCGGCGCTTTACGTTCCCGTAAGATGCCGAGAGCTTTTCGAGGCGGGAATCTATTGATCTTATCTCGTTCTTTCTTGAAAGAACTCCCGAAGAGCGCTGCGAGCTTCCTCCGGTGAACGAGCCGCCGGCGTTGATCACCTGGCCGTCGAGGGTAATTATCCTGAACCTGTAGCCGAATTTCTTCGCGATATTGGAGGCAAGGTCGATGTCCTCGGCGATAACTATTCTGCCGAGCAGGGAAGTTACAATCCCATTATACTCCGGCTCGCAGTTCACAAGCTCGCTCGCAAGGGCAATATAGCCCTCCTGCATATCAAGATTTTTTTCTGTAAGGGTGTTTCCCTTTACTGAGGTTATAGGCAGGAATGTAGCGCGGCCGCCGTTGGTTTCTTTCAGTATCTTTATGCCGCGCTTGGCGGTGTCTTCATTGTCAACAACTATGTTCTGCAACGCGCCGCCGAGAGCGGTCTCGATGGCGAGGCTGTATTTCTGCTCAACGGATATCAGCTGCGCGACCGTTCCTTTTACGCCCCTTAGCTGACCGCTCCTGCCCGCCTTTACAATCTGCCTGACGCTGCCTGCAAAGCCCTCCATAGAGTTTTCGAGGTCTAAAAGCATCTGCCTGCGCTGCCTGAGGTTTCTTATATCAAGGTCGGAGGAGTTACATTCGTCGGTGAGGGCTTTAAGCTGCTCGCTCTTTTTATTATAGAGCATCTGGAAGCCGTTTAATCGGTTGGTGTGCTCCTTTACGGCCTCCTCGGCCTCCGCAATCCCTTTTTCTACGGCTTTGAGCTCGTCTTCAGCGCTCAAAGTCTCCGTTTTTCCCTGCAAAACCGCTTCGCGGCTTTCGGCAGCCGACTGCTCAAGCCCTATGCGCGTGGCGTCGGCATTGGCGAGCGAAAAGCTCAGCTCCGACTTTTTGATGTAAAGTTTGTTGAGCTCTTCATTCCTGCCGGAAAGCGAGCGCTCAAATTCGTCCGCTTCAATAGAAAGGGTCGAGAGCTTATCGGAGAGCTCCGCTATCTGCGCTTCAAGCTCGGCTTTTTCGCTTTCTATCCTTATGATCTCCGCGCGCTTTTCGGAGATTTTTTCCTCAAGCTTTGCGTCGCCGAGCGAAAGCTCCGCCTTGCGCTGCTCATTCTCTTTTATCTGCTCGGTGTAATGGTGGATATTGTTTTTAAACACGGCGATATCGGCCGCGGCGTCAGCGCTTAATTTTTCAAGCTCCGATATCCTCGTGCGGTAATCCTCTGCGGCTGCGCTGCACTGCTGACGCTTCTGCGAAAGGTTCGATATCTGCTCGTCAAGATCTTCTATCTCGTTGTCGAGGTGTTCATATTCGGCATTTGAAGCGAGCAGCCTGTCCTCAAGACCGTCGATCACGCCTCTTAATTCGTTGAGCCTGTGAGTCCACACGGCTATTTCGAGCGAGCGCCGCGAGTCGGCCAGAACGAGGTATTTTTTCGCCTTTTCGGACTGCACTCTTAACGGCTCGACCCTGCCCTCAAGCTCGGAAATGATGTCTTTCAGCCTTAAAATGTTGTCTTCGGCAGCGGCGAGCCTGCGCTCCGACTCCGCCTTTTTATATCGGAATTTCGATATTCCGGCGGCTTCTTCAAATATTTCCCTGCGCTCGCCCGACTTGCTTCCCACAATGTCGGCCACGCGGCCCTGTCCGATTATCGAGTAGCCGTCCCGACCGAGGCCGGTGTCCATAAACAGCTCGACAACGTCTTTGAGCCTCACTGGGCTGCCGTTTATAAGATATTCGCTGTCGCCGTTGCGGTAAAGTTTGCGGGTAACGCTCACTGTATCGGAGTCTACGGAAAGGGTGCGGTCATCGTTTACGATGTTCAGCGTGACCGAGGCAAAGCCGACGGGCTTGCGCTGCTGCGTTCCGCCGAAGATCACGTCCTCCATCTTGCCGCCGCGCAGAGTTTTTGATGACTGCTCGCCCAGGACCCAGCGCACGGCGTCGCCTATATTCGATTTTCCGCTGCCGTTCGGCCCGACAACAGCCGTCAGCCCCTTGCCGAATTCAAGCGTTACCTTGTCGGGAAAAGACTTGAAGCCGTGAAGTTCAAGCGATTTCAGATACACTTAGTCGTCCTCCGTTTGTCGTTTTATACGATGCTCCGAGGCGTTCGGGTCGGGGATCACCCTCACCTCAACGCCCTTCGAGCGAAAATATTCTATATTCGATCTTTTCTGTCCGAGCACCTTTGAAAGCTCCTTCGGCGGCACTGTAAAGGCAACTTGCTTGTCATCGCCTATGAGCCTCTCCATTTCGTTCCGATAGCGAAGGCTCTCGCAGAGCTCCCGAAAAGCGGGGTGATAGAGCCCGCCGAGCATGTCCTTCTCGACGTCTTGAGAGGAATGTAGCCCGAGTTTTATCACCGATATCCCCGCGCTCTCAAACATATCGAGAAGCCGCGCACATAGCGCAACTGCGCCGTCTAAGTCGTACGGGCGGTACTCTCCTTTGAGGAAAAGCTCCCCGAGGCGGGTGTTTTTGAGTATCACAGTCGGATAGATTCGCGCCTCCGAGGGCTTGAGCGCTATCAGACGTTCGGCCGTGTATATGTCGGTATCCGGAGTCGAGCCGTAAAGCCCGACCATCATCTGCAGGCCAAGTGTAAAGCCATATTCCTTTACAAGGCTTGAAGCTCTCACAACGTCTTCTGCAGTGTGCCCGCGCTCGTTCAGCATAAGCACTTCGTCGGACATCGACTGCGCGCCGAGTTCTATCGAAGTAACGCCGTAGTCTTTGAGTATCCCGAGCACTTCGGAGTCAATGGCATCGGGTCGGGTAGAAAGACGAATCCCGCGAAAGCCCTTTTTTACATATATCTTTGCCGCCTCGAGCAGCTCAAGCATATATTCCCTCGGGACGGCGGTAAAGCTCCCGCCGAAAAAGGCGATCTCGGTGTTTTTGAGGTCAGCACCGCACTCAACGGCGCGCTCGCAGGCGCTTAAAACGTCCTGCGCGTGCGGAACGCTCTGCGAGCCGGTTATGGCTCTCTGGTCGCAGAAGCTGCACCTGTGCGGGCATCCGACGTGCGGCACGAATATCGCCACCGAAGCTCGCCCGCTCATTTCTTCTCCCAGCCCATCAGGCGGAGCGCCTCTTTTGCGGCGAGCTGTTCGGCGGACTTTTTGCTGTGCGCAGTCCCCTCGCCTATCACGTTGGAATTGAGCATCACCCTGACCGTAAACGACTTGTTGTGGTCGGGCCCCGACTCGCCTACGAGCCTGTATTCAACGTGCTCTTCGGGGTTTTTCTGGATTATCTCCTGCAAAATCGTCTTGTAGTCGTCATAAGCCTCGGCGACGGCTCCCATAACGTCTTCGGGCATAAAGCGCAGGATATGCCTGCGGGCGGCGTCCATTCCGCCGTCAAGATATATAGCCGCTATAACCGCCTCAAATGCATCGGCGATTATCGACGGGCGCTCGCGTCCGCCGGCAAGCTCTTCGCCTTTGCCGAGCATGATGTAGTTTCCGAGGTCTATCTGCGAGCCGAACTGGTGAAGCGCCTTTTCGCAGACAAGCGTTGCGCGGGTCTTGGTGAGCTCGCCCTCGGGAATATCGGTGTAGTTTTCGAATAAGTAGTCCGAAACGACTATCGATAGCACCGAATCGCCTAAAAACTCCAGCCTTTCGTTGGAGCGGAAGCGGTGCTTCGATTCGTTGGCAAAGGAGGAGTGCGACAGCGCCTCAAACAGAAGCCCGCGGTCTTTAAAACGGTAGTCTATTATCTTTTCAAATTCTTCGAGCTTGTCCATACAACCTCCTGTGTGTAAAGTAAAAATTCTTTACGGCTCATCGCTTGATGTCCTGAGCTCGTCGATGCCCTTGGTTATCTCCGAAACAAGGTCGTTTTCAACACATATCTTCGCCTGACGGACGGCGTTGTAAAACGCCTTGGCATTTGACGAGCCGTGAGCCTTTATTACCGGCTTTTGCGTGCCGAGGAGCGGTGCTCCGCCGTGCTCAGTGTAGTCCATTTTCTTTTTGAAGGCGTTTATCTTTTTAAGAAGCATAAGCGCGCCGAGCTTTGCGCCCAATCCGCCCGAGAGCATCTCTTTCAGCGTGGTCGAGAAGAACTTTCCCATACCCTCGACGGTTTTGAGGATAAGATTTCCCGAGAAGCCGTCTGCAACAACGACGTCTGCAGCCCCAAGCGGAATGTCGCGCCCCTCGACATTTCCGATGAATTTCACCGGCGCGGTCTCAAGAAGCTTATAACTTTCGGTCTCGAGGTCTCTGCCCTTTGTGGGCTCCGCACCGATGTTGGCAAGAGCGACAGTCGGCTCCTTTATGTCCATAAAACGGGTCATATAGGCCGAGCCCATCACGGCAAACTGCGTGAGCATTTCGGGACGGCAGTCGGCATTGGCGCCGACGTCGAGCAAGAGCGTGTTGGATCGGAGCGTGGGAATGAGCGTAGCGAGCGCCACGCGCTTTATCCCCTTTATCCTCTTTACGATAAAGGTCGAGCCAACCACGAGTGCTCCTGTGGAGCCTGCGGAAAGAAAAGCGTCGCCCTCGCCGTCGGCAAGCATCTTAAGGCCAACAGCCATAGAGGAATCGGAATATTCTTTAAGTATCTTTGTGGGCTCGCAGCAGACGTCCATTACGGTGGCGGCGTGTTTCAGCGAAAGTCGGGAGATATCTATGCCGTTTGATTCGGCACACTCGCGGAGCTTTGCCTCGTCTCCGACGACGGTAATATCCACTCCGAGGCCGTCCACCGCCATAGCACAGCCCTTCAAGACTTCGAGCGGCGCATTGTCTCCGCCGAAGCCGTCAACGATTATCCTCATGTCACATACCTCCTGTCAGTGCGGCTTCAAGGCTTTCGAGCGAACGCCTTGCAAGCGCCTCATATTTTTCCTGCTTGCCTCTTATTTTTTCAGGGAGCTCGGGCAGTATCCCCATATTTGCGCCCATCGGCTGGAATCCCGAGGGGGATCCCGTCTCGACGTATTTTGCGAGCGCTCCGAGCATCGTATCCTCGGGGAGCGTTATCTCGCTCTCGCCTTTAAGACGCCTTGCAAGGCTCAAAGCGGCGTAAATTCCGCTTGCGGCCGACTCGATGTAGCCCTCTACTCCCGTTATCTGCCCCGCGAAGTATATCCTCGGGTCGCTTTTCAGGCAGAAGTGCCTGTCCAGCAGCTCGGGCGAGTTGAGGTAGGTGTTTCTGTGCATAACGCCGTACCGCATAAACTCGGCGTCGCGAAGGCCGGGTATCATCGAGAAAACGCGCTTTTGCTCGCCGAATTTCAGGTTTGTCTGGAATCCCACGAGGTTATAAAGTGTTCCCGCGGTGTTTTCAAGCCTGAGCTGTACGACCGCGTAGGGGCGGCGGCCCGTCCTCGGGTCGGTAAGACCGACGGGCTTTAGCGGCCCGAAGCGCATGCAGTCCTCACCGCGCTTGGCAAGCGCCTCTATCGGCATACAGCCTTCATAAACTTTATAGTTCCCCGCCTCGTCAAAATCGTGGAGAGGCGCGGTCTCAGCGTTGATGAGCTCGTTGTAAAATGCGAGGTATTCCTCTTTGTTCATCGGGCAGTTGAGGTAGTCCTCACCGCCGCGGCCGTAGCGCGAAGCGCCGAAAACAAGGCTTCTGTCGAGGCTCTCGGCGGTGACGATAGGAGCGGCGGCGTCGTGAAAATAGAGATATTCCGAGCCTACAAGCGAGTTGATGCTCTTTGAAAGCGCCTCGGAGGTCAGCGGCCCGGTTGCGATTATAACGTATCCTTCCGGAATATCGGTGACCTCGCCCTCAATTACCTTTATGAGCGGGTGGGAGCGGATCTTTTCGGTGATGAAGTCGGAGAATTGCTCGCGGTTCACGGCAAGAGCTCCACCTGCCGGCACGCGCGAAACTTCTGCGGCCTGCATCGAGAGCGAACCGAGGCGGCGCATCTCTTCTTTAAGGAGCCCCGCCGCCGAACAGAGGCGTTCGGCCTTGAGGGAGTTTGAACAGACGAGCTCGCTGAGTCCCTTGTATTTATGCGCCGGAGTGAACTTTTTTGGTTTCATCTCGTAAAGCAGGACGTTTATCCCGCTTTCGGCGAGACGCCAAGATGCCTCACAGCCCGCGAGTCCCGCTCCGATGACCTTTACTTCCGTCATTTCAGCTCCTTTTCGTAGCCGCAGCCATCTTTGTGGCAGACGAGCTTTCCGTGCGCGCCGCCCTTGTTAAAGAGCGTGGAGCCGCAGTTGGGGCAGACTTCAGCCGTCGGAGTGTCCCAGGTCATGAATTTACATGTCGGATTGTCTTCGCAGCCGAAGTATTTCTTTGCCTTTCGCGTTTTTCTCTGGATTATCCTCTTGCCGCATATCGGGCACTTTCCGGGAGTCTCCTGCACGAGACGCTTTGTGTTCTTGCACTCGGGGAAGCCTGTGCACGCGAGGAATTTTCCGTATCTGCCGAGCTTTATGACCATGGGTTTGCCGCAGAGCTCGCAGATCTCGTCGGTGGCCTCATCGGGGACTTTTACGCGCTTGCCCTCCATATCAACCTCGGCCTGCTTTAAGGTCCTGTCGAAGCCGTTGTAGAAGCCCGAGAGAACGTCTACCCAGTTTTTTTCGCCGAGCTCTATTTTATCGAGATCGTTCTCCATTTCGGCGGTAAATCCGAGGTCAACTATGTCCTCAAAGTGCTCTTTCATAAGCTCGGTCGTGACTTCGCCGAGCGAAGTCGGCTTGAGCTGCCTGCCGTCGCGCTCAACGTAGGCGCGGGAGATTATCGTTGTGATCGTGGAGGCATAGGTAGAAGGACGCGCTATGCCGTACTCCTTGAAGGCTTTTATCAGCGTGGCTTCGGTGTATCTTGCCGGAGGCTGGGTGAAGTGCTGGATACCTCCGACGGATTTCACATTGAGAACGTCGCCTTTTTCAAGCTTCGGAAGAGCGTTGTTCTCTTCATCGTCGTCGTTCTGCTCCTCATACAGAACTGTAAAGCCGTCAAACTTTACAGAGAATCCCGACGTTCTGAACACGCAGCCGTTTGCCTCTATGGCTGCGGCTGTGGTGTCGAGCACGCAGTCCGACATCTGGCTGGCAAGAAATCTTGCCCATATCAGCTTATACAGCTTATATTGATCGGCGCTGAGCGATGACTTTGCGGCGTCCGGCGTCAGCGACGGCATAGTCGGTCTTATTGCCTCGTGAGCGTCCTGGACGTTGGCGCCGCCGGCGCGGTATACCCTCGGCTTTTCGGGGACGTATCCGCTGCCGTAGGAGCTTTCGATAAATTCCTTTGCGGCGGCTCTTGCCTCGTCGGAGATCCTGAGCGAGTCGGTCCTCATATAGGTGATAAGACCCATAGCGCCTATACCCTCGACGTCAACGCCCTCGTAGAGCTCCTGAGCTACGTTCATAGTTCTTCTTGCCTGCCAGCCGAGACGCTGCGCTGCGTCCTGCAAAAGCGTGGAGGTCGAGAAGGGAGCCGCAGGAGAGCGCAGGCGCGTCCCCTTTTTGACCGACGCGACCCTGAATTCGGCGCCTTCGAGCCTGCCAAGAACGGCGTCGGTCTCTTCTTTGGTTTTAAGGTCGGCTTTTTTGCCGTCAACCGTCGAGAGCTTGGCGGTAAACGCCTTTTTTGACGACGCAGCCGTAAGCTTTGCCTCTATGCTCCAGTATTCCTGCGGAACGAAAGCCCTTATTTCGTTCTCACGGTCTACTATCATTCGCACCGCAGCCGACTGCACTCTTCCGGCAGAAAGGCCCCGCCTCACCTTTTTCCAGAGAAAAGGCGAAAGCTTATAGCCCACTATCCTGTCGAGTATGCGGCGCGCCTGCTGTGCGTTCACTATATTCATATCTATCGTGCGGGGAGACTTCATTCCGGCCTCTACGCCCGTTTTTGTTATCTCGTTGAATGTGACCCTGTTCTTTTCGTTCATATCAAAGCCGAGTATCGTGGCAAGGTGCCAGGATATGGCTTCTCCCTCGCGGTCGGGGTCGGTCGCGAAATATACGTGCTCCGATTTGTCGGCAAGCTTGCGTATATCCTCTATTATCTTCTCTTTGCCCTTTATATCGACATAGGTTGGTTTAAAGCCGTGCTCTATATCTACAGCGAGCTTTGACTTGGGAAGGTCTCTTACGTGGCCTATGCACGCAACGACCTTATAGCCTCTGCCGAGCGTGCTCTGAACGGTGTGGATCTTTGAAGGTGACTCCAAAATAATTAAGTCTGACATTTCTTACCTCTTGATATTGCTGTGACTTTGCCTTAAACGCTGAATCTGTTTCCGGGGAGCGAGCGGATAAGCCCGTCGAGCTCGAGCTCGGTCAAAAAGGCCTCTATCTCGAACACGTCCCCTATTCCCACCGCGAGCTGGTCGAGATGCGTCTCCCCGTGCTCGCGTATGTATTCGTATATACGCTTCTTTGTGCCCTCAAGCCCATATGCCTCGGAATCCTCCGTTATCTCCAAAAGCTCCTGCTCGGGCTTTTCGTCTTCGGACTGAATTTTCGGCGGCTTTTCGTTTGAGGGCTTCTTTGCGGATTTCTTATAGAGCGGCTTTGTTTGAAGATTATGCCTGTATCCTTCGGTATATTCTCCGAGAATGTCGCCGCTGTCGAAAACCGGAATTGCGCCGTCGCGGATAAGCCCAGCGACTCCCGCATAAGAGTCGTTAAAGAGCTCGTGGGGAGGGACGCAGAAAATGTCTCTTCCCTGCGAGAGCGCAAACGACGCCGTGCTCAAAGCTCCGCTCTTTGAACCCGCCTGCAGTACGAGCGTTCCGAGACCGATTCCGGAAAGCACTCTGTTGCGCGCCCTGAAGCCGAGTGACGTAACGCCGTCGCCGGGGAAATATTCGCTTATAAGAGCGCCGTGCGAGGCAATTATCGGCCTTGATTCAAGGTTTTCTTTGGGATAGTCGCACAGAAGCCCGCATGGCAGCACGGCATAGGTTATGCCTCCCGCTTTCAGCGCCGCCGAATGGGCAACAGAATCGAGTCCGACCGTGAAGCCGCTTGCTATCCCGACTCCGTTTGAGGCGAGGTCGGTTATAAGCCTGCGCGCGACATCTACGGAATATTCGCTCGGGTTCTTCGTACCGACTGCGGTTATAACGATGTTGCCGTCTATCCCGGAGATATCTCCGAAATAAAACAGCACCGACGGCGGATTGTAGATCTCCTTGAGCCTCTTCGGATAATCGGGGTCGCCGTAACAGCATATTTTTATTCCCCTGCCGTCGCAGAGCTCTTCAAGCTTTTGCACCTTGCTCATATCCGCCGAAGCGACGGTTTTTGCGTCCTGCGGGAGTATCTTCGAGGCGTCGGAAGAGGATATTCGCTCATAGGCCTCGGCAACGGAGCCGTAATGCGAAAGCGCGTTCCACTTTCGCGGGTTCGCCGGCCCGAAGGCGAGCGTGAGCCAGAGCCAATACTGCCTGCCGCTGTACTGCATATGAACAACTCCCCTTTTATGTTATTTGCAGAGCTCCCAAAGGAATATCGCCGCAGCGGCCGCTGCATTGAGCGATTCTATTGTGCCGCTCATCTTTATGGTTATTCTTCCGTCGCAGAGCGCTGCGTCCTCTTCGGAGAGTCCGTTTCCCTCGTTGCCTATCACCGCAGCGCAGCTCTTCGGAAAAACAAAGTCTCTGAGGCTGTCCGCGTTTTTATCGACGACCGAGGCGTAAACGGGCACTCCCGACGCTCTGAAAATGCCTATCACTTCGACGAAAGATAGTCTGTCGGTCAGCGGCATCCTGAAAAGCGAGCCCATAGTCGAGCGAACGAGCTTGGGATTATATATGTCGCAGGAGCCGCAGAGATATAGGCCGGAAATCCCCACGGCGTCGGCCGCACGGATTATCGTGCCGACGTTGCCGGGGTCCTGAAGCGAATTCAGGATAAGGTATTTTCCTCCGTCTACTATTTTATCCAAAGGCGGAGTTTTGTCAAGCCTCGGGGCAATGGCGTATATCCCCTGCGGAGCCGAGGTGCCGCAGAGCTTTTGCGATACCTCCTCCGATATCTCCTCGGCGCGTTCTCCCAAGGCGGAAATAAGCGAACCGACGGCTTCGGGATATTTTTCCGCCGCAGAAGCCGTGTAAAACGCCGACTTGAGCCCGACGCCTTCTTTAAGGGCGTCGGAAATTATCCTTGCGCCTTCGAGCACAAAAAGCCCATCTTCGGCCCGCGCCTGCTTTTTATCGCGCAGGCGGGCATAGAGCTTTATTTTCGGATTGTCGCGGCTTTGTATCAATGTTATTACCACCTTGAAAGCTTCGGATAATTAGAAAACACGCCCGCGTGAGGAGCGTGTTTTATAAGGGGCTTAGTTGAGAGCCGCCTTTGCCTTTTCGACTATCGCGGTGAACCCTGCGGGATCGCTTATCGCTATTTCGGAAAGCATCTTTCTGTTGAGAGTTACGCCGGCTTTCTTAAGACCGTTCATAAGGGTGGAGTAGTTTATGCCGTTCATCTTGGCGGCGGCGGAAATTCTCGCTATCCAAAGCTGACGGAATTCGCGCTTTTTCTGCTTTCTGCCGATATATGCGTAGTTGCCGGATTTCATAACGGCCTGCTTGGCCATCTTGAAATGCTTCGACTTTGAACCCCAGTAGCCCTTGGCGAGCTTTAAGGTCTTGTTCCTTCTCTTGCGAGTCATCATTGCTCCCTTAACACGAGCCATAATTTGTTACCTCCGTTATTTGATGTTTTAATTTTCCTTACGACCCGTGAATTATTTGTAAGGGATCGTTTTTCTGAGCGCTTCGATATTGGCTGACGAAGCATAAGCGGTGCCTCTTGCGAGTCTCTTGGCCTTATGGTCTTTCGAGACGAGGCGGTGTCTCTTATAGGCGTGCTGGAACTTTACCTTGCCGGTTCCTGTGAAAGAAAAGCGCTTCTTGGTGCCGGAATGGGTTTTTACCTTGATTTTTGCCATTTTTGTATCCTCCTAAATAAATGATCACTGTTTTTTGGGCGAGACGAACAAAACTATAAATCTGCCCTCTACCTTACTTGGCTTGTCGAATACGCCGTATTCAGCCACGGCATCTTTGAACTGGTCAAGAAGCTGACTGCTGAGCTCGGAATGGAGCGCAGCCCCCTTGCGGAACTGGAGCCTTATGCATACCTTTACCTTGTCTCCGCCTTTGAGGAACTTTATTGCCTGATTGACCTTTGTATTGAAATCGTTGGCGCCGATCTTTGAGGTCATCTGGATCTCTTTGACTTCAACGGTCTTCTGATTCTTGCGGGCCTGCCTTTCGCGCTTGGACTGCTCAAAGCAATACTTCGCATAGTCCATGATTTTGCATACGGGCGGGGTCGCGTTCGGCGCGATCTTAACAAGGTCCATATCCTTGGAAGCCGCTATATTGAGGGCTTCTTTTGAGGAAATGATACCGAGCTGGCTGCCGTCGGCGTCGATGACTCGCACCTGCGCGTCGCGGATTTCTTCATTGATCTGATGCTCCATGGTGGCTATGGCGCAACACCTCCAAAGTTAAGATAAAATTAAAGAGCGCAAGCCTTTCGGTTCACGCTCCAAAAATACACACTGATCGGCATAAGCCGACACGGCGGGAAATCGGGATATTGACCTCTTCGCAACAGGCTTGAGGTGAGAACGCGAACGCTTCTGCTTTCTTTACCCGAATATTATATACTCCCCGTTTGCCTTTGTCAAGGGGTTTCGGAAAATTTTTTTACGCTTTCAGCTCTATCCCCTCGCCGAGGCGGAAAGAATAGATAAAGCTCGATTTTACGGGCTTATCGAGCAATACGTCGAACGCTGCCTTATAAAGTTCGAGCTGACCTTTATATTTTTCGGCAAGTTCGAGTGGACTGCTCACCCTGTCGGTCTTGTAGTCTACGAGCACATAGCCGTCTTCCTCTTTAAACAGGCAGTCGGCGATGCCCTGCAACATTCCGTCGGTGCTGCCGTATCTTTCGCGCAGGCTGCCGTCTACCTTTATGTCGTCGAACCTGACTATAAACTGCTTCTCCCGAAGAACGCTCAAACTGCAGCTGAGCCTTTTGTAAACGTCGCTCTCAAAGAATCGGCGCACCGCCCTGCGGTCTATAACGGAGGCCTCACGCGGGGAAAAAACGTTTTGCAGAGTAAGCCGCTCTATCTCGCTCTCGATATCTCGGCTCGCGATGTCAAAGTTGCAGAACTGCATAAAGCGGTGGGTTATGGTGCCTCTGCGGGCGGCGGATATCTCCTCGAGCGATTCGCCGAGGCTCGGCACCTGCGGGAAGAAGTTGAGTGCGTCCTCCTTGACGACTTCCGTGACGGTCAGCTTTGCCTCGCTTTGGGTGAGTATGCTGTCGGTTACGGCGGCAAAACTTTCGGCAAGATATGCCGAGAGCTCTCCGTCGGGCAGAGCGGCGCTTTCGGGCGCAGGAGCCGCCGAAGCGTTTGAAGCCGGCGGCAGCGAAGTAACCGCGATGTCGGGCAGGATATCGCCGCTGTCGGTGTATATAGACGGGTCGAGGCGGCTGCGGAGCACTCCGAAGTCGGGGTGCTTCATAAGGGCCGCCAGAAGCCAGTCGGAAAGGCAGGCAGCCTTTCGCGTGACTGCAGGCGGAACTCTGTAGCCGTCTATCTCAAACGAGAGCTCGCTAGCGCGCTTTAAGGCCTTTTCGTTCAGGTCGAGGACTATAAAGAGCCGCTCTTTTGCACGCGTCAGCGCGACATATAAAAGCCTGAGTTCCTCCGAAAGAAGCTCCTCGGCGTTGGAGCGGCGGATATGCTCCCAAATTGCCGTGCGGCGCTTTGTGAGGGTGGAATAGTCCAGGAACCCGAGCCCAACGCCCTTCTCGCTGTTGAGCTGCAAAAGTCCGTTAAGGTCGCTGCGGTTGAACTTTTTTGAGGTGCGGCATAAAAACACGAACGGATATTCAAGGCCCTTTGAGCGGTGTATCGTTTTTATCACCACGGAGTCCTCCGGCTCGGTAACGGTGAGCGCCTGCTCGAAGTCGCCGCCGCTCTTGGAAATGTAGTCGATATACCGCAAAAATCCCGCTATGCCCTCGGCGGAAGACTGCTCAAAGCTCCTTGCATATTCAAGAAGCAGGTAGAGGTTGGCGCATTTCTGCGCGCCGTCTTCGTAGGCAGAGGCCGCGGCAAAAATGTCGGTTATATCGTATATCTTCCGGATAAGCCTTGTAAGAGTGAGCCCTGAGGCGTAAACGGCGAGTTTTTTTAGGAGCGCGGACGCTCCGGCGCACTTAAGACGAAGGCTTTCATCGGCGGGATATTCTCCCGCAGATACGGCGAGCATAACTTTATAGAGCCTGTCGGTCTTTGAGAACAGGCGCAGCTCGGCGACGTCGTCGTCGGAAAAGCCGAATATCGGCGAGAGCATTACCGATATCAGCGGAATGTCCTGCATCGGGTCGGAGATAAGCGACAAAAGATTTAAAAGAAGCGAAATTTCCCGCGATTTGAGATAGCCCGAGGTGTCGCTCGAAAGCACCTTTAAGCCCTCAGAAGCGAAAATTTCGGATATTTCGGAGCCCGCGATGTTGTTGCGGCTGAGCACGCAGAAATCCGACGGTCGGCAGGGCCTTACGCAGCTTCCGTCTTTCACGGGGGTCTTTTCGTCGATAAGCTGCCTTATACGGCGGGCGATGGCGGTAAATTCAAGCGAAGAAGCGTCAAGCCCGTCGCTGTTTATCGCAATTATCTCCGTCGGTGAGTCGGGAGCATCGAAGTCAGCGCCGCGAACGAGCGCCTCTTCGTCGGTATAGTCGGTCTCGCCGACGCGCTCCGACATAAGCGCCCCGAAGACGTAGTTGCAGAATTTCAGCACTCCGCCGCGGCTCCTGAAATTGCGTCGCAGGAGTATCTCCCTGACAGGACTTTCCGGCGATTTTCCCTGCGCCCTCGTTCGCATAAATATGCGGGGGTCGGCGAGCCTGAAGCGGTATATCGCCTGCTTTACGTCGCCGACGGCGAAAACGTTCGAGCCTATCTCGGCGGTGTTTTCGCTCTCCGAAATCGCTTTGAATATAACTTCCTGAAGGTCGTTCACGTCCTGAAATTCGTCGATCAGTATGACCTTATAGCGCTTCGAACGCACTATCTCCTCGGCAAGCGGCGTTCTCACTATCTTTCCGTCGCTGCCGCAGCTTGCGAGAAGTTTTACGCTCATAAGCTCGGTGTCGGCAAAATCGACGGCGTTGCGCTCGACTTTGAGGCGGTGCGCCTCGGCGTCAAGAAGCCGGCAGAGCCTCACGAGCTCCGAAAAGTATACTGCAGTCGTTTCAGCGTCGGCATCGGTCTGCTCCTCGGTGTATATGTATATCTGCGAGAGCTCCGCAAACAGGTCTTTTAAATGCTCATAGCAGCTTTTTGCCGAAATATACATTCCCTCTTCGAGCTCGGAGCAGCACTCTTTTTCGGCCTTTGTCTGCCTTGAGCGATTGATCTTCCAGCCGATGTTTGAAGCGAGCTGCGGGATCTGCGCGCGTTCCGAACCCGATATCAGGCTTACGGTCTGCCGCGCAAGGGCGCAGTTTTCAAGGAATACCGCCTTTGCGCCGGAGTGATATTCAAGGCTCTCGGCGCAGCTTTCGAGCCTCTCAACGGCATTTTCTATCAGCGAGAGGGTTTCCGCGGCTCTTAGGTCGAGCTCTTTAAAGACTTCGCGCGTCAGGCTGCCGTCTCTTAAAGCTTTTACGGCGTTTTCCGCCCACACGTCGGCAAACGGGAGCGAGCGCAGGAACCTGTAGAGCTGCAATATCATTCTTCGCAGCGAGGCGTCGTTTTCACGGCAGAAAAGCGATATCAGCTCCTCGGTCTCTTTTGGACGCTCGGCATATTCGCGCTCCATAACGGCGGTAAGCGCCCTGTCGGTAAGCATGGCGGCCTCGTTTTCTTCGAGAATACGCAGTCCGCTCTGAAAATCCGTCTCCGATAGGTTGTCTTTAACGAGGTTGAAGCAGAACGAATTTATCGTTGTTATCTCGCTGAGCCTCAAAAGCGCCTGCTGACGCTGTATCCATTCGTTTTCCGGCTCCGCTTCCGCAAGCTCGTCTATGGCCTGCGAGAGCTTCTGAGACATCTGCGAGGCGGCGTCGTTGGTAAACGTTACGGCAAGCAGCCTGTCCGCGGGAATGTTGAGGCTTTTGTCGCTCAAAAGACGTATCGTGCGCTCAACGAGGACGGCGGTCTTTCCGCTGCCGGCCGCTGCGGAAACTATCACCGGCGTGCCGAACGAATTTATCGCCTCAAGCTGTTCGTCAGTCCAGCTATGCATCTTCCCCGCCTCCTTCGCCTATCATCGCTTTGAGCTTTTCGGCGTCGCCGCCGTCTATTATCTTCATCATATATTTTCTGCGGTCGCACACCGAGAAATATTCGCAGTTGGCACAGCTCAGGTGATCGGCGTCGTCTCCGGCGGGGACGGCGTCTATCCTGCCGTTAAGAAGATCACGGCCGAATTCCTCGACCTTGCGCTTTGAGAACTCCTCAAGTAGCCTGAAGCTCTCGGGGCTGATGAGCTCGGAAGAAGCGGTGTAGTCCCCGCCGCTCTTTTTCTTCACGGGGACATACTGCCCGCCGAAAGTAACATCCATAGCCTCAACGGCCTCGTCTATCCCGACGATAAGCCCGTTGCGCCGAAGCTGCTCCGCGGCGCGCTTAAGACGCGTTCTCTGGCCGTCGTCGAGCGGGTCGAAATCGTCTTTACACTCCAAGAATCCCGCGCGCATATAGAGTATCCCGCTCGGGATACAGTCTTTAAAATCGGCGTCGCTGCCCTCCGTGAGGGCGAGCATATAAAGCAGAAGCTGCAGATTTATGCCGTTGTAGATGTCTTCAAAACAGAATTTCTTGCTGCCGGTCTTGTAATCGACCACGCGTATATACGTCCTGCCCTCTTCGGCGGTATAGGTGTCTATCCTATCGACTATGCCGCGTATCTTTACGCTTATCCCCCTGCCGAGCGGCACCGTGAGCACGCTCTCGCCGTTTTCACGCGAAAGGTCGTATTCAAACCTCACAGGCCTGAATTTCGACACCTTGAATTCCTCTCGCATATTAAACAGGATCTCGAGCGCGGCGTCGCCGAGGCGGCTGTAGTCGGCGCGGAACTTCGCGCTCTTTCCGAAGTCGCCGCCAAGCTCTCTTTCGGAAAATTCGGCAAGGAGCTTTTGAACGAGCGCGGTTATCTCATCGTCGGAGGCCTCGGAAAATCCCTCGCCGAAGTATTCGAGAACGCTCTCGAATAGAAAGTGCATGACCGTGCCGCGGTTGGCAGGGTCTACCGCCACGGGTCTGACGGGCTCCGCCTTAAGACCGTATTTGCAGAAATATTCAAACGCACAGCGGTTATAGACGTCTATCCTCGATGCGGTCACGTTTATGTCGTTCGAGGCGAAAAGCCTGCGGGAAATATCGGGGCTTAGGCTGTGTCTGCCGTCGGAAAGGCGTTCGAGGCGCGAAAGTTTTTCGCGGTATTCGGGAATTTCGGAAAGAGCGCCGTATATTGCGGCCTTTTCTTCGGGCGAACAGTTTCGCGACACCGCCATCGTATAATAAGCCGCCGCGGGAGTAGAGGCATACAGCGCCGTTCCGAGCGAGGCCGCGTTTTTCGTCTCCGCCCCGCAGAACTGCGATATCCTTCTTATGAACCTCGACGGCCTGAGCTCGTTTCCTCTTAGGTCGGAGCCCGAAAAGCTCAGATAAAGCCGCTCCGAGGGCGCGGTCAGCGCCTTGTAGCAATCGAACCTCTCGGCGTTTATCCGAGCTTCGGGAGTTATGTCGAAGCACACCCCCACCGATTCGAGCTCGCAAAGGTCGCGCCCCGAAAACAGGCCGTTCTTTTTTGCCTCTGCAGGGAAGAGACCCTCGGCAAGGCCTATGACAAACGCCGCCTTCGGCTCGGAGATTATCGAGCGCTCAACGTCGGCAACGGTAACGCTGTCCAGCTTCTGCGGAGGGCTGGCGACGGAGGTCTGCATAAGCATCAGCCGAAGGAGGTCGGAAAAAGCGCGGAGAGTCAGTTTTTCGCCGCCGGCAGTGAGGTATATGTCGCTCACGGCAGACATAACGGCGTTCCAGAGCTGCTTAAACAGACGCGCCGTCTCGAGCTTGAGGGAATCGTCGGCGCAGTCTTCTATGACCTTATACGCGCGCTCGGCAAGGCCTGTCTCCTTTAAAAACGCGCAGAAAGCCTCTGCAATATCTTTTGCTGTCGCCGACTGCGCGGCTTCGTGGAGCTTTTTAAGCGGCTCTACGGTCTTGACCCTGGCGGAATTTATCGCCTCAAGGCTGTCGTCGGCGGCGGTAAAATCGCTGTTCCACATTTCGCCGTCAACGTTCCATTTAACGCAGTAGTCCCACAGCAGCGAGACCTCCTCCTGCGTGAGCGGAGAAAACGGCGAGCGGACGTATTTCATAATCCTGTCGGTGTCGGGACTGCGCGTTGACGCGGCATCGAGAGCGTCGAGCGCAAACAGAACGAGCGTCATTCCCGAAGCAGGCTGCGGCCTGTCGATAAAAGCGGTTATGCCGTAGCGCTCAAATGCCGCTTCGAGCACTCCGGAGTAACCGTCGATGTCGTGGGTGATAACGGCGATGTCGTTGAACCTGTATCCCTCCGAAACAACGAGCCTGCGTATCTGCGCGGCGACATATTCCGCCTCTTCATGCATATTCTCTGCCCTGACTATGCTCACGCTGCCGTCGTTTAAAAGCTTATTATGTATCGGCGCGTAAATGCAGCCGCCGACTCCCGCAAGCACGGCGTTATCGGTCTTGTTTTTCTCACAGTTCAGAAACTCAACGCCTACATTCAGCGAAGCCGCAAGGTCGGTAAGGGTCTTTTGCGTGGCCTCGCAGTGCAAAAACGGCGAGACCGCCGAGCGCTTCGGCGAAAACGGCATGCCGAGATCCACCGTTACGCTGCGGGCGTCCTTTATCGCGGCGCGAAGAATTAAGAGCTCGTCGGGTGAGAAGCTGTCGAAGCTGTCGATATAAACGTCGGAGCCGGCAAAACAACCGTTTTCTTCGGCGATTCGGGCACCCTCAAGCATCACCGAGCTCTCGTCCCTCTGTGAGCGCTCCTTTAAAAGCCCGAGATAGGCGCCGTATATCAGAGAAACGTCGAAAAGCTTGTCTTTAAGAGCTCCGCCGAGCTTTTCGGAGGCATTTGAAAGGTCCTCCGGCAATATTCCCGCGCGGCGGAAACGGTCGGCAAGAAGCGACATATCCATACAGAACGCGGGCTTTTCGGAGGCTCTTTCGAGATGCCGAAGCTGCTTTTCGGCTCTTACTTTTCTTACGGCGAGCCATATAAGTATCATTCGCTCGCTGCCCGAGACAAGTGCGCCTTCGCGGGTGCCGAAGCGCTCTATGAGCGACTCGGAGAGCCGCCGAAAGCTTAGCACCGTTACCCTGTTGAAGTCTTTGGCACCGAGTTCGGCGTAGAGCTCTTTGTCAAAGGCAAAAGAAAACTGATCCGGCACTACGGCGATGATTCTCCCGCCGTTTTTCAGACGCTCTTTCATATCGGCGGCACAGCGGTGAAGCTTTTCGCCGCGATTCTCGCCGAGGAAGATTCTCAACATTCTGCGCGCCTCCTTTTCTACGAAAATTTTACCACAAGGGCGCCTCTATGTCAAACATATTTTTCCGCGTAACACCAACGCGTACAAAAAAACGTACTCAATCCGCAAAGAACTTCCTGAGCTTTCTTATCGCTTCAAAGCACCATAACTTGTATCGCACCTTTTCGGGCTCCTTTATGATCAGCAGCTCGCCGCTGTCGAACGCCCCGCACTCCTCCACCGACATCGCCGCTCCCACGCATATCGAGGGGTAGCACACGCACCACCAGTTTTTTCCTGCGGCCTCGCCGAGCCTTATGCATAGCGAATCGTATTCCCCCGCAGGCAGGACGAAATCATCATATCTTCGCTCGTCAAATTCCTCCCGCCCGAGCGTGCAGCTCACCTTGCAGTCAAAGCCGTTTTCGGCAACGGTTTTTTCCGCGACTGCGCGCAGACCGTCAAGACTGCTTCTGAGCGACTCCATAGCCTCCTCCTTTGAAGCGCAGCTCGAAGTCAGCTCCGAAACGGCGGCGTTTATCCCGTCGCGGACTTTCAGCTTCAGCGATTGGTCGGCCTCGCTGTCGGAATTGGCTATAACGTGTATCCTTATCAGCTTGTCGGTAACGGCCTCAACCTCGCGGGCGTTGCCGAATATGCTCGCCGCCGTGCATATTATCATCGCCAGTATCACGGCTAATGTGAATTTTTTCATAAAATATCCTCCCGAATAGATTTCGGGAGGATTATTGGCATATTTTTCCACAAATATTCAGATTCGCGAAACCGAGACCTTTTCAAAACCGTTGCGGAGCTTGTCTCTGACTTTAAAGGCCATATGCGTTCCGCGGGCGACGCAGCCCAAAGGATCGTCGGCGACGGTGCATTTAACGCCGAACTCGCGGGTTATGTGCATGTCAAGCCCCCTGAGCAGAGCTCCCCCGCCCGTCATCACGATGCCGCGGTCGAAGATATCCCCGACGAGCTCGGGAGGCGTGCACTCGAACACCACGCGGATAGCGGCAACTATGGCGTCGATGTCGTCGGAGATGGCGCGGCTGATGTCGTCTTCGCTTATTTCGAGCTTTGCAGGAAGACCGGTTATAAGGCTTCGGCCGGATATAATGCCTGTCTTTTCGGTGGAGGGCCAGAAAACGTTGCCGCAGGTTATTTTAGCCTCCTCGGCCATTCGCTCGCCGATGAGTATTTTATAGTTTTCCTCAAAATACCGCTGGATAGACGCGTTAAAGGCGTTTCCCGCCTTTTTCACGGAGTTAGCCGCGACTATCCCTCCGAGCGAAGTCACCGCTATATCCGAGGTGCCGCCGCCGATATCCACCACCATTCGACCGAACGGGTGCATAATGTCCTCACCCGCTCCCAGAAGCGCCGCGACGGGCTCCTCGATAAGGTATACCGTCCTCGCGCCGGCGGATTCCGCGCTTTCTACGACCGCCTTGCGCTCTACTGCGGTTATGCCGCTCGGGACGCACATAACGATGCGGGGATTTATCAGCCGCTTGCCGATCACCTTTAATATGCATAGGCGGATAAGCTCCTGCGCCATATCGTTGTTCGAGATGACGCCGTCTTTGAGGGGCTTTATCACGGCTATATGTTCGGGCGCACGGCCTATCATTTTGTAGGCTTCCTCGCCAAAGGCAACAACGCGGTCGGTCTTTTTGTCGAAGGCTATAACGGTGGGCTCGTTGAGAACGGCCCCGCCTTTGCCGGTGGAAATTATTATATTCGCGGTACCGAGGTCGATACCGAGGTCGAGAACAGACATTTTTATCCCTCCGTTAAGTTTTGCCGCCGAGCGGCGTTCCGGCGAGCACGGCGCAGTATACCTTCGCCGCGCCCATCGATTTGAGCGCACCGGCGCAGGCCGAAAGTGTGCTTCCGGTGGTGATGATGTCGTCGCAAAGGATGACGGTTTTGCCGGATATGTCGGCGTGACCGCCTTTTGCAGAGTAAGAGCCGAACGCGGCCGACTTTCTCTCTTCGGCGGAAAGCTCGTGCTGAACAGGCGAAGTGTTTTTCTTTTCAAGAAGCCTGAAATCGCACTTTATTCCGCAGAAGGCTGCCAGCTCCTTTGCCACGGTTTCCGCCTGATTATAGCCGGTCTCGCGCTTTCGAGGAGCGCTCATCGGGACGGCGGTCATAAGCGACGCTTCGCAAAGATACCCGTTTTCAGAGAGGATATCCCGAAGCTCGGGAGCAAGGTATTTTGCCGCGTTGAAGCCGCAACGATATTTGAGTTCGAGTATCCCCTTCCGCACCGTTTCCGCATAAGGCCTTGCCACTGCGCAGCCGTCATAGAGAAATTCTCCCGTCGAACACTCGCAGGGGTGCTTGCCGCAGACGGGACAGAAGCTTCCTTTTTCGAGCTTTTGCTCACATTCGGGGCATATCAGCGCATCATACGGGATAAATCCGGAGCAGAACGGACAGCGGTTGGGAAATACGAGGTCGGCGAGCCAAAGCAGGGCTTTATTCATCGGTCTCACCCTCCGAAGCGCTTCCGTAGGACTCTTCGCATAGCATCTGCTTAAGACAGGTGTAGCGGTTCATTCTGCGGTTGTTTTTCACCATAAATTCAAGCCTGTTTTTCGAGCCGACGATGACAAGCAGCTTTTTTGCCCGAGTGACGGCGGTGTAAAGCAGGTTGCGGAAATAAAGCTTGTCATAACCGCCGAGGATAGGCAGTATTACCGCGTCGAACTCGCTGCCCTGACTTTTGTGGACCGTAGCGGCGTAGGCGAGGTCGAGATTTTCGAGCATGCCGGTGTTGTATACCGCCACTCTGCCGTCAAAATCTATCTCTATCTCGCCGAGGAGGCGGTTAAGGCGGGTTATCACCCCGATATCGCCGTTGAAGATGCCCGCGCCGCGCTCGTCGTCCTTCTTCCAATCTATCTCGTAGTCGTTTTTGGTCTGCATTACCTTGTCGCCCACACGGAAAGTATAGCGGAAGGTCTTTATCTCAGTCTTCTGCCGAGAGGGAGGATTGAGCGCCGCCTGGAGCCGCTTATTCAGCTCTGCGGTCCCGAGCGGACCCTTTCTTGTGGGCGAGAGCACCTGAATGTCTCCTATAGGGTCGAGGCCGTATGCCTTGGGCAGACGGTTTTCGCAGAGGTCAACGGTGAGCGCCGCGGCCTCGTCGAAGTCGAGGCGCTGCAAAAAGAAGAAGTCCTTCGAATTGTCGAGCGTGGGCATCTCGCCTGCGACTATTCTGTGCGCGTTGGTGATTATAGCGCTTTCGAGCGCCTGGCGGAAAATTTCGGTGAGCGAGATAACCGGTACGGTTTTCGACTCGATGATGTCATGAAGAACGTTTCCCGCGCCGACAGACGGGAGCTGGTCGCTGTCACCCACCATTATGAGCTTGCAGTCGATGGGCAGCGCACGCAAAAGCGCTTCAAACAGCAGCGAATCGACCATCGACATCTCATCTATGATAACTACGTCGCAGTCAAGGAGATTTTCCTCGTTATGCTCAAAGCCGGCTATCTCGCCGCCGGCTTTCACCCCTAAAAGGCGGTGTATCGTCTTTGCTTCGTATCCCGTGAGGTCGGAGACGCGCTTTGCAGCCCTGCCGGTAGGCGCGCAGATTAGCGGCTTCATACCCTGCTGTTCAAAGAGCGAAATAATCGCGTTGAGGGTGGTGGTCTTGCCGGTGCCGGGACCGCCCGTGAGCACCATAAATCCCTTTGAAAGCGCGGTGTTTATGGCTTCGCGCTGCTTTTGGGCATATTCTATGCCGTTTTCCTGCTCGGCAAGGTCTATCACCTCGTCGTAATTTATGTGAGTGTCATAGGAAAGAGTGTTCATTATCGCAAGGCGGCGAGCTATATACTGCTCGGCGGCGTAATAGTCGCGGAGCATAATAAACGGACGCTCCTTTTTTATGTAAACAAAGAGGTTTTCCTCCGAGATCTCCTCCTGAACGGCGTCGTATACCGACTGCGGCTCGACCCTTAAAAGCCTTGCGGCGAGGTCGAGGAGCCTGTCCTGCGGGAGAGCGGTGTGGCCAGCGTCGGCGTTTTCCTCAAGGATATATTTTATCCCTGCGGCGAGCCTAAACGAGCTGTCGTCTGGGACGCCCTTTTCGCGGGCGATCTCCTCGGCCTTGGGAAAAGGCAGCTCTATTGAAGCCGAGCAGAGTATATACGGGTTCCTGCGGACGAGTTCTATTGCGTTCTCGGCGTATTTTTTCCAGGCTCTTATGCCGTAGACCGCTGGGATACCGCACTCGGTGAAATACATAAGCAGGCTGCGAAAGCCTATTACTTTTATAAATTCGTCGGAAAAAAGCTTTGCCTTGGCTTTGGTTATCCCCTCGACCTCGGTGAGGCGGTCGGGGTCGTTCTCCATAATCTCGAGCGTTCCGTCGCCGAAGCGCTCGACGAGCCTTTTTGCCAGAACGGGGCCTATCCCCTTCACAACTCCACCGGCAAGATAGCGCTGTATCGCCGAGGCCTCTGCGGGGAGCGAGCGTATGCAGGCGTCGGCCCTGAACTGGTCGCCGAATTTCGGGTGCTTTATAAACGTTCCGGTGAGTTCGAGGTCTTCGCCCTCTTCGACGTTTCCGAGCTCGCCGACAACGTTGAGCGGCTCTCCGGCGTAGTCGAGGACTATAACGCCGAAGCCGTTGTCGTCGTTTCTGTATGTAACGCTGTCCACCGTGCCCTTTATAGTCACGGTATTATTTTGTTCCGTCACTTTTTTCCTCCGTAACTATCTCAAAATCGCGCTTCAGCTTTGTGCGGAGCGTTAAAAGCCACTGCCTGCTTTCGGGAGTTGCAATGCAATCGACAACCGTAACGTGAAGGTCGAGCTCTCTTAGTGCCGAACAGACGTAAAGCCTGCTCAGGGTGTATTCAAGACATTCGCAGCTGCGGTCGAAATAAATGCGCATATCGGCGCGCGGGCGGACACATTCGGACCCGATATCGGAAGAAAGCAGCCGGATAAGATAAATAAGGCCGACTGTCGCCGCAATAAGTATCGCCGAAAAAATAATATCTCTCATATTCTGCGCCTCCGGATAGCTTTTGCTTTATTTTATGCCGTATCCCCGAAGCGCGACACGAAATTTCTCATTTATCATTGTATCACAAAAATATTTACAATGCAAGAAGCAAAAAGCCCCCGACATGCGGGAGCTTTGAATTGCTACTTTTTGTTAGCGTCAACCTCTTCTTTGGCTTGGATTATGTTTTCCTCCGAGCGGTTGTATACCCTGCCGTTTTCGGCGGTATAGTTGTCAACTATGGGATTTGTCTCATACTGCGGGATTATCTTCCCCTTGGGACGGTAGATTTTTACATCGTCTTTTTTGGGCATAAACATTCTCCTTTCGGACTTTCTGAGAATATTATTGCACAAAACGGATTTTTCTATGCGGCGGTGTTGACATTTCGGACACAAAGTGATAATATATATGTCGCGCCGCTGTGGTGAAATTGGCAGACACATGGGACTTAAAATCCCCCGCCCTTAAAGCGTACCGGTTCGAGTCCGGTCAGCGGCACCACTCTGAACGTAAGTTGAACCATTTCAGCTTGCGTTCCATTTTAGCAAAAAGCGAGGACAAACCGCCCTCGCTTTCCTTATATTTCTATATTTCGCTAAATTGAAATTTATTTCTCTGATTTTTCCAAAGCAAACGAAAAACTGCCATCGTTGCATTTACCGTCTGATTCAATTATTATGTAAATTGTTTTATTGCCTGTAAAAGTTTCAGTTTTTCCATCAACAGAACCGTTAGCTTCAATTTCAAATAAGTTCAGCTTTTCATCATTAAAATCATCGTAAACTTTTATATTTCCTTCTCCCAACGTCGCTTCATAAGTTAAAAACACCTCGTCTGGGCTGTTGTTTTTCAATTTTATAACGTATGTTCCGCTAAAACTATCAAATGAAACCGACGCTTTATTTGAGAAATTTGTGCTTACCATCAGCATAGCACTATAATGGCTTACATATTTATTTCCGCAGGCAGATAATGTAAAACACAATACCAATGTTACCACTGCAATTATTACTCTTGCAAATTTTTTCATAATACACTTCTCCAATAAATTGCTGTTTATTATAATATGATTATAGCATAGAACCGCAAATAAATCAAGTCATAACGGGAAAAATCAGAATGGCTCTTCGCGTCATTTTCGGGGCCCTTTTATTTGCGGGCCGCGTATCGTTCGCGGCGGCATTTTTATGTTGCTGCTCATTTATAACAACATTTAAAATCACAGTTGCATTTGAAAAACCGAGGTGATAAAGCTTGAACAAGCTCATTAAACAGTCAAACGATTTGTTAAGGCACGGAAATTTTGAATACACGTTTTGCGGAGGGCAGGCTATCGACCTGTTTTTGGGATATGAGACCCGTGTACACGGCGACATTGACGTTTGTGCCTATTGGAACGAAAGGGATAAAGTCATTCAGTTTATGCAGTCGCAGGGATTTATGGTCTATGAAATGCTTGGCGGAGGCAGAGCGCATAGAATCACAGACATATCAAATCAGATGAAAGCAAAGCGCAATATTTTCTGCTTCAAAGAAGACTGTCCGCTTGTCAGGCTTTACCCTCACGATGAAAATGACTGCTGCTGTATAGAGTTCCTCCACATCGGGCAAACCGAGTTTGACTTTATAGAATTTCTTTTCAATAATAGGTCGGAAACTCAGTTTGAATATGCCCGCAACAGAGATATCAAACGCGAATACGAAAAAGCTGTGCTCTATGCGGACGGCGTGCCGTATCTCGCGCCGGAGATTTGTCTTTTGTATAAATCGACAGATACGGAGCGCGAAGGTTATCAGCGGGACTTTGAACTTGCATACACCTCGATGAACCCCGAACAGCGAGCTTGGCTTCAAAATGCGCTTAAAAGGCTTTATCCGCAGGGGCATAAATGGATATCTGACAGATGATAAGCTCTCCGTATTCGCCCCGTTAAAATCGCATCGCTCCTCGCACGTTTACCGCAAAATTTTATCCGTCCTTCTTTGTGCGCAGGTACACCGCGCAGCAGAACATTCCGTCCTGATCGTAAAAATCGCTCCTGCCGTCGTATTTCGCCGCAATTTCGCGGATTATCTTCACCCCGCAGCCGTGTTCTGCGGGGTTTTCCTTTGTGGACAAAAGCTCGGGATTGCTCTCGAGAACTGGCTCTCTCACCGTGTTTTTTACGCTGATGTCATAGCCCTCGCCGCTGCGGATTATTTTAAGCTCTATCCTTCTTTTGGAACTCGGGTCGTTATTGCAGGCGGTCACGGCGTTGTCGAGCATATTTGAGAGCAGACGGCAAAGGTCGGCGTCGCTTATTCCGACGATGTCTCTGCAAACAAGACACTCGCACTCGATGCCGTCGGACTTCGCAGCGGTCAGCTTGGCGTTGGCAACGGCGTTTACAACGGTGTTGTCGGTCTCGATGAACACCTCCGAGCCGTTCAACACGCCGAGATATTCGTTTATCTGCTCCTGCGCCCTTTTTGTGTCTCCCCGCGAGATGAGCGCCGAGAGCGCAAGAAGACTGTTTTTGGAGTCGTGCCGCAGCTTTCTCACGGTCTCGTATTCGCTTTGAAGATGGCTCATATACTGTCGGTTATATTCCTCCGTCTGCCGCAGAAGCTCGAGCTCGTTGACGGCTTTGTTCTTTTTGAGGATGTCCGTTATGAGCAGAAGTACGAAAATGTCGGACAGCACGAAGCAAAATACCGCTATCGACGCGAATATCGCTATCTTTAACCTGCTGCGGTAGTCGTAGGCGTATTCGGTAAAGAGCATAAGCACCGATGCCACGCTGAAGGTAAGCGCGACGGAAACGAGCGTCCACTGGACTATGGAGCGCTTGCCGGAGATGTCGGTCTTATTAAAAAGACGCAGTATCACATAGAAGATAAAATATATGAGCACCGGAGCCGTGAAAAACACCGCCCAGGAAACTTCGATGTTTTTCAGCAGCATTTTGTTCTCCGCGGTTTTGCCGACGAGCTCTACCGTCAAAACGTTTGAGAGCCCCGTGACGAGCAGCGTGACGGCGTTGGCGGCAAGCGTAACCGCAATCTTTGCGGCAGTTTTTCCGCCGCAGTACAAAAATGCGTATGCTATGAGTATCGCGGTGATCGGTATAAACGATATAAGCAGGCCTTTATATTCAAACAGACCGCACAAGTAGTATTCCAACGCGAGGACGGCGGCATATATCAGCGAAAAAGCGATGTTTACGCGCCGCCAAAATCTGCCTTGGCTCTTAGAGCCTAAGAATTCCTCGACAAAGAACACCACGGCGAAGCCTTTGAGCACGGATATTGCCGACTCAATTATCACCCACATTATCTGATAGGCCTGCAAATTGTATAATATATTAAGTTCGGAGGTAAATTTAAGCATCCTGTAAGGCGTCATGATCTTCTCCTTAGATACATAGAGTATTTTTCTTCGAGGGATGAAAGGTATTTTCTTCCGATTGGCACCGTTATCCCGCAGGAAAGCCCCGCCTCGCGCCTGCCTGAGCTTAGATATTCCGTTCGCGCAAGATTCACGAGAAATCCCTTGTGAGCCCTTGCGAAGCTGTAATTTTTATAAAACTCCTCCCGCTCGGATATCACCCCGCGGGTCATTATTTTTTCGGGAGAGGCACCCCGGAAAATGCTGTAAATGAGGTAGTGCCCGCTCGACTCGATGGAGATAATATCGCGTATCTTTACGGTGATGCTTCCGCGAGTCTTGTCTTCGAGTACTACGGTCTCCTCCTGCCTGATATAAAACGCGAGCTTTTCGACTACTCTCGGTATGCTCTCTTCGAGTGGGATCTCCGAATTTTTCCTCAAAAAGTTGAACGGACGAAAATCGAAGCTGTCGTAAACGAGTTCGGCGTGAGAGGTCACGAAGATTATCAGGCACTGCGAAAGCTCTGACTGAAGCTCTTTTGCGATATCGAACCCGCTGACGCCCGGCATATCTATGTCGAGAAAAAGTATGTCAAAAGGCGCGAGGGCGTTCTGCTCAAGGAGCTTTGTGCCATCTGAAAAACTTTCGACCGTGCAGCCGTATCCCCGCTCGCCGAACGACTTTTCAACGAGCCCCGCAATTTTCAAAGACATCTCGCGGCTGTCGTCGCAAACGCCTATCCTTGCCATATTTTATTTCCTCCTGATTTTAATAATTGCGCACACTTATTATATCAGTATCGCATTTTTTACGTGAGCTTGTCAAGCAGATATGCACAAACGGGCGGAAAACGTCCCGAACGGATACGTCTATGCTTGAAAAAATAAAGCAGTGCTTGAGTCAAAAACAACAAACGCTGTCTTCACAAGTCGTTGCGAAGATGTTATAATACAGATAACAAAAGCGCTTTTGAATATTTTTAAGGAGTTTTTACTATGACAATAGGAACAAACATCAAAACCCTGCGCCGAGAGCGCGACATCACCCAAGAGCAGCTCGCGGAGTTTCTCAACGTATCCGCGCAGGCAGTGAGCCAGTGGGAGACCGACAAAACCGCGCCGGACATCTCGTTGCTTCCGATACTCGCAAACGTATTCGGCGTGACCACCGACTGCATTTTGGGGGTAGACATCACCAAGGAAAACGAGAAAATCAAAACTATCGTCGAGGATTCAAAGAAATCTTACGCACAGTCAAAATTTGAGGAGGCAATAGCCGTGCTCGAAAAGTGGCGAAAGGAGTTCCCGCGCTCATATGAGATAATGTATTGGCTTGCGGAAAACCTCAGCTGCCTCGGCAGGTACAGCGAAGCCGTTGAGCTTTGCAAAAAGATACTTTCGGAATGTACCGACGACGAAATCCGCTGCCAGACAACGCAGACACTTATCTACGCTTACCGCAACTCGGGCAGCCGCCAGCGTGCTGTAGAAATAGCTAAAACCTGCCCGCCGACGTGGTCATCAAAGGAGGACATGCTGATGTTCCTGCTTGAAAAGACCGACGCCGACTTTAAGCCGAATTTGCAGGAATATATGCTCTTCTGCCTCGGGCGCTTGGAGATGGGCCTGAGGATGCTCGGAAACGACGAAGCTTCCTACTCCGCCGACGACAGACTCAAGCTTTTGAAGCAGTGCGTGAGCGTATGCGAAACGGTCTTCTGCGACGGCGATACTGCCTATCACTCTTACTCTTTAGCCGGCACTTTTGATGATATGTCGGTTATATACGCCAACCGCAAAGACACAGAAAACACTCTTTTGTGCCTCGAAAAAGAAGCGGAGCATGCCGCAAGGTTCCTCGGCTATGACTTTAACTCGCACTACACCTCCCCCGCTTTCAGAGGCAAAGAAGTGATGGATTGGATGCCGGACCCCGACGGCAAAAATCTCGCCGACGACCTTTTGGAGGGGCTTAATTGCCCTGTTTACGACTTCGTTCGCGATACCGAAAGGTTCAAAGCGGTGATCGGCAGGCTCAAAAAGCTCTCCGAAAAATAATTTTAAAAAATCTTCTAACCTTAGCGGGCTTTCGGTCACTATATGGGTGAAAGCTTTCAGAGCAACGACATCATAAGAAATACAGGTGAACAAAAATGACGACACAAAAAGCAGGAGAACTCATCTCGGAAAACATGCGCACACTCTATTTATGGTCGCTTCATAAGACCTCTGACCCCTACAAGGCGGAGGACCTCTGCTCGGATATAATCCTTGCGGTTTTGAAGAGCGCGCCGAATCTCAAATGCGACGACGCATTTTTCGGCTTCGTCTGGAAGGTAGCTGCCAACACATATAAGCACTACCTGCGCAAAAACTCAAGGCATACCTCCGCCGAGCTCGACGAGGAGATACCCGACGGCACGGACTTTGAAGACGACCTCTGTGAAAAAGAGCAGGAAAACGTCCTCAGACGCGAGCTCGCTTTTCTGTCGGAAAAATACCGCCTATGCACCGTCGCCCATTATTACGGGGGTATGTCGGTAAAGGACATCGCCGAAAAATACGGCCTTACGGTTCAGACGGTAAAGTTCAACCTGTTCCAATCGAGAAAAATTTTGAAAGAAGGCATCGCTATGGAAAGACAGTTCGGAGAAAAAAGCTTCAACCCCCAGCCCTTTAAGTTTATGGCTATATCAATAGGCGACGACAACGACGAATTCATCAACCTGTTTCAAAGAAAGATACCCGGGCAGATACTGCTTTCGGCTTATCAGGAGCCCCAGACCATAGAGCAGCTCTCGGTCGAGCTCGGCGTCGCGAGCGTATATCTTGAAGACGAGGTAAAAACGCTCGAAAAATACGGCTTCATCGTCAAGAGAGGCGAGAGGAAGTATCAGACCAACCTGCTGATATTCTCGAAGGAATACTTCGACGAGATGTTCGATATGCTCGACAGAAAGTATTCCGCCGAGCTCAAGAGGATTTTAGACAGCGTAAGAGCAAAGCTCCCCGAGCTCAGAAAGATAGGCTTTGCGGGCTGCGACCTTTCCGACAACCTCCTGCTCTGGGACTTTATGACTCCGCTCATCATTGCCGGTTTAAGCCTTAACGACAAGGGCGGAAACTTTACCGACATCGGCAGGAATTTCGCGGCAGCCTGCTATGCGCTGGGCTGCGAGGACAGCGACAAGAAGTATAACTATAACTCCTACAGCGGCACCTACTCTACCGTAAACGGTCACACCGGCACAAAGATAAACTACAAAGGGCACCGCAACCATGAATGGGGATTCTTCGGTACGGACGACGCCGTGAGCGGAAAATACTTCCCTGCGCTCACCGAGGAGGAGTCGGACAAGGTGGTCGAGATTCTTGCAAAGGAGTCGGAGGACTTCAGCGAGATGATAAAGGGCATAGCAGCCGATCAGACAGCCGTCCTCAAGGACCACACCCCCGAGGCTCTCCTCGACCTCGTAGACGCCTACTGCCCTCATATCACGCTCTGGGATTCGATAGGCTGGTTCGGCGCGGCGGCGGTAAATACCGGAGCTCTCGAAATGCCGTCAAAGGACGAATTCACGGGAATTATAGCCTATAAAAAGTAATATTTGATTCATATCATCGCGGGCGGAGCTTCGGCACTGCCCGCAATTTTTATGCAAAAAATCCGATTTTAACTCAAAATTTTGATTTTTGCTATTGACAACCACAATATGCGGTGTTATACTTTACAAAGAATCTTAAATGCGGTACAGTGATGCCGCAAGATACGGTATAACCAATATCAACCCTATCGTACCTTGCGGCGCGACAGGGTTTTTTTCGGCAAAGGAGGAGCTATGGCGGTAAAAGCTGTGCTTATGGAAGAGAGCGCCGTTATCCGCGCTATGACGAGGATCTCTCACGAGATACTCGAAAAAAACCGCGGGACCGACGGAATATGCCTTGTGGGGATAAGGCGCCGCGGAGCCGCTCTCGCCGAAATGATAGCCGACAATATCCTGAAATTCGAGGGCGTGCGCGTCCCCTGCGGGGATATCGACATAAGCTATTACCGCGACGATATCTCTAAGCTTTCCGATATGCCGGTCCTCAAAAAAACGGAACTCCCCTTTTCCATAGCAGGAAAAAAAGTGATACTCGTTGACGACGTGCTCTACACGGGAAGGACCGTAAGGGCGGCGATCGAAGCCGTGTTCTCGGTCGGAAGACCGGCGTCGATACAGCTCGCGATACTTATAGACCGCGGGCACAGAGAGCTCCCGATAAGGGCAGATTTTGTGGGAAAGAATATCCCCACCTCGCACAGCGAGCTGATTTGTGTGCATATTCCGCCTTTCGACAGCGAAACGGCGGTTACGCTAACGGACAGCGAGGGCTGACGCCCCGTTTTCCGACAACTATATAGGAGGAATGTCAAAATGAAATTAGTCTACGGCATCAAGGATAAGCCGAAGTTCGGTCAGATGATCGTCTTCGCTATCCAGCAGCTCCTCGCCATTATGGCGGCGACACTCGCAGTCCCGATCATCACCGGCAACGGTATGAGCCCTGCGGCGGCGCTCTTCGGCGCGGGAGCCGGCACACTCGTTTATGTTCTTTTCACCAAGGCCAACAGCCCTGTTTTCCTCGGCTCGTCGTTTGCCTTCCTCGGCTCTATGGCGGCGGCTTTCGCGGGAGCGGCCACCGTTGAAGTCGGCTACCTCGGCCTCATCATCGGCGCGATCCTCGCGGGCCTCGTATATGTGGTCATCGCGATACTCGTTAAGTTCGTCGGCGTCGGCTGGCTCAATAAGCTTATGCCCACCGTCGTTATCGGCCCGACCGTTGCGATAATCGGACTTTCCCTCGCCGGAAACGCCATAAGCGACCTCCAGACCGGCGGCGTCAAGGATTCCGTCGGCTCGGCTGTCGCTCACCCGCTCGTATGCGTGCTCGTCGGAATAATCACACTCATCGTGACCACCGTCTGCTCGACCTACGGCAAGAAGATGACCAAGCTCATTCCCTTCATCATCGGCATACTCGCAGGCTATGCTTTCGGAGTTGTCCTCACCGTTATAGGCAACCTCGCGGGAATTGACGCGCTCAAGATAATCAGCTTCAGCTCGTTTGCGAATCTCGTTGATGGCGGCGTAGGGCTCAAGACATTCCTCCAGCTTCCCGAATTTACGTTCATCAGAGCTCTCGGCGGATTCAGCGGCATCAGCGGGCAGTATATCGGCACCATTGCCACGGCCTACGTTCCCGTTGCGCTCGTCGTATTTGCCGAGCATATAGCCGACCACAAAAACATTTCCTCCATTATCGAAAAAGACCTTCTTGAAGACCCCGGACTTTCGAGGACCCTCCTCGGCGACGGCGTAGGCTCGATGGTCGGCGCGTTCTTCGGAGGCTGCCCCAACACTACATACGGCGAATCCGTGGCCTGCGTGGCTATCACCGGCAACGCCTCCGTTGCTACCATAATCACCACCGCAGTTCTTGCGATAATCGTTTCGTTCTTCGCGCCGTTCGTCGCTTTCGTCAACTCCATTCCGAGCTGCGTAATGGGCGGCGTCTGCATAGCGCTCTACGGCTTCATCGCTGTATCTGGACTTAAGATGGTCCAGAAAGTTGACCTCGAGGAAAACAGAAACCTCTTCGTCGTCTCGACCATACTCATCTGCGGCATCGGCGGCCTCGCGCTCAACTTCGGCTCCGTTACCGTAACCTCTATCGCAACCGCGCTCATTCTCGGCATCATCGTGAACCAGATACTCGGTCACAAAAAGGCTGAGAAATAATCATAGGCTTACAACAAAAAACCGGCGCCCCTTTGCGGGACGCCGGATTTTTTTGCCTTATCTGATTTCGAGGCGCTTGGGCTCGGGCTTCTTCTCGACGAGCTTCGGCATTGTGAGCTTGAGGACGCCGTCCTTGAACTCGGCGTCGATCTTATCGACGTCGATGCCGGTGGTGTCAAAGCTGCGCTGGTAGGAGCCGAACGAGCGCTCGCAGCGGACGTAGTTGCCCTTCTTGTCCTTCTCCTCGTATTCCGAGTGGCGCTCGGCGGAGATGGTGAGAATGTTGTCGGAAAGGTCGAGCTTGATGTCTTCCTTCTTGACGCCGGGGAGATCGGCCTCGAGAATGAACTCGCTGCCGTTGTCGCGGATATCGGTCGAGAAAGCGGCAACCTTGCCGTCGTTGCTGCCAAAGAGCGAACGCTCGAGCTCATCGAGCTCACGGAACGGGTCAAAGGCTGAAAGATTTCTTCTTACATAAGGTACTAACATTGTGATTTCCTCCTTTAGGATACTATATTGTATGTGGTTTTGGACTTTTTATTTGCCTCGGGGTTCTTTTTCCCTTCGACGATTATCAATATATACCCTGTTTATGATGGCTGTGTGATGAAACGGTGATGTTTAGCTGAATTTTAGCAGTCAAATGCGTTAAGTGCTAACAGCTAAGCAAAAAGAGTGCTAAAAAGCGACAAAAAGAAAAGGGAGCCGGAGCAGGCTCCCCTATCATATATGTATCAGAACAGACCGCTTATCTTGCCGTCGGAATCGACGTCGATCTTTTCCGCCGCGGGGACTTTGGGCAGACCCGGCATCGTTAAGATGTCGCCGGTGAGTGCTACAATGAACCCCGCGCCCGCAGATACCTTTACGCTCTTTACGGTAACGGTGAAGCCCGTAGGCGCACCGAGCTTGGTCGGGTCGTCGGAAAAGCTGTACTGCGTCTTCGCGATGCAAACCGGACAGTTTCCGTAGCCGAGCGCCGTGAGCCGCGCTATCTCCTTCGAGGCTGCCGGCTGGAAGATAACGCCGTCGCCGCCGTAGACGCGCTTTACGACCGCCTCAATCTTCTTCTCGATGGTCAGGTCGAGCTCGTAGGAGAACCTGAAGTCGGGCTTCTCCTCCTCACAGAGGCGAATGACCTCTTCGGCGAGCTCTTTTCCGCCTTCGCCGCCCTTGGCCCAGACGTCGCTCAGAACCGCCTTTACGCCGAGCTCTGCACACTTTTTGATGACGAGCTCTATCTCGGCGTCGGTATCGGTCGGGAAGCGGTTGACGGCTACTACCGCGGGCAGGCCGTAGACGTTCTTTATGTTCGAGACGTGGCGCATAAGGTTTGGTATGCCCTTTTCGAGAGCGGCGAGGTCTTCGCTGCCGAGCTCGGTTTTGGGCAGGCCGCCGTGCATCTTGAGAGCTCTTACCGTCGCAACGATGACCACTGCGTCGGGCGTGAGGCCGGCCATACGGCATTTGATGTCGAGGAACTTCTCTGCTCCGAGATCGGCTCCGAAGCCGGCTTCGGTAACGGCGTAGTCGCCGAGCTTTAAGGCGGTGCGGGTCGCGATAACCGAGTTGCAGCCGTGGGCGATATTTGCAAACGGTCCGCCGTGGACTATCGCGGGGGTGCCCTCAAGAGTCTGGACAAGGTTGGGGTTTATGGCGTCTTTGAGGAGGGCCGTCATCGCGCCGACGGCTTTGAGCTCGCCTGCGGTGACCGGCTTGTCGTCGTAGGTGTAGCCGACGACTATGCGCGAAAGCCTCGCCTTGAGGTCGTCGATGTCGCTCGCAAGGCAGAATACGGCCATTATCTCGCTCGCAACGGTGATATCGTAGCCGTCTTCGCGCGGGGTGCCGTTGGCCTTTCCGCCGAGACCGTCCACAACAAAGCGGAGCTGGCGGTCATTCATATCTACGCAGCGTTTCCAGGTGATCTTTCTCGGGTCGATGTTGAGGGCGTTGCCCTGGTAGATGTGATTGTCAATCATCGCGGCAAGAAGGTTGTTTGCAGCGCCTATTGCGTGGAAATCGCCGGTAAAGTGAAGGTTGATGTCTTCCATAGGGACTACCTGAGCATAGCCGCCGCCCGCAGCTCCTCCCTTTATTCCGAAAACGGGGCCGAGCGAAGGCTCTCTGAGCGCTACGACGGAATTTTTCCCGAGCCTGCGCAGACCGTCGGCAAGGCCTATCGTAGTGGTGGTCTTGCCCTCGCCCGCGGGGGTGGGAGTGATGGCCGTTACCAGAACGAGCTTGCCGTCGGGACGACCGGATCTGAGGATAAGGCGGTTATCAAGCTTTGCCTTGTAGCGGCCGTACTGTTCGAGGTGATCGGGGTTTATGCCCGCCTTCTCTGCGATTTCGGTGATAGGCTTGAGCGGTGTGCTCTGCGCGATTTCAATGTCAGTAAGATACGCCATAATTAACTCCTTTTCTCTGAGCAAACTATTGTCAGACTCACATTTTTCTACCGAAATTTTAACATTCTGCGGCGGCGTTGTCAACAGGTCGGACGCAAGATTGTCGATTTAAATATAAAGGTTGAAAAAATAACACCGAATTTGTCGTCATAATAAATAACCGCGTTAAAGCGCAAAACAAAACGGCAAAACAAAAGCGCCCAAAAGGGCGCTTCTGAATGTTTACTTTAATAAACGATTAGTGCTTCTTGGAAACAACAGCAGCAGCGGCAGCAACCATCATGGGAACTACAGCAAGAGCTACGCCCGTGGGAGGGTTGGTATCCTCGGTCTCAGCGGGAGTGGGAGCGGGCTCAGCAGTTCCACCTTCGCTGGGAGTCTCGGAAACATCTCCGGCGTTCATTTCGTCGCCGCCCTCAACATCGGATTCATTTCCGGTGCCTTCGGCAAAAGCAACGACAGTGAGCATAGAGATGACCATAGCCGCAGCCAGAAGCAGAGCAAGTAATTTCTTCATAATTGAAAACCTCCTTGATTTTTAAGCGAAAACGCTTTTGTGTCATTATTATACATTAAACCGGTCAATTTTACTATAGCCAATTTATACAATCTTTTCTTAATATTTCTTGGCAAAATCGGTTATTGTGCAAAAATCGGTAAAATGTTGCATGAAAAATGTAAAATTTGTGTTAATTTTACAAGAAATTTTAATGCTTTTGCTTGGCAAAGCATCGCTTTTTTGCTCAAATCACTCTTCGGTCTCGAGGTCGAGAACGATAGTCGTGAGGGTCTTCGCGGGAAGAGTGATGGTGCCGCCGTCGCTGACGGTGGTCTTTACCTCTTTCATATAGGAGTTCTTTTTCTGCTCCTGCGCAGGGTCGGTGGTGTTGATGGTCGAGCGCAGGACTTTTGACTTGAGAACCTTTTCACCGACATCGAGCTTGAGCTTTTCACTGCTCGTTCCCCTGTTGAGCGCGACTATAACAAGCTTGTCGCCCTCGGGAGACTTAAACGCCGCAAATTCGGAACCTGAAGCGTATGAGCTCGTATCGACTCTGATATAGCCGTTCTTGATGTACTTTGAGAAGTGCTCCATAATGTAGTGCGGGCCGCGGCGGGCAACATAGGCGTTTCTGTTCCAGGGGGTATCGTTGGAGACCTCAATGAGGCAGTTGCCGTTATCGGGGATCCACACGCCGTCCCAGTAGAGATAAACGTTGAGGTTTTCGTTGACGAGTTCTCTTATCATTTCGGAGGAGAGGTCAAAGAGGTCGTTTGTATACCACTCGGTCTGCCAGATTGAATATTTTCCGGAGTACATGCTCGAGATCTGGGCGAAGTCGGAGGCGGTGTTGGCACTGCCGTAGAGGTGGTGGGCTATATCGGTGACGGTCTCGGGACGTTCCTTGATTATCGGATCGACGTAAGATTTTATCAGACTCGGAGTCGCGGACATAGTTTCGGGGGCAAGGAGCTTGGGGGCCTTATCTCCGAAGGCTTTCTGGAAAGCGTCGTAAACGGCTATATACGCCTTGGCGTAAGAGCAGGCATATTCGGTTTCCACGGTGTCGAAGAAGAAGCCGGAATAATCGCGCGGGTTGCCGTTTTCGTCCATACGGTCGTCCTGGAGCTCTACCTCGTTGGAGATCGAGAAGTAATCGACGGGTATGCCGGCGTCGTTGAAGAGCTTCACCGACTCAACGCAGAATTTCGCGAGGTCGTTATAGCGGTAGTTGCCCTTTGAATCCTTTTTGAGGGTATAATATGTCCACGGGACGTTGCCCTGCCAAGTCTGGTGAGTCCCCCTGTCAACGAACTGCACCCAGTCCTCGTCGCGGTATTCGCCCCAGCTCGTCACCAGAACTATCGGGTCTATCCCGCGGCTCACGGCGGCGTCGTAATATGCCTTGTAGGCGCGGGTGCGGTAGTTGGTGTCTTCAAAGCTGCCTCCGTAGGCGCGCACACGGTGAAGGTCGCGGAATCTAAGGACGTTGAATTCGCAGTCTTTGAATATCCAGTCGAATATCTGCTCTCTGTTGGCAGCGCTCGTCATCGTTACCCAGTCGCCATACCAGGTGTAGGAGGCTCCGAATCCCTGAATTGTCTGATTCTCGGATTCGAGGTCAACGCTGAGCGACGGCACGCCGTCGGTCCGCCACTTTACGATAACGGAATAAACGGTGTTGCCCTCTCCTCCGATGCCGAAATTGCAGGTATTGTCGAGCCTGAGATATGAGCCGTCGTCCTCATGCTTTTTGGAGGTATAGGTGTTAAGGAAGCCGGAGGCGCTGAAAACGGCTACTTTTTTATCACCTGAGGTTTTCACCGATGAAGTGTCATAAGTGACCCAGGTGTAGTGATTGCCGCCGCTCGGGAAACTCTGCAAGAGCAGACTTATTGAGGCGTTGCCGGTATAGGTGACCTCGATGGTGGCGCCGGTGTTTTGGCAGGCGGCGATAAAATCTGCCTTTTTGTCGGGCTCCTGCCAGCTGATAAACGCGGGATACCAGCCGTCGATGACCTTTTTGCCGCTGAACGCGGTGTAAGACCTTGCAGTGGAAGTATCGGCGCTTACCGGCATACCTACGCTGAGGCAGGCGAGAATAACGGCTATAAATACTGCCGCCGCTCGCTTGAGAATAAAGCGATGTTTCATATAATGCTCCTTTCAAAATGTGGGTGTATATGCTGTAAACTATACCATTTTGATTATACACGATTTTTGAGCACAATGCAAGAAAAATTTTTACCCGACTCAAAAAAGTCGGGCAAAAAGCAAGATTTTTATTAAAACGTACGATTTCAGGCATTTTCGGAGCTCTTATATCCGTAGGGATTTTTGCTCTGCCAGTTCCAGGAGTCGCGGCACATGTCGTCAAGCGTGAGCTTTGCCTTCCAGCCGAGCTCGCGCTCTGCAAGCGAGGGGTCGGCAAGGCTGATGTCGCAGTCGCCGGGGCGGCGGGGTGCGATAACATATGGCAGCTCTCTGCCGCAGGCGCGCTCGTAGGCGTGGAGAACGTCAAAAACAGACGAGCCCTTGCCGGTGCCGAGGTTATAGATCTTTACCTCACCTTTGAGGTCGGCTATCTTTTCGAGAGCCTTGATATGCCCCTCCGCAAGGTCAACGACGTGGATATAATCGCGGACGCCTGTGCCGTCGGGGGTATTGTAGTCGTTGCCGTTGACGTTGAGATGAGGTCTTCTGCCGACAGCTACCTGAGCGATATAGGGCGTGAGGTTGTTCGGGACGCCCTGCGGGTCTTCGCCGATGAGGCCGCTGCTGTGAGCGCCGACGGGGTTGTAATACCTCAGAAGAATTACGTTCCAGCTCGGGTCGGCTGTGTGAACATCGGTAAGGATCTGCTCTATCATCGACTTGGTCCAGCCGTAGGGGTTGGTGCAGATGCCTTTCGGGCAGTTTTCGGTGGTGGGTATTTCGGCGGCTTCGCCGTAAACCGTCGCCGAGGAGCTGAAGATTATATTCTTTACGCCGTGTGCGCGCATGGCCTCGACGAGCGTAAGAGTTCCGCCGATGTTGTTTTTATAGTATTCTATCGGCTGCGAAACGGAGACCGCGACGGCCTTGAGCCCCGCAAAGTGAATGACGGAGGTTATCTCGGGGTTTTCCTCAAAGATGTGCTCCATAGTTGAAGCGTCGCACATGTCGGCCTTATAGAACTTCACCTTTTTGCCGGTTATCTTTTCCACCCTTTTAAGCGACTCCTCACAGGAATTCGAGAGATTGTCGAAGACGACGACCTCATAGCCCTGCTCTAAAAGGGCAAGAACGGTGTGAGAACCTATATAGCCGGCTCCACCCGATACAAGAACGGACATAATTTATCTTCCTTTCGGTTTAAATTTTGCTTACGGATAGAGAGTATACCACGTTTTCGGAAAAAAGTAAAGAGAAAAGGTTGATTTTTCCCGCGGACGTGCTAAAATATGTATTGGTAAAATTTTATTTTTTATAAAAAGGAGTAATACGTCTTGGAAAAGAAACAGTTTCAGACAGAGTCGAAAAAGCTGCTCGATATGATGATAAACTCTATCTACACCCATAAGGAAATTTTCCTCAGAGAGCTTATCTCAAACGCGAGCGACGCCATCGACAAAAGATACTTCAAGTCGCTGACCGACAGCGATTCGGGGCTCCCCCGCTCGGAATATGAGATCTCTCTCGCCGCCGACGAAGAAGCCCGCACCCTCACCGTTTCGGACAACGGCTGCGGAATGACGCCGGAAGAGCTCGAAAACAACCTCGGGACCATCGCGAAGAGCGGCTCTTTGGACTTTAAGAGCGAGAATTCTGCCGAAAATGTAGATATAATCGGGCAGTTCGGCGTCGGATTCTACTCGGCATTTATGGTCGCCGACAAGGTCACGGTCGTATCGAAAGTCTACGGCGCCGAAAAGGCCTGGAAGTGGGAGTCGGAAGGCGTTGACGGCTACACGCTCGAAGAGTGCGAGAAAGAAAGCGTCGGCACCGAAATTACGCTTCACATCAAGCCTGACTCGGAGGAAGAGGACTACTGCGAGTTCCTCGAGCCATACTCTATCCAGAGGCTCGTAAAGAAGTATTCCGATTATATCCACTACCCCATAAGGATGGACTTTGAGGTCAACAAGCCCGTCGAGGGCAAAGAGGGCGAGACAGAAAAGGTGACCGAGCGCCGCACTCTCAACTCGATAACCCCGCTCTGGAAAAAGCCCGCCGCCGAAGTGACCGAAGAGGAATACAACAACTTCTACACCTCGAAGTTTATGGACTACGAGCCGCCGATAAAGGTGATGCATTACCGTCAGGAGGGCGTGGTCGAATATACTGCACTGCTCTATATCCCCTCTCACGCTCCCTTTGACTACTACTCGAAGAACTACGAAAAGGGCTTGCAGCTCTATTCGAGCGGAGTTATGATTATGGACCGCTGCGCCGAAATGCTGCCCGACTATTTCAGCTTCGTAAAGGGGCTTATAGACAGCTCGGACATCTCGCTCAACATCTCGCGCGAGACTTTGCAGCAGGATCACCAGCTGAGGACCATCGCAAAAGCGGTCGAAAAGAAGATAAAGAGCGAGCTTTTAAAGCTCCTTGAGAACGACAGGGAGAAATACGAGAAATTCTATAAGGCGTTCGGCTCACAACTCAAATTCGGCGTGTATTCCGACTACGGCACACACAAGGAGCAGCTCCAGGATCTGATAATGTTCATCTCCTCGAACGAGATGAAATATACCACCCTCAAAGAGTATGCTGCGCGCATGCCCGAGGGGCAGAAGAGCATCTACTACGCCTGCGGAGACACTCCAGAAAAGGCGCTTAGGCTCCCCCAGGCCGCCGCTGTAAAGGCAAAGGGTTATGAGATACTCCTTCTTACAGAAGACGTTGACGAGTTCACGCTCCAGACGCTTATGAGCTTTGAGGACAAGAAGTTCGTGAACGTTTCGACCGACGAGCTCGACCTCAACACCGAGGAGGAGACCAAGAAGCTCGCCGAGGAGAACGAGAGCGGCAAGGAGCTTCTGGACTTCATAAAGGAAAGCGTCGGCGGGCTGAATTCGGTCAAATTCTCGAACGCGCTCGGCGGACACCCCGCGGCTCTTTCGAGCGAGGGCGGAATGACCATCGAGATGGCGAGAGTGCTCTCGAAGATGCCCGACGCCGGCGAAGGTCTGAAAGCGTCATTGGTGCTCGAACTCAACAGCGAACACCCCGTTACCGCGAAGATAAAGGAGCTTTACGGCAGCGATAAAGAGAAATGCGCGAAATACTGCAAGCTGCTCTATGCACAGGCAAGGCTTCTTTCGGGGCTCGAAATCGAGGACGCCGAGGAGCTCAGCGGGCTTATAAGCGAGCTGATGGTCTGATAAAAACAAAAGGCCGTATCCGGAACGGGTACGGTCTTTTTTATGTCTCTGCTATCATAGGTTCGTAAATATCCGAAAAACGCGCAAGGCTTGAATCAACGTCTATTTCATAGTCTCTGACCATACAGTGGTCGATCTCAGAGTCGAAATATTCCCTCAGCATCACCCCGCCGAGGGCCTCGATAGTCCTCCAGGACGCGGGATTGCCGGTATCGGCGTCAAGAAGAACGCTCTTGAGGCCGTGGAGCTTGCAGAGCTTCAAGGCAAGATAGAGATTGATCTTGTTATAGCCCTTTCGCCTTTCGGTCGGGCGGATAGAATAGCCGATATTCCCGCCGTATTTTTTCAGGCGCTCGTTGAGGACATATCTTATGTTTATCATTCCGACGATTCGGTTATCGCCAAGGCGCACCAAAAAATATGTCTCGCTCGGGGACCTCTCTTCGTCGGGGAGCCTGCTTCGGTCGGCTTCGAGCTTTAACAGCCAGCCCTCATAGTCGCCGGTGAAGCGGTCCAAGCCGCCCGAGCCGTTGATATCTGAGCCGTATTCGTGAAACTCGCCGATGTATTCGAGCGCGTCGGCCCTGCGGGAAAGTGTGGGATATTCAAGGCGAAATTTTTCCATACTGCAATTCTTTTACTTTCTGCTTTCAAGCCGGTCTATAAATTCCGCGAGCGTCATATTGCCGATATCGCAGGCCTCGCGGAGGTGTTCCTGCATATCCTCAGGCGAAAAATGCGTCAGGTCGCAACCTCCGGAGCCGCAAAGGTGGAATTGAGTTACCTCCTGATATCGGCCGCAGAAAGTGCAGACCGAATAGGTGCGGCAATAATAATTATTCGAGCAGATGGCCATACCAAGGCATTTACCTGCGGAGCCGTCAAGGGAAACATATGCAAAAGGTGAATCGCCGACAATGGAGGCTAAATCTTTATATGCCCGCGGCGCTCTCTCGCCGGTGCAGACAAACACGAGAGTATTTTTGTTGCCGCAGCAAGTACAGCAAATATCGTCGGCCGGGACAAAAGCTTCGGCATAAACCGGCAGGCAAGTCAAAAACAGCATCAACGCAACAATAAACAGCGCGGACAGTTTTCTGAAAGCAGTTTTCACAGTGTTCTCCCCCCTTTAATTTAATTATTGAACATAAAGCTCCAAGGAGATTATACCATATTTTCCCCGTTTGGTCAATTCGGCAGAATACACGGTTATTAACAGCTTTCTTTGTGCATTACTTCTTTTCAAATCGGTTGCCCGTATTCGCGATGACAGTTCCTGCCACCGCCGCCGCTAAAAAGAGAAGCATCCCAAACCACCCTAACGGCTTTATCCCGACGGCAAATCCTACGGTTATTACGAGCCAGCAGCCCGCCAGAACAAACATAAACGCCGCCATAAACCGGCTGAGCTTTTTGGGGTCTAACCTGTCTTTTTCCGACTTTGAAGAGGTATTATATCCGGCTATGAGCGACAGTCCCCTGCCGCTCAGAAACACAAAGCCGAGCGCAACAAGCGCGGCGAAAACGATCATCATAACTGCCATTTCGGATATCTCCTTTCAGTCTGCCGCTTATCTCTTTTTAAACCACACCGACGGGCTCAGCAGGAAGATAACGGGGTAAATTTCGAGCCTGCCGAAAAGCATTGCCACAGACAGCACGAGCTTTGAAAACGCCGAATAGTCGGCATAGCTGCCGGAGGGGCCGACGGCTCCGAGGCCGGGGCCGACGTTGTTAAAGCAGGCGACAACGCTGGTTATCTTTGTCTCGAAATCGAACGGCTCGAAGCTTATCAGAATAAACGCCAGAAGCTGGATAGCCGCAAAGAAAGCAAAATACACGCCGACGCTTGAAATGGTTTTGTCGTCAACGGTCTTTCCCTCGAACCTGACTGCTGAAACGGAGCGCGGGTGGAGCATTTTTTTGAGCTCGCGCCGCCCGGATTTGAAGAGCATTATCGCGCGGGAGACTTTGAGTCCGCCGCCCGTCGAGCCAGCGCAGCCGCCAAGGAGCATAAGCGCAAAGAGTATGCTCTTTGAGAACTGCGGCCACAGGTTGAAATCGGCGGTAGCAAAGCCGGAGGTCGAGATTATCGAGAGCACCTGAAACGCGGCTTTTCTCACGGTCTCTTCAACGGTTGCATAGAGCGGCGCAATGTTTACCGAAACGAGCAGCACCGATGTGACAACGATGCCGAGGTATGCCCAGAGCTCGTCGCTCGAAAACGCGGCTTTGAAGCGCTTTATCAGTATGAGGTAGTAGAGGTTGAAGTTGACGGCAAAGATCATCATAAACGCGGTCATGACCCACTGGATAAACGGGCTGTAGCTTGTGATGCTGTCCGATTTAACGCCGAAGCCGCCGGTACCGGCGGTGCCGAAAGCGTGCACCGAAGCTTCAAACAGGTTCATTCCGCCGCAGAGCAGGAGTATTATCTCGACAAGCGTGAGCGCGATATAAATAATGTAAAGTATCTTAGCGGTCTGACGGACGCGCGGCACGAGCTTGCCGATTATCGGCCCCGGCATTTCGGCTCGCATTATGTGGATAGAGCGGTCGGTGGTCATCGGGAGCACTGCCATAACGAGGACGAGTATGCCCATTCCGCCGACCCAGTGAGTAAAGCTCCGCCAGAACAAAAGCCCCTTGCTCATAACCTCAACGTTGCGCAAAATCGAGGCTCCCGTGGTGGTGAAGCCGCTGACGGTCTCAAAAAAGGCGTCTATGTACGAGGGTATCTCCCCCGCCAAGACGAACGGCAGCGCTCCTACGGCGGAAAATTCCACCCAGGTGAGCGCCGTGATGACAAAGCCCTCGCGGGAATATATAACGGTATCGTCGGGCCGAGAAGCAAGCATTATCGCAGCGCCGAGGACTATGGCTATGCCTATCGTCGCCAAAATCGCCAAAGCGCAGCTCTCGCCGTAAATGAGGGCGGTTATAAGCGGCAAAACCATCAGCGCGGCCTCTATCAGCAGCATCTGCCCGCATATGTGAAATACCATTTTGCGATTCATATATACACCGGTTTCCTTTATTATTTGAGAATGTCGGAGATATCGTTGAGGCGGTTGCCGGAGGAGATAACGATCACCCTGTCGCCCGGGAGGATCATATCCACGCCGGAGGGGATTATCGTTTTTCTGCCTCTCATTATGCCGCCAATGAGGATATTCGGCTTTAGGCTTATATCCTTGAGCATAACGCCGGTGAGCTTCGACTCGGTCTTTACAATGAATTCAAGGGCCTCAGCCTTGCCGTCGAAAAGTTTATAAAGGGTCTCGACGGCGGCGGAACCGGAGGAGTTTTCGAGAGCGCGGGCATACTGCACGAGAATGTTTGAGGTTATCTCGCGGGGGGATACCACGCTTTCGATGCCAATTTTTCTCGCGAGCCAGACGAGCTCGTCGCGGTTTATCTTTACAACGGTCTTAGGAACGTTCTGCATATTCGCAAATACCGAGAGGAGAATGTTTTCCTCGTCCATACCGGTAAGCGCTACGAAGGCGTCGCAGCTGGCGAGACCCTCCTCCATAAGGAGCTCCTGCTCGGCGCCGTTGCCGTGGATTATCGTTGCCGATGGGAGCAGCGACGTGAGCTCAAGGCAGCGGGCTTCGTCCTGCTCGATGATCTTGACGGTGCTCCCCGAAGCCTCGCACATTTTTGCGAGGTAATAAGCGGTCTTGCTGCCGCCGAGAATGAGAATGTTCTTTGCCTGACGACGCAGGGAATTGAGCATTTTGAGGAGCTTCTGCATTTCGGCCTGCGAGGCGGTGAGGCCAATCTTGTCCCCCGCCTGAAGAGTGAAATTGCCGCTCGGGATAAACACGTCGTCGTCACGCTGAACACAGCATATCAGGAATTTGGCGTCGTATTTCTTTCTGATATCTATGAGCGTCTTGCCGACAAGGTCGCTCTCGTCGCTGAGTTTAAACTCTATCATCTCGAGATTGCGGCGGGAGAAGGTCTCGATCTTGAGAGCCGACGGGAATTTAAGGATATTATAGAGCTCGTTGGCGGCGCGAAGCTCGGGGTTTATCGCCATCGAGAGCTCGAGATGCTGCCTCATAAAGCCGAGGCTCGAATCGTTATACTCGGGGTTGCGGATACGCGCGATGGTGTTCTGCGCGCCCATCTTTCCGGCAAGGAAGCAGCTTAGCATATTCAGCTCGTCGGAATCGGTCATCGCAACAAACATTCCGCAGTCGGCCGCTCCGGCCTCCATAAGAGTATCGCAATCGACGGCGTTCCCGCACACGCCCATAACGTCGTATACGTTGGTGAGCTCCGATATCACGCTGCTGTCGTCATCTATGGCGGTAACGTCGTGGCCCTCCTGCGCAAGACTCGCAAGCACAGAGACGCCTATTTTTCCGCAGCCGGCAATAATTATCTTCATATTGACCTCCGTTAGGTGTCGGAATATATATAAAATATTGTAGCACTGTCAAAGATTTTTTGCAACAGTTTGAGGAAATTTTTCGGGAAGGTACGGCATATTTTGCGCGGCGCCGCACTTCGCGCGGAGCGCGGAGGGCTTCGCGCTCGGGGAGCGGAAAGCGGATTTTCAGCAGCGTATGAAATTTGCCTCACTCATCGCTCGGCAAATCAGGGGCCCCCTTAATAGGGTCCCCTACGCCCGAACCGTCCACCGGACGGATTCGGGCTACCCTCCTGATTCTTATTTGTATAAGGATTTCGCAGCCTGCGGGCTGCGACCAGAGGCTTCTCGCCTCTGGACTCGTCGCCACCCTTTTGAGAAAGGGTGGACCGAAAACTTTTATGCTTTCTGTTCAAAATTCACCGCTCCTCCTCAAAAGCACTTGTTTTTCTCTGCACTTTGGAGTATAATTATATAAAACTTAGTCTGTGAAAGGATACGATAAAATGAACAAACCAAAACTTCTGATAAAATCCGCGCTGTTTCTCATTCTCTGCGAGCTCGCGGGCTTTGTTATAAACTACTTCTTCCCTATGTGCTACCAGAATTTCGGCGTGATAATGTGCTGGCTGTTCGGGTTCTGCTCTATAGGCGCGACTCTCTGCATTTATGCCGACTTCACCAATAAGGCCGGCGCGAAGGCGAACGCCAAGTTCAACCGCGAGGGGCTGACCGAAAACACCAAGCACTTCGGAGCGGTTATCGGAGCGGTGCCCGCGGGGATAAACTATATCTTTGTTATCCTCCTCTACCTTTCAAAATTCGGAGTTCTCGGGTTCGACTTCTTCCCCTGGTATAAGACCCTCACCTTCTACTTTATGCCGATAACCTACATCTTCGCGCCGAACCACCTCGAATTTGACGAAACGGGCCGCTCGATGTCGGTGAGTGTGCCGGCGGCGGAGCTATCTGCTGGAGGAATGGTGATCCTTACGCTGCTGCCGCTTCTGTTCGTAGTCACCTGCTGGGCGGCCTTCTATATAGGATATCAGCACGTAGACCTCAAGGAAAAAATCCTTTACGGCGGAAAAGACAGGTCATAATTCCGAAGACAACCTCATAGTCTTGTAAAAAAGACTACGGAGGTAACAATATGTTAAAAAAACTTTGGGTCAACCGCGTCGGCGCGCTTATAGTGCTTCTTTGCACCTACCTGCTCGTCTTCGGATTCATAAAAACGTCTTCTCTGCCCGAACAGGCCGTACCCGTCGGAGCCGAGGCCGAAAATTCTCTGCCGGTGATAGTTCTTGACGCCGGTCACGGAGGGATAGACAGCGGCTGCGTGAGCGTGAACGGCGCGGAGGAAAAGGATATAAACCTGAATATACTGCTGAAGCTCCGAGAAATGCTGAGATTCACCGGCTTTAGGGTGGAAGTTACCCGCGACACCGACCGCTCTATTCACGACACCGGTATAACCGGCCTCGGAAATCAGAAAAAATCGGATATGGCCAACCGCCTGAACATCATAAACTCATTTGATAACGCCGTTTTCGTTTCTATCCATCAGAACCAGTTCACCGACCCGAAATACAGCGGCGCGCAGATGTTTTACCCCGAGGAAAGCTCCGAGAGCGAGCACCTCGCCGCCATACTTCAAGGCAACTTTGCCTCGCTGCTCCAACCTGAAAACACCCGCGAGATAAAGCCCGTCGGGACCGACATCTACCTTCTCCACAACGCCGAATGTCCCGCCGTTATGGCGGAGTGCGGTTTTCTTTCAAATCCCGAAGAAGCCGCAAAGCTTGAAAGCGACGAATACCAGTCACAGGTCGCGTTTGCGATATATAAGAGCCTCTGCGACTACATATTTGAAGCAGGCGGCCCGAGCGCGTCCTGAAAACGAAAGGAAGTAAATAATTATGCCGAAGGCAAAAAGCGTATTTGTGTGCCGCTCCTGCGGATACGAGAGCCCGAAGTGGAACGGCCGCTGCCCGAACTGCGGTGAATGGAACACCCTTGAAGAGACCGCGCCCGTTATATCAAAAAGCAGCGGTGCGGTAAGAACATCGCAGCGAGTATCGCAAAAAGTGGTGAACCTCAACGACGTAGACCTCTCGGAATCGTCGGAAGTGAGATACAAGACCGGCTTCAACGAGCTCGACAGAGTCCTCGGAGGCGGGCTCGTAAAAGGCTCGCTCGTGCTTCTGGGCGGCGAGCCGGGCATAGGCAAGTCTACGCTCCTTTTGCAGATATGCCGCTACCTCGGCGACGAATATAATATCCTCTACGTTTCGGGCGAGGAATCGGCAAGGCAGATAAAGCTTCGGGCCGACCGCCTCGGCGTGAGCTGCAAAAATCTCGATCTTCTGACTGAATCCGACGCGCAGTCCGTTGCCGACACCGTTGCGGCCAACAAGCCCGACATAGTTATCATCGACTCCATACAGACGATGTCGGTAGCCGAAATAAACTCCGCGCCGGGAAGCGTAACGCAGGTAAGGGAATGTGCCAACCTCTTTATGAGGCTGGCAAAGTCGGAGGAGATACCGTTTTTCATAGTCGGCCACGTCAACAAGGACGGCGCGATAGCAGGTCCGAAAGTTATGGAGCACATCGTTGACGCGGTGCTCTACTTTGAGGGCGACCGCAACCTCTCCTACCGAATACTCCGAGCCGCAAAGAACCGCTTCGGCTCTACAAACGAGATAGGCGTTTTTGAGATGCGCGACAACGGTCTTGAGCAGGTCGAGAACCCGTCGCAGATGCTTCTTTCGGGGCGGCCGAAAGGTGTTTCGGGCTGCTGCGTGGTATGCGCTATGGAGGGCACGAGGCCTATCCTTGCCGAGGTGCAGGCGCTCGTCGCAAAGAGCGGTTTGAGCGCTCCGAGACGGGTCACGACAGGCTTTGACTTCAACCGAGTATGGCTCATTCTTGCGGTGCTCGAAAAGCGGCTCGGGTTCTACTACGGAGCCCTCGACGTTTATGTGAACATAATCGGAGGTCTGCGGATAAACGAGCCTGCGGCCGACCTTCCCGTGGCGATGGCGCTCTATTCCTCGCTGACCGACAAGCCCATAGGCGACGACGTGATAGCTTTCGGCGAAATAGGTCTCGGCGGAGAGATACGCTCGGTCTCACACCTCGAACAGCGCATACAGGAGGCACGCCGCCTGGGGTTCGCAAAGTGCATAGTGCCGCGCCATTCGCTCAAAAACATAAAAGTCTTCGACGACATAGAGATAATCGGCGTGAGCAGCTTAAGGCAGGCGTTTGAGGCGATAAAGTGAGCTTCGGAGGACTTGACTATGGAAGTAAAGCTGATCCGCGCAGGGTTAAATGACGCCGAACGGCTTTGGAAGATGCAGACGGAATCTTTCGCGGAGACGTATAAGAGATATCATGACCGAGAGACGAATCCCGCCGCAGAGCCGCAGGAAAAAACAGCTGCCCGACTGAGTCAGCCGTATACATATTACTATTTCATTTTGGCGGACGGTGCCGTTGCGGGCGCGGTCAGAATAATCGATACGAAAGAGAAGAATAAGCCGAAAAGGATATCCCCCATTTTCATTATGCCGCCGTACAGGAATAAGGGCATTGCGCAGAAAGCGATCATTGAGGCCGAGAGGATACATGGCAAATTCGGTTGGGAGCTCTATGCAATATTGCAGGAGGCGGGCAGCTGTCATCTGTATGAGAAAATGGGGTATCGCAAAACCGAAGAGCAAAAGACGGTCAGCGACGAAATGACACTGGTACTTTATAAAAAAGACCGAACAGAGCAATGATAGCGAGTGAAACAAATAAACAAAACCATCGGAGATACCGGTGGTTTTGATTTTTTGCATGCTAAAACGCAGCCGACTAAGTTCGGCTGCGCTTTTTAAATAAACTGAAAGTATTTCCGGCGGAGTTGGTTTATGCCGACAGCACCGGCAGCTGCTCGAAGCTGATGGAGCTGCCGTCGGATACCGCCTTTACGGTGCCGCTCGCGCCCGAAAGAAGCATATCGGCGAGCGGGTCTTCGAGCTTTTCGGATATCACCCTCGATATCTCTCTCGCTCCGAAAGTGCGGTAATCGGCGGCGTTGACGACGGCCTCCGCCACCCCCGAGTCAAATTCGAGATTTATCCCTCTTAGCTGCGCCCTTTCGGCAAGGGCTTCGAGCCGCATAGAGGCTATTTTTTCGCAGTCTTCCTTTGAAAGACGCCTGAACGTGCAGACAGCGTCGATGCGGTTCATAAGCTCAAAGGAAAACACCTTTGAGAGCCCTCCCCTTGCGCCGCCGTCGGCGGGCGCTGTTCCCGAAAACCCGCATGCTGAGCCGCTCGACGGCAGAGCGTTGGTGGTCAAAATAACAACGGTGCTCTTAAACGAGACCTTTCGACCGTTGGAGTCGGTGAGAAAGCCGGTGTCCAAGAGCTGCAAGAGCAGTGCCGCCACCTCGCGGTCGGCTTTTTCAAACTCGTCGAACAAAAGCACGCTCGACGGCCTGCGTCGCACCTTTTCGGTGAGCTCGCCGCCCTGCCCGAAGCCTACGTATCCCGGCGGCGAGCCTATCAGCCGCGAGACGCTGTAGCGCTCGGAGAACTCCGACATATCGAACCTTATAAGGGAATCTTCGCCGCCGAAAAGGCACTTTGCGAGTGAGCGCGCAAGCTCGGTCTTTCCGACGCCCGTCGGCCCAGAAAACATAACCGCCGCAATGGGACCCTCCCCTGCACGCAGCCCTGCGCCCGAGCGCTTAAGAGCGTTCACCAGAGAATCTATAGCTCCGCTCTGGCCGATTATCCGGGCGGAAAGCTCCTTGAGAACTTCATCGGATCTGTCGGCAAGGAGCTTTTCCTGCGGGACCGACGTCTGTAAAGTGATTATCCTTTCCACGTCTGCCGCCATTACCGTCGGAGCTGCGGCAGGGTTGCCGGTGCGCCTGAAAAGCTCTTCAAAATAGCGTTCTTTGGGGATCTTCCCCGAAACGTAATCGTTGAACGCCGAGGAGAGATCGCCCTTTGTTTCGGAACCTGTGAAGTCTTTCAGCTTTACAGATGCACAAGCCTCGTCGATGACGTCGATCGCCTTGTCGGGGAGGTATCTGTCGGTCATATATTTTGCCGAGAGGCTCACGGCGGCCTCTATGGCCTCTTTTTCTATCACGACCTTGTGATGCTGCTCGTACTTCGGCTTAAGGCGCATAAGCATTTTCACAGCGGCCTCCTGCGAAGGCTCGTTTACCTTTATCACGCAGAAGCGGCGCTCGAGTGCCTTGTCGCCCTCAACGGTGCGCCGGTATTCGTCGTAGGTCGTGGCACCTATCAGGCGGAGCTCTCCGCGCGCGAGCATCGGTTTCAGGATATTCGCGGCGTCTATGGCTCCCTCGGCGGCGCCGGCGCCTACGAGCGTGTGGAGCTCGTCGATAAACAGGATAACGTCGCCGGTACGGCTTGCGTCGTCTATGCAGGCTTTCAGACGCTCCTCAAAGTCGCCTCGGTATTTCGCACCGGCAAGGAGCGATGTGAGACTAAGCGAGAATATCCTCTTTCCGGCGATGGGCTGCGGAACGCTGCCGTTTGCGATCTTTGCGGCCAAAGCCTCTACTATAGCGGTTTTCCCGACTCCCGCCTCGCCTACGAGACAGGGGTTGTTCTTTCCACGCCGCATAAGGATCTCTATCATTCGTTCGAGCTCGGCATCGCGCTCAACGCAGGGGTCGTAGCCCTGCTTTCTTGCCCGCTCGACCATATCGAGGCCGTATTTTTCGAGCTGCGCAAGCTTCGGCTGCTCCTTTTGACCTCCGAGGGCGGCGCTCTTTTCAACGGCCTCCCCCGCCGTTGTGTAGAGGCGGGAAATGTTGCAGTTGAGGTCGTAAAGGATACTCCTTGCGGTGGAGTTCTGCTGATTCAAAACCGCGCAGAGAATGTGCTCGGTGCCGGTTTTTGTGTTTGACACGTCGCAGGCGGTGCGCTTGGCAAAGCGTATGCAGCGCTTTGCCGCCGGAGTGAGCTGCGCGCCCGTCACCGTAGTCGGCTCGCCCGTGCCGATGAGCTCGTAGATCTTTTGCTCCACAGCCTTATAGCTCACTGAAAACCTTGCGAGGATAGATGCCGCCGCCGAGCCTTCCTCGCTTAAAAGTCCGAGCAGAAGATGCTCGGTGCCTACGTAGGTGTGGCCCATCTGCGATGCGCGGCGAATAGCGTGGCTGACTGCTCTTAAAGCAGGGTCGGTGAAGCTGTCGTTTCCGAACATTTCGTTGAATTCAAACATATCCGTCATTCCTTTCCGAAAGTATTCCGATAACAATTATCGGCAGTTCTGCCGTTTATAATCACTCCCGATAAATTGTATGCCGCCGACCGCTTGCCTACGCTCAAACAAAACTGTAACACATTTGCGCCGGTTTCATAAACTGTAGTATGAAGTATTGAAGTGCTTCAAAAACTACATGAAGGAGATATATTTTATGAATTGCTTCGGAAACGGCTACTGGTGGATCATCATTCTCATCCTGATAATCCTCTTCGGCTTCAACGGCTGCAACTCCTGCGGAAACAACAACTGCGGCTGCAACAACAACTGCGGATGCGGCAACAACGATTGCGGCTGCGGCTGCAACTGACCGCAAAAACTCTGCTCAGGCAAAAAAAGCGCCCCACGGGGCGCTTTTTTGTGCAGAAAGTATTCTGTTTGAGCAAAAATAACTTAAAAGTTTTCGGTCGAGCCTTTTTCAAAAAGATAGGCGTTATTTCTTGCCGCTCACACTTCGCGGGCATATATGGCTCCGCCCGCTCGTGCTTGCGGAGAAATAATCGCATATCTCGGCTGGCGAGAGTCGAGGCGCAGGGCATTTGGGTCGAGAGCGAAGCGAACGACAGATGCGGCGTGACTGCGTTACCTTCATATCACTTTTCGGCGCCGCATTGCAGGCTGCGAAATCCTATTACTAAACAAAAATCAGGAAGGGAAGCAAAAACAGTCCGGTGGACTGTTTTTGTGTGGGGAACCCTATTAAGGGGTTCCCCATTTGCCGAGCGGCGAGCGAGGCAAACGAAAGTGAGTTTTCGATTTTTGTGCATATACTCTTGATAAAATTGAAACAACGTGCTATAATGTAATTAAACAAATGCGGTTTTATCCTGCGACATCAAGGAGGCATCATCATGGAAGAAAGAGACAGTCTGCGGACAATGCTTTACGGCTGGGCAAGGCTCGGCCTGTTCTGGCTGATAAATATTTTTGCCACGATAATCGGCAGAACGGCTATTCTCGGGATAGTGGGAACGTTTGTCCCAAGGCTCGCGCTTTACAGCAGTCCCGAAATGCTGAGCTTTATTTCGTGGCTCATTCCCGTGTGGCTTTTAGGCTGGCTTTTCAGAGACGACGCAAGAAGACACACCGCCTACGGTACATATGACCCCATCATTGTCTCGATAATCGTTATCCTCACGGCGGCGGTATACTATGCGCCGGTATTCATCCTTGAATATATGACGGACAAAAAGGTCGTTATGCTTGTAGAGGGGCTTTACTTTACGAGCTACTGGTTCTCGAGAGTCAGCGACGACCCGCAGATATACGCGCTCATAGGCGTTATAATCGAAGCAGCGCTGTGCATAGTGAGCTATCTTATCGCCCATAAGAGATATCTAAAAAAGCTCGCCGAGGAAGAGAGCGAATGAGAGCTACAAAGCTACCGACGCGCCATCGTACTTGTAGATGAGAAGAGACGCCGGCGAAAATACGCCCATATCCATACGCACTATGTCGGACCTGAATTCAATGTCGTTTGACGGCGGCGCAAGCGGAAGCCTTACGGTCAAGCTGAAGCCGCCGTTTTCTTTAGTGTCGGCAATGGGCGGGAAGCCGACGCTCTCGCAGAATTTTTTCAGGATATCGAATCCGCAGGCGCCGTCTTCGCGCGAGAGGAGGCTCGAAAATTCCGAGCCTGTCATTCCGTAGCCGTTGTCTATTACAGAAACGGCGGCGTAATCGGAAAAACGCTTTACCGATATTTTTATCTCGCCCTCGTCCTGATCGACGTTCTGGAAGGCGTTTACTATAAGATTGATAAGGCAGGCCGAAAAGCGCTCGGGATCGGCCGTGCAGAAAATGCCGGCTTCTATCTCGGCGCCGAACTTTATTCTTACGTTTCTCGTCTTCGAGCGGACTGTGCCGAAAATATCCTCAACGGTCTCGGACAGACTGAACACCGACGGTTCAACTCTGCCCTCGCTGTAGGCTGCCGCTTCAAACCAGTTCTGTATCTGCGCAAGCGAGCGCAGGCAGCATCTTGCCTGCTCGCGAAGAAGCCTTGCTTCTTCAAACATTTCGGCGGCTTCGAGACGGTGATTGAGTTCCTGATCAATGGAAACGGCTCGGGTGAGATATTCGCTCAAAAGCCTCGGGTCTATTCCCATATGCCCGATATCGCTCATATTTGCCCTCCTTTTGATTTATATTATGATTCAGTATAGCATTTTTTTGTCGAATAGTAAAGAATTTTTTTGTTTTTTTGCGTAAGTATATTTTTTTCGTCTTTGTTCGGAAAATTTATTGATATTTTTTTTACAAAGGACTTGCAAAGAGGAATGTTTTGGTGTAATATATAGGTGCAATAAAGCGCATAAATTTACAGGAGGTAATTCATATGTCAGTAAAAGTTGCAATCAACGGCTTCGGAAGAATAGGACGTCTTGCTTTCCGCCAGATGTTCAACGCTCCCGGATATGAGATCGTTGCCATCAACGACCTCACCAACCCCGAGATGCTCGCTCATCTTCTCAAGTATGATACCGCTCAGGGCGGATATTGCGGAAAGATCGGCGAGAACCTTCACACCGTAGACGTAAAGCCTGCCGTATACGGCGAAGACGGCAAGACCGTCGTCACCCCCGGCGCCATCATCGTTGACGGCAAGGAGATCACCATTTATGCAGAGCCCAAGGCCCAGAATCTTCCCTGGGGCAAGCTCGGCGTAGACGTTGTGCTCGAGTGCACCGGCTTCTACACCTCTAAGGCCAAGAGCCAGGCTCATATCGACGCCGGCGCAAAGAAAGTCGTTATCTCCGCTCCCGCAGGAAACGACCTCCCCACTATTGTTTACGGCGTAAACGAGAATACTCTCACCAAGGACGACACCATCATCTCCGCGGCTTCCTGCACCACCAACTGCCTCGCTCCTATGGCCAAGGCTCTTAACGACTATGCTCCCATTCAGAGCGGCATTATGTCCACCATTCACGCCTACACCGGCGACCAGATGATCCTCGACGGTCCTCACCGCAAGGGCGACCTCCGCAGAGCC
>CANRLU010000001.1 GCA_947631535.1 uncultured Clostridia bacterium | reverse complement strand
GGATTTCGCGCTCTGCAATGCGGCGTCGAAGAGTGATATAAAGGTAACACAGTCACGCCGCATCTGTCGTTCGCTTCGCTCTCGACCCAAATGCCCTGCACCTTGTTCCACCTTATGTGAAAGCTGGGGCTCGACCGAAAACTTTTAGGTTTTCCCTGCTAAAACTTCCGGCGGGGTTTAACCGAAAACTTTCGGGCTTTTCTTGACTGAAACTTTTGTGCGATTACAAAAAGGCCGGACTTTTGATCCGGCCTGAATATTATGCTTTTTTACATCGGTGTGCCGCTGCCCGAGCGGAAGTCCGACCACGGAAACAGTCCGTAGCCGCCGTAGTAGTCTTCGTCGTCCTGCTCATCGTCGCTTTCGCCGAGCGCCGACTGCTTCCTCACCTTTACCGTGACCGTGAGCTCGAGCTCTTCACCCTGCCTTGTCACCGAAAGTGTGATCTTGTCGCCCTCGCGGCATTTCGTCACCACGCCGGTGAGGTCGCTGTTCTGGGTTATCCTTTCGCCGTTTACGGCTGTGATTATGTCGTCGGCCATTAAGCCCGCTTCATCGGCAGGGGAGTCTTCCTCTACCTCCTGCACGACCACTCCCGAGAGCCCGAAGCGCTGATATTCGCTGCCGAGCGTGTAGATGGTAACGCCTATATAGGGCTTTTCAACGGTGCCGTCGGTGATGATGCCCGAGATAATGGTTTTAACGCTGTCTATGGGTATTGCGAACGCTATGTTGTCGATGGAAGCGCTCCCCGAAGAGCTGCCCGAAAGCTTGGCGTTGGTTATTCCTATCACCTCGCCGTACATATTGAAGAGCGCTCCGCCGGAGTTGCCAGAATTTATCGCGCAGTCGGTCTGGATAAGGTCCATTCTCGTGCCTTCTATGGTCACGCTGCGGTCAAGCGCACTTATAACGCCGCTCGTCAGCGAAAAAGTAAGCTCTCCGAGAGGGTTGCCTATTGCGCATACGTAGTCGCCCACGCGGGAATCGTCCGAGCTGCCGAGTACCACCGGTGTGAGGCCGTCGGCGTCTATTTTCAGAACGGCTACGTCGTTTTCCTCGTCATATCCCACGGCTTTTGCGGAATAGGTATTGCCGTCGTAGGTGGATACCGTTATCGAGTTTGCATCCTCTATAACGTGGTAGTTGGTGACTATATAGCCGTTTTCGGTGAGTATGAAGCCCGAGCCCGAAGCCGCCGAGGTGGTGCGGTAGCCGAAGAAGTTGGTGTCTATCGAGGTGGTTATGCCCACGGTGGAGTTGACGTTGAGTTCATACACCTCGGCCGGTGTGAGTTCGCGGTCGCTGTCGGCATAGGCCACGTTGAGCGTGCGCGGCTCGCGCGAGCTCTCGTATATCGTAGCCGAACTCAGCACGGGGCTGTCTGCACGGGTGAGGGCATATGTCCCGAGGGCGCCAGCGGCTCCTCCCAGAAGCGAGCAGCAAAGAGCGATGGCGACAATTTTCAGCGCGCCGGTCTTTTTGGGCTTTACATAGGGAACGATCGGATAGTTTTCATTGTTTTCGTACATAAATGACACTCCTTTTTTGCCTTGCAGGCGATGCCTGCCTTTTGTTTACGTGATCATAATAACACCGAAGATTTAAAAACAGTTTAAATGCGTGTGAAAATTTCTGAAAGATTCGGGACGCTTTTATGCCGCAGTATTTCCCGAAAGTTCCACAATTTCCACAAAAGCGATATTTTTGAGAGACGCTGTCCAAACTTAAAAGTTTTCGGTCAAGCTTTTTGCTTCCCCGCCCCTAATCACCATTTCGTTTTTCGGAAAGTGTGGAAAGTGCAGAAAGTTCACAAATCTGCGAAGCATAATATCAAGGTCACTTTTATACTGCAATTTAATAAAGCGCTTTTTATAATTTTACTTTTATGGATTTTCTGGATTTTCCGCACTTTCTGTCTCATTATGTTCACCTTTCGGTGACCGACCACTCCCCTGCGGGGATGGAGGAGAGGGAGGGGCAAAGCGTCTCGGCGTTCGCCCCAACTTTTTCCTATCTTTCACATCATATATATGTCAAATATTAACTTGCGTATTCTCTGAAAAATGAGCAAAAATAATACCGAATTTAACCTTGAAAGGAAGTAAGCAAAATGAAAACCACTTTCTCACGGCGGGGGCTTATAAGGCTCGTTTCGTTCCTCGGGGCGATAATAGCCGTTCTCGCCGCGGCAAATATCATATATATGAAGAAGATAGAACGCCTTGAAACGTCGGTCGAAGCGGGCTACAGCGCCGCGATAGAAGGCCTTGCCCAGAGCGCCGACGGCATAAGCGCAGTGCTTACAAAAGGGCGCTATGTATCGTCGCCGGCTATGATGACACGCCTCTCGAACGAGCTTATGGAGCAGTCGGGACAGGCGAAATCCGCGCTCGAAAGCCTGCCCGTTTACGGAATGGGAATAGATAACCTCGAAAAATTCCTGTCGCAGGTGGGAAATTATGCCTCGTCGCTCTCGCGCAGGGCGACGGCGGGCGAAGAGCTTACCGATGACGATCGCCAAACCGTTGAAAAGCTCGGCGCCTGCGCAGAACAGCTCTGCGAAGACCTCTGGGAGCTCCGCACAAAGCTGCTGACGAGCGACGTGACCGTTTCCGAGCTTTTCGCAAACACCGAAGGATATGTTGCGGAGGGCTTCTCGGGGATAGAGGACGGCCTTTCGGGTATGCCGAAGCTCATTTATGACGGCCCGTTTTCCGACCACATTCTTGAGCGCGTCCCGCTTATGACCAAAGACGCGGAGGAGGTCTCAAAGGAAGAAGCCCTTGAAAAGGCCTCGAAGGCACTCGGCACAGACAGTTTCCGCGTTATGGAGTGCGGAGCAAGCGAAGAGGGCAGACTGCCGTCATACTGCTTTTACAGCGAGGGCGGGCGGTGCGCCGTCTCGAAAAACGGCGGATATATCGTTTACTGCATCAAGAGCCGCAACGTTAAGGAAAGCTCGCTTTCGGCCGAAGACGCCGCGCGCCGGGCCGACGAATATCTTGAGAGCCTCGGCATAGAGGATATGGAGCGGACTTATTACGAGAGCTATAATAATGTGTGCACCGTGAACTACGCCTATAACGACGGCGGCATCACCTGCTATACCGACCTCATAAAGGTCGCCGTCGCGCTCGACAACGGCGAGATATTAAGCTTCGACGCCAGAGGATTCCTTGTTAATCATCGCGAAAGAGACTTCGGCGAGCCGAAGATATCTCAAAGCGACGCCTCCGACGGCGTGAGCTCGGCGCTCACCGTGAAAAAGGTCGGCCTTGCGGTCATTCCGACCGATTCGGTGGAGGAAAAACTCTGCTACGAGCTTCTGTGCCGCTCTGACGACGGAAAAGACGTGCTCGTTTACGTCAATGCGATGACCGGCGACGAGGAGGATATCCTCATTCTTCTGAATATGGACGGCGGAAAGCTCACCGTTTGACCTTGTTTTGAGCCCGCTCGGGGTAAAAAATGCCTCGGGCGGGATTTTTTGTCCTTTTGGGGGCTGTTTTTTATACAATATATACAAGAGTGTTGTTTAAATTTTGGTATTGCTATTTGTGACAAAATGATATATAATTAAAAAGAACGTTGGATTTAATTGTAGAAATCCGATAAATCACAATCACTATAACATACCCGAATGGAGAGATCACATTGAAAAACTACGACAGCTCACACATCAAAAACATAGCTCTGGCAGGACATTCCGCCTCGGGCAAGACCTCGGTCGTTGAAGCGCTCCTTTATAAAGCGGGGGCTACCGACCGCCTCGGAAAGACTCTTGACGGCAACACCGTCTCTGACTACACTCCGATAGAAGTGGCAAAGAAATGCTCAATATACACCTCGCTCTCTTTCTATGAGAGAAACGGCATGAAGGTAAATATTCTCGACACTCCCGGCCTGTTCGACTACGCCGGAGGTCTCGTTGAGGGCGTATTTGCGGCCGACTGCCTGCTCATCGCAGTCTCGGCCAAGTCGGGCGTACACGTCGGCACCAAGAAGGCCTATGACGCCGCAGTCGAGCACAAGACCCCGCATATGTTCGTCGTAACCAAGATCGACGACGAAAACGCCAACTTCTCCAACGTCCTCACCTCGCTGAAGACCGAGTTCGGCTCCTCCGTCTGCCCGCTCGTTTCCCCGCTCATCAAAGACGGCAAGATAGTCTCTTATTACGACGTTCTTGCCGGCAAGAACTATAAATACGACGCCAAGGGCAACCGCGTTGACGCAGGCGAGCCCGACCCGACCTACCGCATCGACGGGCTTATGGAAGCCGTCTCCGAGGCGGTCGCCGAGACCGACGAAGAGCTTATGATGAAGTTTCTCGACGGCGAGCCGCTTACTCACGAAGAGCTCCTCAACGGTGTTCACAACGGAATCATCAACGGAATGATAACCCCCGTCACCTGCATTTCGAGCATCGGTCTTGAGGGAGCGGACCTCCTTATGGACCAGATCGAAAAGCTCCTGCCCTCTCCTCACGAGACGGCCGGCATCGTCGGGAAAGACTCCGACGGCAACGACGTAAAAGTCACCTATGAGGCCGACGCGCCGCTTTCGGCGTTCGTCTTCAAAACGGTCGCCGACCCGTTCGTGGGCAAGATGTCGTTTATAAAGGTTATGAGCGGCAAGCTCGAGAGCGGCAAGGAGATAGTAAACGCCACCACCGGCGGCACCGAAAAGGTCGGCAAGCTTATAGACCTCGTCGGAAAGAAACAGATAGAGGTCCCGTTTGCCGGAGCAGGCGATATAGTAGTCGCGACAAAGATGTCGGTCAACACCAACGACACTATCTGCGACGCCTCAAGGGTCATAAGCTTTGAAAAGCTCAGGTTCCCGCACCCCTGCTACTCCGTCTGCGTAAAGGCGAAGTCCCAGGGCGACGAGCAGAAGATCTCGGGCGCTATGCAGAGGATACTCGAAGAAGACCAGACCCTCAGCTACGCTCAGGACGACACCACATTCGAGCAGATACTCTCGGGCCTCGGCGAGCAGCACATCGAGTCCACCCTTTCGAAGCTCAAGACCGGCTTCGGAGTTGACGTTGTTACCTCCGTTCCGAAGGTGTCCTATAAGGAGACCATCCGCAAGAAGGTAAAGGTCCAAGGGCGCCACAAGAAGCAGTCGGGCGGTCACGGCCAGTACGGCGACGTCTGGATAGAATTCGAGCCCTGCGATTCCGACGAGCTCGTATTTGAAGAAAACGTATTCGGCGGCGCCGTTCCGCGCAACTTCTTCCCCGCCGTTGAAAAGGGACTTCAGGATTGCATGAAGAAGGGCGTCCTCGCGGGATTCCCTGTAGTCGGAGTTAAGGCGACGCTCGTTGACGGATCCTATCACCCCGTCGATTCCTCCGAAATGTCCTTCAAGCTCGCGGCCTCGATAGCCTTTAAAGAGGGTATGAGGCAGGCTCAGCCCGTCCTCCTCGAACCCATAGATATGCTCACCGTCACCGTTCCCGACGCAAATACCGGAGATATGATGGGCGAGCTCAACAAGCGCCGCGGCAGAGTCCTCGGAATGAACCCCGCCAAGAAGAAGGGTCTTACAACCATCGAGGCGGAGATCCCCGAGAGCGAGGTCCACGACTTTGCGATGCTCGTAAGGCAGATGACAAGGGGCGAAGGCGAGTTCACCCTCGAAAAGCTCCGCTACGACCAGCTCCCGCAGATGCTCGTTGACGACGTTATCGCAAATTACAAGGTCGATGACGAGTAATTCGACCGCTTTTACGGAATAATCTCACAGTATCAATAGATAAGATCCGTTTGCACAAAAGTGCAGGCGGATCTTGTTTTATAAAAATATACATATAATATGCATATTTTCGGCAAAATTATTTATAATTATGCAATATTGATGCGGTATTATGAATATTATACATAAATTTTTCGGATATGCCTCATAAGCTCTTGACAACTCCACGCAAGTTGATATAATAGTTCTGAAATGGAATAACACACCCGAAAAGAGTGAGAAATATGAGATACAGGGCATTTATCGACGGCGCGGAGGGGACCGCGGGGCTCCAGCTTAAAACGAGGCTCTCGGCGCACCGCGATATCGAGCTTTCGGAGATAGAACCCGAGCTGCGAAAGGACCCTAATGAGCGCGCAAGGCTGATAAACGACAGCGACGTTACTTTTCTCTGTCTGCCCGATGCGGCGGCGAGGGAGGCCGTGGCGCTGGTCGAAAACCCGAATACGGTGGTAATCGACGCCTCCACCGCCCACAGAACTGCTGAGGGCTGGGCCTACGGCTTCCCCGAGCTCGGTCCCGACTTCCGCAGAGCGATAGCCGAGGGCAGGAGGATAGCCAACCCCGGCTGCCACGCGACCGGCTTTATCGCGAGCGTTTACCCGCTCGTCAGCCTCGGAATAGCAGGGCGGGACTACCCGTTTACCTGTCACAGCATAACCGGCTACAGCGGCGGCGGCAAAAAGATGATAGCGCAGTATGAGTCTGGCGAGCGCCCCCGCGAGTTCGACAGCCCGAGGCAATACGGCTTGGGGCTTGCGCATAAGCATCTGCCCGAGATGCAGGCCATCACGGGAATAGCCTCTGCGCCGATTTTCAACCCGATAGTCGCCGATTTTTACAGCGGTATGGCGGTGAGCGTTCCGATATATACGCGGCTTCTCGAAAAGAAAGTAACCCTTGAGGGAATGTTCGAGGCGCTCTCGGAGTTTTACCGCGATTCCGAGCTTATAGGGGTAAAAAAAGCCCCCGATGGCGGATTTTTGGCGGCCAACGTGCTCGAAAAGACCTGCCGGCTCGACCTATATGTTATGGGCAACGACGAAACGATGACGCTTACGGCCGTTTTTGACAACCTCGGCAAAGGCGCTTCCGGAGCGGCGGTACAGAATATGAATATTGCGCTCGGGCTTCCCGAGACGGCTTATTTGAGTGAAGGAGACAAACTTTTATGACGGTAAAAAACGTAACGGGCGGCGTGTGTGCGCCAAAGGGGTTCACGGCTGCGGGTATGCACTGCGGAGTGAGAAAGAACCGCTCCAAAAAAGATATAGCGATGATCTTCTGCGACACCGAGTGCAGCGCTGCGGCAGTCTACACGCAGAATAAGGTCTACGGTGCGCCGATAACCGTTACCCGCGCCAATATCGCCGACGGAAAGGCGAGAGCGGTCATCTGCAACAGCGGCAACGCCAACACCTCGAACGCCGACGGCGTTGAAAAGGCCGAGGCAATGTGCGAGCTCACCGCGAAGGCTCTCGGCATAAGCCCGAGCGACGTTATAGTCGCCTCGACGGGTGTCATCGGCCAGAGCCTCGATATAGAGCCTATCGCCTACGGCATTTCGGAGCTCCCGAAGCTGCTCTCCAAAGAGGGCGGAGAAGACGCCGCGCTCGCGATCATGACCACCGACACCAAGATAAAGGAGATATCCTTTGAGGCCGAGATAGGCGGAAAGACGGTTCGCTTCGGAGCAATCGCCAAGGGCTCTGGAATGATACACCCCAATATGGCGACGATGCTCTCGTTTATAACCACCGACGTCGCGATCTCCTCCGAGATGCTCTCAAAGGCGCTGAAAGCGGTCGTTGACGACACCTATAATATGATAAGCGTGGACGGCGACACCTCCACCAACGATATGGTCGCGGTAATGGCTTCGGGCCTCGCGGGGAACTCACTGATAGATTCCAATGGCGAAGACTTTGAGAGCTTCACCGAGGCGCTGAGAGTCATAGGAAACTATATGGCCCCGATGATAGCCGGCGACGGCGAGGGCGCGACGAAGCTGCTTATATGCAGCGTGAGCGGAGCCGCCGACGTTAAAACCGCCAAGACGATAGCCCGCGGGGTAATAGCTTCGAGCCTTGTAAAGGCGATGTTCTTCGGCGCCGACGCCAACTGGGGAAGGCTTCTCTGCGCTATGGGCTACTGCGGAGCCGAGTTCGACGTCTCGAAAGTCTCGATATCTATGTCGAGCGCGGCGGGGAGCATAGAGGGTGTAAAGGGCGGCTTCTGCCTGCCGTTTGACGAAGACGAAGCCAAAAAGATACTCTCGGAAAGCGAGATACATATTGACATCGCCCTCGGTGACGGCAGCGCATCGGCAAAGGCCTGGGGCTGCGACCTCACCTACGACTACGTCAAAATAAACGGCGATTACAGGACCTGATAAAAAAGGAGAGAGCATTTTATGAGCGACAATATCTCTACGGGATTGCAGGCGCAGGTGCTTATAAGCGCACTGCCATATATCCAGAAGTATACGGGGCGGGTGGTCGTCGTGAAATACGGCGGCAACGCGATGATAAACCCCGAGCTTAAAAGAGCCGTTATGAGCGACATCGTGCTTCTTTCGCTCATAGGAGTGAGAGTGGTGCTCGTTCACGGCGGAGGACCCGAGATAACCGAGACCCTAAAAGCTCTCGGAAAGCAGAGCCGCTTTATTGACGGCTTGAGATATACCGACGCCGAAACGGCAGAGGTCGTGCAGATGGTCCTCGCCGGCAAGATAAACAAGGACCTCGTTTCACTCATCGGGCAGTGCGGGGGCAAGGCTCTCGGATTCTGCGGGATAGACGGCGGTATGATAAAGGCCAAAAAGCTCGACAGCGGCAAAGACCTCGGCTTTGTCGGCGAAATCGTCGATATCGACCCTCAGCCGCTCGCCAACGCTATCTACAACCGCTACATACCCGTTATCGCAACGGTCGGGTCTGACAAAAACGGTCAGGTATACAACATAAATGCCGACACCGCTGCCGCCGAGATAGCGGCAGCTCTCGGAGCCGAAAACCTCATCACCCTGACCGATATACGCGGCCTTATGCGCGACATAAACTACCCCGATTCTATGATACCAGAGGTAAAGCTCTCGGAGGTCCCGGGGCTCACGGAGCAGGGGATAATATCGGGCGGAATGATACCGAAGGTCCAGAGCTGCGTAAAGGCGCTTGAAAACGGCGTCAAAAAGGCCGTTATGATAGACGGCAGAATAGAACATTCGATACTGATAGAGATGTTCTCTGACGAGGGCATAGGAACTCTTTTCACAAGGTGACGTTATGAGCAATTTTGACACTATACAGCGCCGCGACAGCGAATATGTCGCGCACACATACGGGCGTTTTCCGGTAGCGATAACTTCGGGCAGAAACGCAGTCTGTTTCGACGCCGACGGCCGCCGCTACATTGATATGACGAGCGGAATAGGGGTAAATTCCCTCGGCTTCTGCGACGAAGGCTGGATAAAAGCCGTTACCGAGCAGCTCGGAAAGCTCCAGCACATCTCGAACCTATATTACACCGAGCCCTGCGGAAAGCTCGCCGAGCTCCTCTGCAAGCGCACAGGAATGAAGAAGGTGTTCTTTGCCAACAGCGGCGCCGAAGCCAACGAGGGCGCCATAAAAGCCGCGCGAAAGTATTCCTTTATGAAATACGGCGAGGGCAGGAGCAAGATCCTCACCCTCAAAAACTCCTTCCACGGGCGCACCGTGACCACCCTTTCAGCAACGGGTCAGGACGTCTTTCATAACTACTTCTTCCCGTTCACCGAGGGTTTCGACTTCGTTGAAGCGGGCAGCATCGCGGAACTTACGGCGAAGTCAGAGGGCGTCTGCGCGGTGATGATGGAGCTCATTCAGGGCGAGGGCGGAGTGCTGCCCGTAGACAGGGAATTTGTCCTTGAAGCCGAGAAATTCTGCCGTGAAAACGACATACTGCTTATTATCGACGAGGTCCAGACCGGTGTCGGCCGGACGGGGAGCCTCTACTGCTTCGAGCAGTACGGCATAAGGCCCGACCTCGTGACTTCCGCAAAGGGGATAGGCGGAGGGCTTCCGCTCGCGGCGGTGCTCTTCGGAGAAAAGGTGGAGAATGTTTTCTCTCCCGGCGACCACGCCACCACATTCGGAGGAAACCCGATAGCCTGCTCGGGCGCCGTTGAGATAATAAACCGCCTCGACGAGGGCTTCCTCGCGGAGGTAGTCAAAAAGGGCGAATATATCAGGGAGCGCGTGCTGAAAATGCCCCACGTTTCGGGGATAGCCGGAATGGGACTAATGCTCGGCATCGAGCTTGCGGACGGCATAAAGTCGGCGGACGTCGTGAAAGCGGGAATTGCAAACGGCGCGCTGCTTTTAACGGCAAAGGCAAAGGTAAGACTTCTGCCGCCGCTCACGATAACCTATGCGGAGCTCGACGAAGCGCTCGCGGCGCTTGAAAAGTCCCTTGAAAGCTTCTGAATAAAATAAGGATCAAATAAAATAGCACCGGTCAGACCGGTGCTTTTTTGTGTGCTTTTGGCTATCGTCCGAGCAGGAGTCGGGCGTAATAGTATTTGCTTATAGACATCTCCTGCCCCTCGGCGATACCGGTGAGCGGTTTGAGAAAAGAGGGGAACATGTGGTTATATTTCACTTCGAGAACTATCTCGTCGGGCGGGAATACGGGAATAAGCCCGAGCTCGGGCTCGAAGAACCTTTCCGTTTCGCCGCTCGTTCTTATGCTGCGGTCAAAGGTGACGCGCGTTTCAAAGAAAGGCAGCGTGAACGCTTCGCGCTCGTAGTCTATAATGGCGGCGGGAAGATATCCTGCCGTCTTAAAGAGGCGGTAGATATTCGCGGCGGCGGGAGATGGAAGGTCGAGAAGAAAGGCAGGGTCTGCCCCGCGGATAATCAGCTTTTCGGCGTCTTCGCGCTTAAGGGTAACGCTCTCTTTGAATATCCCGCCCTCTCTGCGGTGCTTTATTTCGAGCTTGAACGGCCCTGAGGCCGAGCCGTATGCGCGCAGACGGAGCTTTCGGCGCACGTCGGTGCCGTCCTCCTTTTCGTGGTAGTCGCGATTAAAAGGGGTGTCGAAATAAAGGCTGCGAATGGTGTATCCCTTGCCGTCGGCGGCGTGAATGTCGCGCTTCATGACGGCGGATACGGCCTGCTTCACCTTTACATACTGCACATAGTTTATGAGAAACTTGTCCTCGTGGCGGTAAACGGGCTTCACTCCCATATGATATCCTCTCCCTTGCTCGCGTAGAAGTCCTCCATATAGGAGTCCATATAGGATAGGCGCTTGTCGAAGAATTCCCGTATTTGCTCTATCTTCTCCTGACCTTCGGGCGCCGAGCTCTCCTCGCCCATTATCTTTCCGAGAAGGTTGGGTGTTGCCGTCCAGCGGTCAGTATGGTGCTGAAATTCCTCGCCGTAGCTGTTGAGTATGTCGTCGAGGAGTCCGTTCATATATTCCGCCGTGAACTTCTCCGCGCGGTATTCCTTATATATCTCGAGAAAGCGCGCGCGGAACTCTGCGTTGTCCATAAGCCCGCGGAAGAGCGATATGCTCCACTCCCCGGGTTCGGGGCCGTCCCAGAACTCTCCGCGTTCGGATATATACCCCATCGCGTACAAAAGGGTGTTGTGCTCGTAAAAGATGCAGGCGCGGTCCATGTCGTAAAGGACATAGTGCCACTTGCCGTCGGCATAGGGATTGTCGGGGTCTGCGGTTTTCGAGCGGAACATTCTTATATTGTTGTCTGGCCAGTCGTAGCAGCAGTAGTATATGTGTATGAGCTGCTGGCGGATAAAGCTGTCGATGTCTATTCTGTCGGCGATGTAGTTATAGCTCTCCTCAAGGGTCATATCGTGCGACTGAGAATAGTTGATAAGACTTTGATAGTCTTCAAGGTCTTCTTCGCTTCCCTCGACGAGATTTACCTGTCTGTCTCCTATTTTGAGGAGCGCGAGGTTATTTTTAGCGATGCCGTATCTTTCGGCGACGGACGCGCCGTTTATCCTTTCGCGAAGGGCGGTGATGCCCCAGTATTCGCCGTTGATGTAAAGCGCAGCGGGCTCGAAGCACTGAACGTAAATGCCGTCGTCGAGAAAAGGCACCGAGGATATAACGTCTTCAAGGGCGCCGGTAACAAAGTTTCTCTTTGTGCGCAGAACGAGCTGGCAGGTGTAAACGGGAGCCTCGCAGGAATAGTCGAAGTTTATGTCAAAGCTGTTTTTATCGCCGTATTTTGAGGTCGCGTAGAGCCTGAGCGACTTTACCTGCTCGACTGCGCCTGCGGGTCCGCCGTTTATGCGTATTTCGCAGCTCTGCCCCGATGCCCTGTAGCCCGACGCATCTTCAAAAATCTCTACGCTTGCGGGCCTTGCGGCTTCCTTTCCCCTGACGGTGTAGTTTCCTATGTAATTCTTATTGCCGTCGGTATAATTTGGCTTGGTAAAGGGTCCGTAGTCGCCGAGTACTCCGCGGGTATATATGCCGTTGTAGTATCCGAATAGATTGTCGGGGTCGGTGATTATCGAAACGGCGGTAACGGTCGGCTCTATGCCCACGAAGTAAGTTGCGTCGGCGGTGTATTCCGAAAGATAGCCGTCGCGGCATATTCGCGCGCGTATCACGGTGCCCTTTGTGACGGGCTCGGCAGCAAATTCGGTGGTAAGCCTTGTGTAGTGAGTGGTCGAAATGCCCGCATAGCGGTTGGGCAGCGGCGATGCGTCCTCAATGAACAGCGGGCCGTCATAGAGCTTTGAGGTGAAGTCGGGGACGGAGCCGTCGGTGGTGTAATACACCGAGGTGCCCTCGGGGTGCTCTATCTCAAGATAAAATGGCTCGTTGTAAAACCCTCCCGGGCAGGAAAAAGAGGGGCGCTCTTTGTTTACGGTCTCGGTCACGTAGCGCGATACCGTCGAGGCGGAGTTGCTGTAGCCGGGAGTGGCGTTGTTCAGCAAGGCGGGCCTGCCGCCGTCGTAGGCGCGGCCGTAGGGTATTTCGTTGTAGCACTGCTGATATTCAAATCTGTCTATGGTGCTGCCGTCGGGCGCGGTGAGAACGACGACGCCCCCTCTTGAGCCGAGCCTGAAATTTATCACGGCGTCGGGGGAGATCCTTTTGTCGGTATCCGTTGTGCCGAGCAGCAGAAATCCCTTCGGGGCTATCGAGATGTCCCCGAAGACGTACTTAAAGGGCTCGTCGGGGTCGTCCGAAAGGCCGCAGCCCTTTAATGCGACGGTCTCGTCGGTGCCGTTATAAAGCTCTATCCATTCGGTGGCCTCTTCGCCGTCGGCAAGAAGTATCGAGCCGTTCGGCAAAAGCTCGTTTATGCATAAAGCCTGCTCGGAGGGTTCAACGCGCAGCCCTATGAATACAAGGACGGCAAGCAGCAGAGCCGCGAGCGAAAAAATTGCAACGTCAGAACGCCTGACCATAGCGGTCATTCACCCCCAAGCTCCCCCTGATACGAGAGCAGGTGCATATCGGCGTCGGGGAAGGCCTCCTGAAGCCTGCCGACGAAGTCGCCGGTAGAGCACTTGAACAGCAGTTCGTATGTACATTCCACGCTGCCCGAGCTTTGGTTGGTCATTCTCAGAACAAAGCGCTGACAGTTGGCCTTAAGGAAGTCTTCGAGCTTTTCGTGGTCTATCTTCTGCCCGTTTACAACCAAAAGGTAGGGGTTTCTTTCGGAGAGCGAGATCTTGTTGAATATCAGAAGAACGGCGCCTATTACCACCGAGCCTATTATGCCTATGGTGTATACTCCGGTGCCGCAGGAAAGCCCCACTCCTATTGACCAGAAGAGGAAAGCTGCGTCGCGGCTGTTTTTTACGGCGGTCCTGAAGCGGATTATCGAGAGCGCGCCCACCATGCCGAGTGACAGCGCAAGGTTGCTTCCGATTATCATTATGATGAATGTGGTTATGAGCGAAAGCATCAGCACGGTTATGTTGAAGTCCTTGGAATACATCACGCCGGAGTAGGTCTTGCGGTATACGAAGTAAATGCATAGCGCAAGCAAAAGCGCCACTAAGAGCCCCGCCGCTATCTGCACTATCGGCACGGCGGCGTTGTTGGCTATAAGGTATTTGATGATTTCGGATCTTGTCATATTCTTCCTCCTGGTATGCGGCCGTTTTGGCGCGGCGTATTTTTCGGCGCGTTAAGGCGCTGCCGTTTTATTTATTTTCTTTATTGAACAGGTCGTGCAGCAGAGCCATCATTTTGTCGAGGTCTATAGGCTTTGCCAAGTGCCCGTTCATTCCTGCCTCAAGGGCGCGTTCGCGGTCTTCCTCAAAGGCGTTGGCCGTCATAGCAATTATCGGCAGATTCGCAAGTGCAGGATCTTTCAGTCCGCGTATGGCGTGAGTGGCGGCATAGCCGTCCATAATGGGCATCTGAATGTCCATAAGCACAAGGTCATACTGCCCCTCCGCAGCCGAAGCGACTGCCTCGTAGGCCTGTTTGCCGTTTTCGGCGCAGTCAACTTCAAAGCCCGCCTCGGTGAGTATCTCTGCGGCTATCTCACGGTTGAGCTCGTTGTCTTCGGCAAGAAGTATCCTCTTGCCCTCAAAGCTCTCCTCTTCCGAAGCTATCTTTATCGGCGAAGGACTCTCCTTGGCACCCTTGCCGATGCTTCGCTCAAGAGTCCTGTGCAGGTCAGAGGCAAACAGCGGCTTGCTCACAAATCCCGTAACGCCGGCATTGCGGGCTTCCTGCTCGATGTCCGTCCAATCGTATGCCGACATAAGGATTATCGGGGAATCGTCGCCGACTATCTTGCGTATCTCGCGGACCGTCTCTATTCCGCTCAGCTCGGGCATAGACCAGTCAACTATATACACCTCGAACTGGTCAGACATCTCGACCGCTTCGGAGGTCCTTGCAATGGCCTCTTTGCCCGAAAGCGCCCATTCGGCCCTCATTCCTATCTGCCTGAGCATCTTTGAAACGCTCTGGCAGCAGATCATGTCGTCGTCCACGACGAGCCCCCTGAATCCGGCGAGCTCTTCTATCGGGCCCATTTCGCGGTGATCGGCCGAGAATCCGAGTTCGAGCAGAACGGTGAAGGTGGTGCCCTTGCCCTGCGCGCTCTCAACGCTTATGGTGCCGCCCATCATATCGACGATGTTCTTTGTTATCGCCATTCCGAGGCCGGTGCCCTGTATTCCGCTCACCGTCGAGGACTGCTCGCGGGTGAACGGGTCAAAGACTGTCTTTGCAAATTCGGGGCTCATTCCTATGCCGGTGTCGCTCACCTTGAATTCGTATACGCCGCGCTTAGGCGAACGCGAGGGCTTCTGGGTCACTCTTATCGCCACCGTTCCGCCCGCAGGGGTGAACTTTATAGCGTTAGAGGTGAGGTTAAGGAGTATCTGATTGAGACGGAGCTTGTCGCAAAGGACTTCCTCATCGGAAACATCGACGGTGTCTATAAACAGCTCCATATTCTTCGCGTGAATGTCCGACTGGATGATGTTGCGCAGGCTCTGGAGTATTTCAGCAAGGTTCTCGGGGCGTTCGTTTATCGTGACTTTTCCCGATTCTATGCGGCTCATATCCAGAACGTCGTTTATAAGCGAGAGCAGGTGGTTTGAGGCCTGCGCTATTTTTGAAAGATAATCCTGCGCGCGCTCCTTGTTGTCGATATGAGCGGTGGTGAGAGCGGTGTAGCCGATTATCGCGTTCATAGGAGTGCGTATGTCATGAGACATATTGTTCAGGAATGTCGTTTTGGCGCGGTTGGCGGAGTCTGCGGCCTGAAGCGCCTCGGTGAGCTCTTCGGTCTTCTTTTCGAGCTCGCTCGTCGCCTGCGCGATCCTTTCCTTAAGGCGGTGCTGGTTGCGGGTCCTCACAACGAGCAGCACTATTACGAACATAAGCAGCAATACGAACCCCACCGCGAGCATGCTGTAGAGCGGGTTGCGGTATAAAAACGCCGTCAGGCTCATATCGCTCTGCTGGACGGCTTCCATCTCCCGCGCGACTATGGCGTCGAGCTCGGGATCGGTAAAACTGTCGGCCGCCTTATCGAGGAGCGAGAGCAGATATCTCCCGCCGCTTACGTTGTTGGCGACGGCATAAGAGAGCGATGTATCGCCGAACACAACTGCGGCGAGTCGGTTGCGGATATCCTGCCTTACGTAATATTCGGCGTTGTAGGAATAAAGCACGGCTGCGTCGGCCCTGCCGTCGATGACGGCGTTTATGCAGCCCTCCGCCGTGTCGAACCTGAGTATGGAATCCTCACCGTAGCGGCTCGTAATAAGAGCGTCGATGGCGTCGGCGCGGTCGGGAATGGCAATTACAGAAGCTGCACCCGCGGAATCCGCAAGAGTGAGGCGCGCAAAGTTGGTGTTGAAATAGGGGACGGTTATTTTATAGCCTTCCTCTTCGGCAAGGTAGTAGTCGCCGGTAAAGTCGAGCACAACGTCGGCCTCGCCCGATGAGCGCAGAGCGTAATATTCGTTCCTGTCGGCAACGGGGATACATTCGTAAGTGAACCCGAGGCGCTCGGCAAGTACTTCAAATATCGCGGGGAGTATGCCCTCGGCCCTGCCGTCTTTAAAGTAGCTGTAGGGAACGCGGTCGGGGTTGAAAAGCACGCGCAGGGGCTTCCCCGAGGCTTTAAGATCGTCTATAAAAGCCCGCTCGCCGGCGTTCAGAATGATCTCACCCGAGCGGTCGGTGGCGTAATAGGTTTCGTGAAGGATATCGCGCCAGTTTGGGTCATGAAGATCCATCTCGTTTATCGCGGCGTTGATGCGCTTCATAAGCTCGGCGTTGTCTTTTGAGGTGCATATGTAGAACGGGCTCGCGTCGAACGACTCGAGCAGCCACTCGTTTTCAAGAAGCCTGAGACTTCCGGTAACTGCGGCGTCAACTTCTCCGCTCCGGAGCGCGGCGGTAAGTTCGTCCTGATCGGCAAAATACATCGGCGCAAATGTAAAGGAGTGCTCTTCGGCAAAGCGCTCGAAGTTGGCGTTTTTGGAGTTGCCCTCGAGCATGCCTACGGTTATGCCGTTGTAAGTAGAATAATCGCCCTCCATAATGTAGTCGTTTCCGGCTTTCACGGTGAAGATGGTGGAATTTACCCCTATAGACTGGTCGGAGAACAAAAATTCCTCTTCGCGGGCAGGGGTCTTAGATACGGAGGTGACTATATCGACCTCGCCGTTCCGCAGCATATCGAGCGAATCGGCATAAGAGCCGTCGTATCCGACATATTCATAAGACCAGCCCCCGTGAATGGCGAGCCTCTGCAAAAATTCGTAGCCGTAGCCGCTCCTGCGGCCGTCTTCTCCGATTATGTGGTATCCGGAAAACGCAAAGAATCCGACTTTCAGGACCTCGTTATCGCTTTCGGAGGCCTCTGCGGCGTAGGCGGAAAAGCACGCCGAAAACAGCGTCAGCACAGTCAGAACAAGGCTTAGCAGGCGTTTTTTCATCATAAGTATCCTTTCTCATATAAACTGCAAAACGGGCGGATCGCAAAAATTTTCATCATTATACAGCAAAAGCCGGATAAATGCAAGCGCTTCAGCCTAAAGCGTACATAAACATTATACAGATTTAAAAGGTGTTGTCAAGACATTTAAAAAGGCGGGAGCGCGGCAAAAAATGTGTTCTGCGGGGACACGCCTGAACGGCATTATTGCTATTGACAGAAAAAATCGTATGAGTTATAATCTACTATATATCTTCCGACAAAAGGGCTTATACGGATATCGCCCCGCAGCCGAAAGGAGAAGCGAAATATGCGCAAAAAGCACAGGAAATTCAAAAAGATCGCCGTCTGTACGGCTCTTGCAATACTTGCAGCGGCTATGCTTTCGGCAGGCATATTTCTGCTCATACGTTTTAAGCGCCGCAGGCGGCGGCCCCCGAATAAGGTCGGCGAAAGTGCGGATATAAAAGCGGAAACAATTCGGCACAGGCCCGAAAAGGCTCCGGAAAAACCGGCGGAGGGCGAAGTGCTTCACAATAAAGGAGACGGCAAAATGTTAAAAAATCATCATAGGGCGAGGAAAATCCTGAAATACATTTCGGTGCTGCTCGTTGCGGCGGCGGTGTGCATAGGCGGGCTCTACATTTGGAGCGGCATAGAGAGCAGGACGATATCCTATTCATATTATGCGGTCTATCCGGAGCATGTCGTTGCGCCGATGCGGGCGGTCGTGCTCGCCGACCTTCATCAGAAGGAGTTCGGCATAGGCAATCAGGACCTGATAGACAGGATAAAAGAGCTCGAGCCGGATATGATCCTCATAGCGGGCGACACTCTCAACGCCAAGGACCCCGACGTAAGGTATGCCGTCGATCTGTGCACGCGGCTTCAGGCTATAGCGCCGGTCTACTTCGGAATGGGCAACCACGACGACATAGCGGTATACGGAATGGCGCTCACCAAGGAAGACCTTGACGAAATAGGTTATTCGGGGGAGGACTTTTCTTCGCTCGTGGTTGACGGCAGCCTGTTCAGCGGGCTTGAAAAGGCCGGAGTGACCGTTTTGCAGAATTCCTCCGTCACCGCCGAAATAAACGGCAACACCGTCCTGATAGGCGGAATGAGCACCAATATGGACGCCGCCTGGCCGTATTCCGGAAAGTTTATTACAAGGTTTATGGCCGACGACACCGCACAGTGCAAGATAATGATATCTCACTATCCCGAGGCCTCTGCAAGGGTGTTTTCGGGCAGCAGCGTAGACCTTGTCGTATCGGGGCACAACCACGGCGGCATAATACGCCTTCCCGGGCTGGGAGGCCTGCTTTCGGGCGACGAAGGGCTTTTCCCGAAATACGATGCCGGTATGAAGAGTCTTGACGGCCCCGAGCTCGTTATAAGCAGAGGGCTTGGGAATCACGGCATAATACCGAGGCTGTTCAACCCGCCCGAGCTCGTTATCGTCGATATTTCATAAGGAGGAATGTAAAATGAGTTACCTTCTTTATTCCTACGGCGGATATGCTCTTGCAGCCGTCGCGGCGCTCTTGGTAATTGCGGCGTTGATATACATAGTAAGGCTCGACGGTGTGAGAATGAGAGAGATCACCGGCACGAGATACCGTCCGCTCCACAAAAAGGGCTGGATATATGTGGTAACGGCAGGATATTTCCTTGTGAGCATTATGATCTGCGGATTGGAAGTTCCGCGCTCCTGCACCGCCACTCTCTCGCTCAATTACGACGGCGCTTCGAGTGGGCTTTACCCCAACGGCACGAAGTTCAACCAGGCCGACGTTTTGGGCAGCGAAGTTCTGAATATAATGGAGGATAAGCACGTCCTGTCCGACGTTACAGCCGAGGATCTTGCAGACGTTCTGGATATCTCCGCAAAGAGCTCTGGCGGCATTGACGGCGACAACTACCGCGTTTCCACCGAATACCGCATAAAATATTCGGCCAACGGCAAGACGGATCACCTTGACGGCGAAAACGTGCTCCAGGTGTTCTCCGCGGCCTACAGGGAATGGCTCTCGGCGCAGTATACCACCAACCTCGAACCGCTCAGCAAGGACTACTCCGAATTTAACGGCGAGGATTATCTCGATATATGCGACCTCCTTTCCACCGAGGCCGACAGGATAGCAAACTTTATGTATACGCTTTCGGAGAATACCCGAAGCTTCCAGTCGGAGGATACGGGCGAGGGCTTCAGCAGCATAGAGACCCGCGCCGATTACATACGAGATACCCTTGTTGCCGACCTCAGGGCATACGTCCTCGAGAACAGCCTTTCAAAGGACACCCAGACCTACCTCGGAAGGCTCTCGGCCGAAAACATCTTCCTCGATTTTGAGGCCCGCAAAGACCGCATGACCAGCAACAACTGGCTCGCCGTGATGAGAAAATACGAGGACGATATGGCGAGGATAGTTCTTGTTCCTACATACGACAGCTACGGGCAGTTTTATATGTCGCAGACGAAGATAGGCGTAGACGAATTTGCCGAGGAGGCCGAGGAGAGCGCCGACAAGATGATAGAGCTCCACGCAAGGATCGCCGACAACGAATATATCGCCGATAAGCTTTCCGCGGAAGGTGAAAAGAGCGGCTCGGCGGCGGGGGCCGACAGAATGATAGAGCAGATAGAGGCCGAACTCACCGATACTGCCGAACGCGCCCGCTCGCTCGTAAAGGAATACGATTTCAGGCAGGCCAACGGATATCTCACCGTTTCGGTAAGCTCTTGGAAGTCAAGGGCGATGTCGGCGGTAAAAAAGGCGGCCGTGCTCACTCTGGCGGTATTCGTGATGCTCCACGTGATAAGCTTCCTGGGCGATATAAAGAGAAACAGAAAGAAGGCGGATTAAATGAGAGAATTTCAGCTTTTCAGATATCTCAAAAAGTGGATGCCGTTCATAATCCTCTTCTTCTTCGTGATGACCTTGATGGCCTATTACTTCCTTTCGGGAAGCCAGGAATACGTCGCCACGGCGGTTATCCGCTACAGCAACGACCGGGCGGCCGAGGGCCTTGCACCCGACGGCAGCAGGATTGACACCTCAGAGATAAATTCCGCCGCCAATATGGCCAAGGCTATGGAGAATCTGGGACTTTCCGGCTCTTACAGCGTTGACAGATTCTGTTCGAGCATAACCGTCACACCGATAGTCAAAGAGGAAGATCTGGCCGTTCAGACCGCCCTCAACGAGCAGGGCGAGAAGAGCGTTGAAGAGCCCACGGTTTATTCCGTAACCTGCACTATGGGGAGCGGCATCGCCGGCGCGAGCACCGACCTCGTCCGCGACGTTCTGAACGAGCTTTTGGACGTGTATTCCTCGGAATACAGCGCCAAACACATCAACCGCACCTACATAAGCAACAAGGTGAAGGGAATACAGGTCGATGAATACGATTATCTCGACGTTACAAATCAGATATCCGACCTTTTGAACGATACCATAGATAAGCTCTACGAATACAGCGAAAAGTCGGACGGCTTCCGCTCGGCTTCTACCGGATATTCCTTCAAAGACCTTCAGTCCGACTTCGAGATGCTCCAGAAGGTGAACGTATACAAGCTTTATTCGCTTATTCTGGGCAACAAGCTCTCGAAAAACACCGACGTTCTCATAAGCAAGTATCTCGATGAGAGCGCGCGTCACGAGCTTGAGAGCACCACCGCCGAGGAAGACCTCAGCGAGACCGACAGGGTAATAAATACATACGTCGATAAGATGCGCAGCTCGGGGAACACCTACAGCGACTACACCGAGGACTACAATTATATCCTCGACAACGTTTACGACAACTACCGCGACAGCTCATCGGCCAGCGGCGGGACAAAAACGGAAGAAATAGACCACACCGTGGAGTACGACACGCTGCTCTCGAACTGGGCCAAGGCCAAAACAAAGGCCGACCACGCCACCGTGGATAAGGACTACTGCAGATTTATACTCAGCACCTACGGCTACTATAAGCCAATAGAAGTCGTTCAGCAGAACGAAGACGGCACCACCGTCACAACTTTGCAGCCGGCTTCGCCCTATTCGGTAATAAGCAGCAGTGCGACCGCCGAAGAGATAGAAGAGCAGATCTCCACCCTTATGGAGCGCCTCAGCGAGCTTTACGCCATAGCCGACGAGACCAACTCGGAGTATAACGACTATCTCGGCGCGCAGAATATCCAGACTCTTACGAGCGTCACCGCCGGAACAACCATCAACATAAGGCTTTATATGATAATAGTTGCGGTGGTGTTCCTCATAATCGGCTGCGGAGCCGCTGTGCTGCTCGGCCGTATCGGAGACATTCTGGAATACGTCTTCCTCAGGGACCGCCTCACCGGCTGCATGAACCGCGTAGCCTGCGACAATTTCATCAGCGAAAAGGCAAAGGAATCGGCTATGCGGAGCAGCTTCTGCTGCTTAAGCCTGCAGCTTCGCAATCAGCATGAGATAAACAGGGAACTCGGCCGCGAGGAGGCCGACAGGATACTTCAGACGTTCGGCAGAGTGCTTCGCGAAATGGTGGAAAACCGCAGCGAAAGCTTTGTGGGATATAACGGAAGCGGGCAGTTCTGGGCGTTCTTCGACCTCGACGCTTCGGAGGACAGCATAGCTCCCGAGCTTGAGCGCCTTGTTACCGTAATCAACGACCAGGCGGGCTCTTACCCCGTGGCATATTCGCTCGGAGGCGTGAACGCCCGCGAGGCAGGAACATATAATATACGCTCGCTCATTTCAAAGGCCACCGCTCTGCGCAAAGACCATCTGACCGTTGAGCCGAAGTCCGGCGAAGAGCAGCAGGCCGACGCCGAAAAGGTATGAAGCAAAAGGCGTCGCTCTATGCGTGGACGGCGGTGTATTTCGCCCTGACCTCGCTTATGTATTACCTCGACAACGATTCCTTGCACTTCGGCGTGGGTATCCTTTTCAAGCACCTTTTCGCCATATTGATGATCGTTGTGAGCGTATGCGTTTTTCTGGTCTCCACCGACTTGGTCAGGGGCAAAAAGCTGATATGCTATATCGGAGTTCTCGTGCTGCCCTATGTCATCGACCTTTCGATATCGGCGCTTCTGTGGGTGTTCAATTTCAGCTCTTTTGCCGAGATACGCCGCGGGCTCTTCAGCCAGGTATATCACATAAACGTAATTCTCGCCATGGCGGGTATGGTCTATGTACTCGGAAGCCGGAGCATATGGATAAATCTTGTCTCGATGATATTCGTGAACGCCATAAGGTTCGTAACGGTCATACGCGAAAGCGGGCTCTCGGCATATCTTTCCGAGCTGCGCAACGTCATCGTCAGCTTTGCCGACGACACCGGCGGGATAATCGCCAAAATGGAGATACACGAGCTCACGTTTGCGTTCGGGATATACCTCGTGTTCTTTATAATAAACCGTAAGGAACTCTGGAAGAAGCCGTGGGTATATGTATTGGCGTTTTTGTCGCTGTTCTTCTTCCTCTCAGGCTTCAAGAGGATAAGCCTTCTTGCCGTTGCGCTTGCCGTTGCGGCCGGAATAGCTTTGTGGTTCGGCGCGAGCGAAAAGCGCAAAAACGTGAAGTGGCTCATGGCAGCCGGAGCGGTCGCCGCGGGGATACTCCTGCTTTACGTCGGGCTTATCGACTGGGGCTTTATGAGCTATCTCGAGGAGCACTGGGGCATAAATCTTATGGGCCGAGCCCATCTTCTGGAGCTCGTGAGGGATTATTACCACTTCGGGCCGAACTATATGGGGCGCGGAGCGGGATTTCTGCTTGAATATATGAACGACGCAAGCGGCACCGGACTTCATAACGACATCGTCGCGCTTTATATCGACATAGGATTCTGGGGACTGCTGCTGTGGGGGCTTTCGGTGTTTTCTGTGAGGTCGTGGCTCGTGGCGAAGCTCCAGGGGATACACGGCGCGGTGCTGAGCTTCTGCTACTGCGTTTATCTTGTCGCCACAGCGCTTACCGACAATACTTTCAACTATATTTATCTCACCGCCGTGATCTCGCTGCTCACGATGTCATATCGGATAGACGAGCCGGACGAAGCCGAAGAAGAGCCGTCGGACGGGCGGAATGAAAGAGTGCGCACAAAACTCATCACGAAAGGGGTAAAGCCGTGACCTGCCGCCTTAAAAGTATCGCAAAAAGGGCCGTATGTCTTGCTCTTGCGTCCGCCGTATGTTTTTGTGCATCGGCGGGAGCTCTGGCTTACGGCGGGCCTTTGTTTGAAGACGTTCCCGCCCAATATGAGGGGTATGAATATATCCTTCGGGCCTGCGAGGACGGCGTTATGTCGGCGGCGGAAGTTTTGGATGACGGCGGGCAGCTGTTTCTGCCCGAGGGCGGGCTCACTTTACAGGAGTTTTCCGATATCCTTGCAAAGGCCTTTTACGGCTTCGTGGAGGGCTGCGAGGCGGCGGCTTCGGGCCGTAAGCTGCTGATGGCTCACGGAATATATATCGGCATAATGAACCTGAAGATGAATCACACCGTGAGCAGGTATGAGGCCGCCCTGATGACCGCAAATCTTTTGAAAGACCGCTTTGACGCCCCGCAGGACGGCGGCACGGAGGGCTATGAAGATATCCCCGAGAAATATCGGAGCGCCGTGGCCGCGGTGTGCTCGCTCGGGATAATGGAGCCCGAAGGCAAGAGGGGATTCTGCGGAAGCTCTTTTGTCACCCGCGCGCAGGCGGCGGAGCTTTATTGCAAGACGGTTGACATAATCGGACGCAGGGTGCCGCTTTTGCTTTACTACCGCACCGGCGAGTGCTACGAGCGCAGCGGCGACTGGGTAAAATACCGCTCTGCAGAGGGGACCGTTCAGTATCGCATCGACATCGACAGTCAGTTTTACCCCCTCGAAAGCGTAACGCTCGTATTCGGGGACGAAAGTGAGCATGTTATTTTTTGTTTGGATAAAGACACCCGCGTTATCGGCGAAAGCAGGATAAATTCCGGCAGCATAACCTTAGAGGTCACTCCGGAAACGAAATACATCGCCGCGGCGGTCTCGGAAGAGGAAGAAAGCTCCGTGAACTTCTTCGGAACTCTCTCAGACGAAGGGCTTGCGGAAAAGGAGTCGCAAAAGCCGGAAAACAGCCGATTCGAGGGGAAATATCTCTCTGTCATCGGCGACAGCTTAAGCGCCTACCGCCGCTATACCCCCAAGACTTTCAACTACCCCGACGACGACGTTACGCAGGTCTCGCAGATGTGGTGGTATCTGCTTGCAAAAAAGCTGGGAATGAACATCTGCAAAATAAACGCATATGCGGGCTCGGGGGTAAGCGACCTCGGAGAGCCGGAGCACGCCGCAAGTGCGGGCAGAGGCAGGGATCTGGGCATCTGCGGGCGCTCGCCCGACGTGGTGATAGTCTTCATCGGCTGCAACGACTACGCCAAAAAGCGCGATTATGACGCATTTATGAGGGATTATCAGAAGATGCTCGACGACATATCCGACGAATATCCCGAGGCAAAGATATATCTTTGCGGGTATCCGCGCAGCTCACTTGCAGGGCTCAACGAATGGATAGCCGAAATAGCGGAGCTTAACGGCCTTGATACGATAAGCACCGAGGGCAGGATTATGGACTCGTCGCTGTTTTACGACGGGACTCACCCCAATGCCGAGGGAATGAAAGAGCTCGCCGATTGGATGGCGGGCGAACTGTTAAAATAAAACGGGCGCGGTGCGGCGCCGAAGGAGTTGGACTTTTTGCTTTTTTCGATAATAGTTACGGTATATAAGGTCGAGGAGTATTTAAGGGAGTGCATAGAAAGCATACTCAGTCAGAATTTCAGCGATTTCGAGCTTATTCTTGTTGACGATTCCTCGCCCGACGGCTGTCCGGCAATATGCGACGAATACGCCGCTGCCGACAGCAGGGTGAGCGTTATCCACCGCCCGAACGGCGGGCCGGACAGAGCGAGAAAATCGGGGCTTATGGCCGCGGGCGGAGAATACGTGATATACGTTGACGGCGACGACAGGCTTGCGCCGGGGGCTCTTTTGCACTTCGGCGAAAAGATCCGCATAAGCGGGGCCGACGTTATACTCACGGCAAAGCTCTACGACTACGGCGACCGTTCGAAAAAGGTCACCGAATGTATAGAAGACGGATATTATTCCGGAGATATGCTGAAAGAAAAGATCTATCCCCTTGCGGTCATGAATACGGAATGGGAACACCTGCAATATCAGATGATAGGCCATGCCATGCGCCGCTCGGTGCTTTACCCCTGCCAGATGAGGATAGCCGAGGGCCTAAAGTTCGGCGAAGACCTTTTATGCCTCACCGAGGTGTTCTATTCGATGAGCAGCATATATGTCAGTTCGGAAGTGACCTATTTCTACAGGATAAGGGAGTCTTCGCTTTCCCGCGGAATAGGCGACGGCATATTCGAGCAGTTCAAAAACCTGCTGCGCGAGATGCGCCTCACGGCTTCGGAGCACGGCGAGGGATTTTCCGAAAAGATAGACAGATACACGGCTTTTACCTGCTTTATCTTTATGGAGCGCACCGCCGCGGCAAAGGACTCGGGCGAGCTTAAAAGGGTTGCCGCGCATATGGACAGCCCCGTGATACGCGAAGGTCTTGAAAACGCAAGGTTCACAAGGCTCAAATTCAAGAAGAAGGCCGTGCTTCGGCTTATAAAAAAGAAGAGATACCGCGCGGCATATGTGTTTTTGAGGGCGTATGAGGCGCTCAAGGCGCCTGTAGCCGCCTTAAAGGGAAGATAGCATCAGCGGTTTACGGAAAGGAGAGAGCAGATGAAGATAGCTATGATAGGCCACAAGACCGTCCCCTCGCGCGAGGGCGGGATAGAGGTAGCCGTCGAGGAGCTCGCCGTGAGAATGGCGCTTAGAGGGCACGAAGTCGTGCTTTACAACCGCCGTCGAAAGGGTCAGGAGCGCTCTGCGAAGACCTATAAGGGCGTTGCGCTGAAAGACGTTCCCACCGTGGACATAAAGGGCTCGGACGTGATAGTTTATTCAGTCCTTGCGGCTTTCAGGGCGCTTTTCGGGCACTACGACGTCATACATTTTCACGCCGAAGGCCCTGCGGGAATGTCATGGCTCACAAGACTCTTCGGAATACCCACCGTCGTTACGGTCCACGGGCTCGACTGGCAGCGCAGCAAGTGGGGCTCCCTCGCGACATGGTATATAAAGCGCTCCGAAAAGACCGCCGTAAAGCGGGCGGACAGAATGATAGTCCTCTCGGAAAATATGCAGAACTACTTTGAAAACGCCTATAAAAGGGAGACATCGTTTATAAGAAACGGCATCACCACGGGAACGCGGAGAGCTCCGAGCGAGATAGCAAAGCTGGGGCTCAGGGGCGGGGATTATATTCTGTTTCTTGCGAGGCTCGTCCCCGAAAAGGGGCTGCATTATCTTCTCGACGCCTTTAAGGGCATTGATACCGATTTGAAGCTCGTGATAGCCGGCAGGCTCAACGACACGGACTATGTTAACAAAATTCGCGAAAAGGCTTCTCTTGACGGCAGAGTGACGTTTGCGGGATTCGTGAGCGGCGCGCTTTTGGACGAGCTTTTTTCCAACTGTCGGGCCTATGTTCTTCCGAGCGACGTCGAGGGTATGCCGCTGAGCCTTCTTGAAGCGCTGAGCTACGGCGCGCCCTGCATCGCGAGCGACATTGAGGAGAATAAAGTCGCGCCGGAAGAATATCTGACTTTATTCAGGCACGGCGACCCCGACGATCTCAGGCAGAAGCTTGAAGAAGCGATAAATACCGAGGTTCCCGCCGGCAGGCTCGGGGCGCAGACGGAATTTATGAGAGAAAAATATTCCTGGGAGGCCGTTGTTGACGACACGCTCTCGCTTTACGAAGAGGTTTGCCGCAGTGGCAGGGGGAAGAAAAAATGATACGTGTTTTACATTCGGTGAGCAATATGGACAGGGCGGGAATAGAGACCATGCTCATGAATTATTACCGCCATATGGACAGGGACAAGGTGCAATTCGACTTTTTGTGCAACAAGTCGAAGCCGGGCGCCTACGACGGCGAGATAACCGCCCTTGGCGGCAGGATATTCCGCACGCCGGGGCTCAATCCGCTCAAATATCCGAAGTATCTTTCGTATATGAAGTCGCTTTTTGCGGAACACCCCGAATACAGGATACTCGAGGCGCATAACGGAGCTTTCGGGGTGTATGCGCTCCACGCGGCAAAGGTGAACGGCATCCCCGTGAGGATATTTCACGCTCACGGCGCCAACAACGCCAAGGACATCAAAAGGCCTCTCAAGGACTTCTGCAAGAGCAGGCTCGGCGCCAACATCACCCACAGATACTCCTGCGGTGAGGCCGCGGCGGCGTTTTACTACGGAAAAAAGGTCGCCGAAAGCCGAGATTACAGGATAATCCCCAACGCGATAGAGCTCGGGAGATTTTCGTATAACGAAGACGTCAGAAGTAAAATAAGAAGCTCCGCCGGTCTTGACGGGAAGCACGTTATAGGCCATGTCGGCAGATTTATGGCGCAGAAAAACCATAAATTCCTGCTCGACTCCTTTGCCCTGCTTTTAAAGTCCGACCCGAGCGCAGTGCTCGTTCTTTTGGGCGAGGGCGAGCTCGAGGAAGCTGCAAAGGAGCGCGTCAAGGCTCTCGGAGCGGAAAACTCCGTGATTTTTGCGGGGAGCGTTCCAAACGCCAACGAATGGTATCAGGCATTCGACTGCTTTGTGCTGCCCTCGCTCTGGGAGGGGCTTCCGGTGGTGGGAGTCGAGGCGCAGGCCGCCGACCTGCCCTGCATTTTCTCAAAAAACGTCACGCCCGAGATAGGGATAACCGACAGGGCGAGGTTCATAGGGCTCGAAGAGGGTCCCGAAGCCTGGGCAAGAGCTATGGAGGAAGCGTTAAGTCTTAACGCTGAAAGACGGGACAACACCGAGCTTATGACTCTGCACGGCTATAACATTGAGGCGGAGGCCAAAAAGCTTCAGGAGGAATATCTGAAACTGGCGGGAGCGATGTGATATGAAGATAGGCATACTTACGCACCACTATATCAACAATTTCGGGGCGTTTTTGCAGGCATATGCCCTGCAGCAGGCTCTCAGGGAGCTATTCCCCGAAGACAGCGTGTGCATAGTGAACTGCATAAACGTAAAGCACTTTCTGATAAACACCGCAGGGTGGTTCAGGTTCTACCGCGGCAGGGAGACGCTTAAAATGTGGCTTGAAAAAACAAGGCTGCCGCATATTTTCTCCGAAGCGAGAAAAGACTGCCTTGCTCTCACAAAGCTCTGTTTCAGTGCAAAGCAGGTGAACGACCTCGGGCTCGACTGCATTATCGTCGGCAGCGACGAGGTCTGGAACTACGACGACCCCAAGGGCAGGGCGAAGATAAAATTCGGCGAGGGGCTTTCGTGCAAGAACCTCACGGCATATGCGCCGAGCGTGGGAAACACCTCGGCAGAGGGAGACGTGCCGGAATACGTCGCCGAGGGAATAAAGAAATTTTCCGCCCTTTCCGCGAGGGACGACAGGACGGCGGAGCTTATTAAAAACGTCTCGGGCAGAGAGGCCGTTCGCGTTCTTGACCCGACTTTTCTCGTTCCCTGCCCGACGGAAGAGCCTAAAAGGGCCCAAAAGCCTTACATACTGTTCTATTACTGCGAAAAGCTCCCCGCGGAAATAAGGGAGCGCATATTTAAATACGCCGACGAGCACGGCCTGAGGGTCTACGGCGCAGGGGAATGTGACAAAAGGTATTCCGGCGTGACCGCGGGCCTTACGCCCTTTGAATGGACGGGAATGTTCAAAAACGCAGAGTATGTGTTTACGGGGACGTTTCACGGCGCGGTGTTCTCAATACTCAATAAAAAGCAGTTCAAGGTGTATCTCACCAATGAGAGCCGTATAAAAAAGGTAAATTCGCTTCTTTCGGAGCTCGGCATAAATGACCGCACGCTCTCGGCCGGCGAAGCTCCTTTCGGCGGCGAGCCGATAGATTATGAAAAAGTCGGGGGCGTTATCGCCGAAAAGAGGGCGGAAAGCCTTGAATATCTGAGGGAAAGCGTTCTTATATCACGGAAAACGGAGGACCTGCAAGATGCCTATAACGCTGTTTGATAACGTTTCCGACTGCTGCGGCTGCGGAGCCTGCGCCGATGTCTGCCAGAAGTCGGCGATAAAGATGACGGAGGGTGCGTCGGGGTTTTTGTATCCAGAGATAGATTCCGAGGCCTGCGTTGAGTGCGGCCTCTGCCGCAGGGTATGCGCGTTTCAGAACGGCGTTGAGCTGAATAAGCCGATCTGCGCGTGGGCGGCAACGGCGGTCTCTGAGGATATACTGAAAAGCTCGTCCTCGGGAGGGATAGCCGCCGTGCTTTCGGAAGCCGTCGTTAAAAGCGGCGGAACGGTCTACGGCGTAAAAATGTGCGAGGACGGGGGCGGGTTCTTTCCTGCTCACGTCAGGGCGGACAGCCTTGAAGACCTAAGGCCCATACGCGGCTCGAAGTATGCCCAGAGCAGGACGGAGGGCATATACAAAAAGGTCAGAGAAGACCTCGACGCCGGCAGAGAGGTCCTGTTTTCGGGGACCCCCTGCCAGACTGCCGCGCTCAAAAGCTATCTCGGCGGTGACCGCAGCGGGCTTTATACGCTCGACCTTATCTGCCACGGCGTTCCGAGCGTTAAGATGATGCGCGAGCTTATCGGGTTTACCGAGAAGGAGTCGGGCGGAAAGACGGAGTCGGTGAATTTTCGCGGAAAGAGCAAGGGCCAGGGCGTTATGTGCGCCTTTGAGATGAAAATGCCGGACGGCAGCCGCAAAACCGTCATAAAAAACGGCAGGACGCTGCCTTATTTCGCTGCGTTTTTAAAGGGGCTGATATCCCGCGAGAGCTGCTACAACTGCAAATACGCAAGGCTCGAACGCGCAGCAGACATCACCGTGGGGGACTTCTGGGGATTTCATGAGGAATATCCCGACGCCGTCAGAAAATACGGTCTTTCTAACAAAAACGGAGTTTCCTGCGTGCTGATAACCACCGAAAAAGGCGCGGAATTGTTTGAAAGTTGCCGCGGCAGCCTTAAAGTAATGCCCGCCGAGGCCGAAAAGGCCGCACGGCACAACGATCAGCTCAGGGCGCCGAGCAGGAAAAGGCCGGAGCGAGAGCTCCTTGAAAAGGCGTATATCGGTGGAGGATACGGGGGCTTTGACCGCGAATACAAAAAGCTCTTCAGGGCCGACAGGATAAAGGAGAGCATTATAGCCTGCGTCCCGAAAGGGATAAGGCGCGGCGTAAAATCGATGCTCGGCAGGCTCAGAGGCCGCGGGCGGGGAGGAAGCGTATGAGCGGCAGTCAGCACATTCCGGCGATAAGCATAATCGTTCCGGTGTATAAGGTGGAGCCTTATCTTGAGAGGTGTATGGAGTCGCTCTTGGGGCAGAGCTTTTCCGATATCGAGATAATACTCGTGGACGACGGCTCGCCCGACGGCTGCCCCAAAATGTGCGACGGCTTTGCGGCGGCCGATCCGCGGGTAAAGGTGATACATAAGCAAAACGCAGGGCTCGGATATGCCCGAAACAGCGGCCTTGACGCCGCCGCGGGCGAATATGCGGCGTTTGTGGATTCCGACGACTTCGTCACCCAAGACATGTGCGAAAAGCTTTACGACCGCGCCGTAAAAACCGGAGCCGACATAGTGTACGGCGGGATATATTACAGCGACGCCGACGGGATAACCGAAGCTCCCGAGAACGGAAAAGAAAGGCTTTGGAGCGGCGAAGAGCAGATGCGCGGGCTTCTTTTGGACTTTGTCGCCACTGCGCCGGGCCGTACCCGCGATACCGTTATGGAGGTATCGGTGTGGCGGGCGCTGTTTCGAAGGAGCATAATAGAGGATAACGGCATAAGGTTCGTTTCGGAGCGGCAGTTTATCTCGGAGGACGTGATATTCGACATCGACGTTTTGCAAAAATGCCGCACCGTCGCCACGGAAGCCTCGCCGGTGTATTATTACTGTGCCAATGCGGGCTCGCTCACTAAAACCTTCAGGGCCGACCGCTTCGGCAAGGTAAAAGAGCTTTACTGCGAAATAAAGCGCCGTCTTGCGCCGCTTTACCCCGAGAGCGAGGTATCGCTTCGCTGCGGCAGATTTTTGATAGCGCGTGCGCGCCGAAGCGCCATAGCGGCCGTGAGGCAGAAAAAGTCCGCCGGAAGGGCGCAGGTGAGGCAGTGGCTCAAAGACCTTTGCGAAGACGGCGAGCTGAAAAAGGTCCTGGCGGAGTATCCCATTGAGAAGCTGCCTTTTAGGCAGTATGCCGCCGCGCTGCTTATGAAGCTTCGGGCGTATTCTTTGCTCGAACTCCTTCTTTCGCTCAAGCAGGGAAGGTAGCGGCAGTCATACAATATTTTCACCGAAAGGCGGGGCCTTTTATATGGTTCCATTACAGAGCAAAACGCTGCCGAGAGCCGCATACGGCATCGGCGCGGAAGAATCGAAGCGGATACAGATATTAAGGGTGTGGCTCACCGTTATGGTGCTCTTCTGGCACGCCGACGAGGCCGTTATCTCCTTTTCCGACGGCGATATCCTTTTGCAGGCGCCCGCCTGGCTCGAAACCGCCAAATATCTTATTTCTCACATTATCGTGCGATGCTCGGTGCCCGGATTCTTCTTTATCTCGGCGATACTTTTGTTCCGCCGCGAGTTCGACTGGGCCGACAACGTCCGCAAAAAGCTCCGCACTCTTATCGCACCGTATTTCATACTCAACGCCTTCTGGATAGCCGCCTATTTTGTCGCGCAGAAGCTTCCGGTTATAAGCGGGTTTTTCGGCAACGAGAGCAAAATAATAGCCGATTGGGGAGTTGTGGACTATATCGACGGCTTCTTCGGGATACTTCCGAGCAGCGGTGCGGGGAGCTTTTACTCGCCGTTCGTTTCGCCGCTGTGGTTCTTAAGGGATCTTTTTGTCCTAAATCTTATAGCGCCGCTTCTTAAAAAGGCCGTTGACCGCTTCCCCAAGGCGGTGCTCGTGCTTCTCGCGCTTGTTTACGTGCTCGATATTCAGACGGGCATATTCTGCCTTAGCTCTTCGGCGCTCGTTTATTTCTGCCTGGGATATTATTCAGTGAAATATCAAAGGCACCTTTGCGAGCTCGACAGGATACCCGCGCCGGTAATTGCGCTGCTCTACGCCGCTTCGATAGGGCTTTTCTGCCTTATGAACGACCGCTTTGCCGACGAGTTCTTCAGAAAGCTCACCGTCATCTTCGGATTCTGCTTCTTCTTCAGGTTCGCCACGGTCTTCAGGTCCGAAAAGGCCGAGCGAAGGCTCCTTAAAGCCGCGGGCTACAGCTTCGCAATATATCTCTTCCACGAGCCGGCAATGGGATTTTTGCAAAAGATAGGCGCTAAACTTCTGCCGGACGGCGCGGTCTCCCAGGCACTTATATATTTCGGGGCGCCCGTGATAACGTTTTTTGCCTGCCTTGTGTTCGCGATGCTGTTTGAAAGGCTGCTGCCGAAGCTTTATTCGGCTGTGACGGGCGGAAGAAGCGGCAAAGCTTAAATTATCCTATGCAACGAGAGGAGCTGGACGCATATTGAATGACCTTATTTCGGTGATAGTGCCGGTTTATAACGTGGCGCAGTATATCGCGGAGTGCCTTGACGGCCTCTGCGCGCAGACCTGCGACAACCTTGAATTTATCCTTATCGACGACGGCTCGACCGACGGCTCCGGCGGGATATGCGACGAATACGCCCTGCGCGACTCAAGGTTCAGGGTGATACATACCTCCGGCGGGGGAGTGTCGAGGGCGAGAAACATAGGTCTTGAGAACGCACGCGGCAGTTTTATCGGCTTTGCCGACGCCGACGACATCGCGGCTCCCGAACTCTTTTCGGAGCTTTACGGAGCGATCGCCGAAACGCAGAGCGACATAGCCGTGTGCGGTTATGCCGAGATCTGTAAGAGCTCGGACATTGCCGGAGTCCCCGCAAAAGACGGCGTCAGGCGAGCGGTGCCTAAGCGTGAGGCGCTTTCGCTTCTTCTCGGCGACAGGGGCTGTACGAGCCACCTTTGGAACAAGCTCTTCAGGCGCGAAACGCTCGATGGGATAACCTTCCCCGAGGGGAAGTATTACGAGGACATGGCGGTGATACACCTTATCTTTGAAAATGCAGAAAAATTTGTGTTCTTTGATACGCCGCTCTATTATTACCGGCAGCGCGAGGGCTCGATAATCCGCATGCGCGATCTCAAGGGCTGGCAGGACTGCCTTGACGCCTGGGCGGGAAGATATGAGCGCTACGAGGACGACGCGGAATTTATGCCGCTCATCTCGCGGAACATTCTGAAAACCGTTTGCCGCGGGACCGACTCTTTGAATTATATGCCGATAACCGCCGAAGAAAGGCGCAGCGGCGTAAAGATGTTCAAAAGCTACTACGACCTTTACTGCAAAAAGCAGACAAAGAGGTTTTCTTCTGCCAAGGCAAAAATGGCGGTATATATTCATTTTCCGCACTTTATGCGTTTCTGGAGGACAAAACTCAATCCCTTTATAGGGCGGATTTTGCATAAAGGCGGCAAACATTCGGGCGGTGAGGAAAAATGAGCAGGCGGGTAGACAATATATTCAAGAACGTCCGCTCGACGGTGTTCACGCAGATACCTCTCGTTCTGGTGAGTTTCTTTGTCCGCAGAATGTTCATACACATTCTCGGCGAGCAGTATCTCGGGCTCAACGGGCTGTTTTCAAATATCCTCACGGTGCTCTCCGTGGCCGAGCTCGGCTTTGGCTCTTCGGTGACCTTCAGCCTTTACAAACCCGTCGCCACCGACGACCGCGAAACGGTGAAGTCGCTCATGAGGCTTTACCGCAGGGCATACACCGTTATAGGCGTGCTGATAATCGCGGTAGGGCTTTCGCTCACGCCTTTTTTGGACATTTTCGTAAAAGAAATGCCCGAGGGGATAGCTCACATAGAGCTGATATACGTTCTTCACGTGCTCAATTCGGGGCTGTCGTATTTCTTCTCATATAAGGCATCGCTCTTGTTTGCCGACCAGAAGAAATACGTCGAAACGCGGATACGCACCTATGTTAAGCTCGGCGGGCAGATGGTGCAGCTTATGCTCCTCATCGCCTTTAAGAACTACATACTCTATGTGGTATGCATGGCGCTCACCTCGGTGGCCTCAAACCTCTGGATATCCCTCACGGCCGACAGAATGTATCCCTATCTTAAAGAGAAGGACGTAAAGCCGCTCAAGGACGAAGACAAGTCGGTAATAAAGAAAAACGTCGGGGCAATGGCGTTTCACCGTTTCGGTTCGGTGGCAGTTTTCGGGACCGACAATATCCTGATGGCGAAATTTGTGAGCCTTGCCTCTGTGGGACTTTATTCCAACTATGTGATGATAACCAACGTTCTCCATCAGATGCTCAACCGCTTTTATGAGGACATTATGGCGAGCGTCGGGAACCTTAACGCGCTCGAAAGCAGAGAGCGCAAGATAAAGGCCTTTAACAGTCAGAACTTTATGTCGGCCTGGCTCTTCGGATTCTGCTCGATATGCCTGTGGCATCTGTTTACGCCGTTCATATCGCTGTGGCTCGGAGAGGAATATCTTCTTTCAAGGTGGACCGAGGCGATAATAGTCGTTAATTTCTACGTTTCGGCTATGCGCAAGCCGGTATATAACACCAAGGACGCCATGGGCCTCTTCTGGAACGACAGGCTGGTGCCGCTGTTTGAGGTGCCTCTCAATTTCGTCATATCCATAGTCCTTGCAAAGCCGCTCGGGATAGCGGGCGTATTGCTCGGAACGCTTATCAGTATGGTTTTGGTGCCTTTTTGGGTGGAGCCGGTGATACTCTACCGCTCGGGCTTCGGAGAAAACCCGCTGAAATATTTCATAAGATACGCGGGCTATACCGCCGTGACTGCGGCGGCAGGGCTCATCACGGGGCTTATATGCAATATCTTCACGGGCGGACTGCTTGCGTTTGTCTATAAGGCGGCGGTCTGCGCAGTCGTGCCCAACGCCGTGTTTTACGTTGTTTACCGCCGCACCGAGGAATTCGGATATCTGCGCGGAGTGTGCAGCCATCTTATCAGCAAGATCTTCAAAAGAAAGAATGAGGTCGAATAAAGCAGGCAAAAAGCAGGGGATGCGGTCCCCTGCTTTTTCGGTGTTATTTCATAGGCTCGATGTAGCCTATCGGGTCTATCCACTGCTCCTGATACTTCAGTGCAAAGTGGATATGCGAGCCAAGGTCAGATTCGATATCGGCGGTGCTGCCCACGGTGCCGATAACGTCGCCGGCGTTCACCGTCTGCCCTTCGGCGACTGCGGGTGCGGCGGAAAGCCCGAAGTAGAAGCCCGACATCGTGTTGCCGTGGTCGATAACAACGCAGGTCCCCCAGAGCGGGTCGTCATATACCTGCGTTACGGTGCCGGAAGTCATAGCTTTCACCGAGGTGCCCTCCTCGGCGGCTATGTCTATCCCGTCGTGAGTGCGCCATACTCCTCCCGGGGATTTAACGAGCTCTCCGCCCGAATAGGAGTTTACTATCTCGCCGTTTACGGGCATCATTATCGCCTGCTCGTAATAGAGAGCCTCGAGCTCGTCGGTGATATCGACTATCGCCTCACCCACGGGTGTTTCGTCCGAAGCGGGAGCGTTTTCGGGCGAGGAAGTGGTGCCTGCGTCTGCGGGAACGTTATCCTCCGCGTCTTTTTGGATACCGCTGAGAACGGCATCGACGGCAGAATAGTCTATATCCGGAATATCCGCCTCGTCGGAGGGGGTGATGAGGCCGTCGGTTATCGAGCTGACGGCCGCGCGGTATCCCGCCACCGAGGCGATGCCTACCGCAAGTATGCCTACGCAGAGCGTGATATAGAGCGCTTTGCTGCCTGGTTGTCTGAATTTGACCTTTTTCATAGCTACCTCCAAGGAAAAGCTTGATAGAAATAACAGACTCTGCTGTTCAAGTTAAGTATTAGCGGGATTTTCAATTTTATGCAGGCAGGCTGACATTTTATTGAAGGAGAGGGCAAAAGTTTCGGATGAGAAAAACTTAAAAGTTTTCGATTGCGCCTGTGATTATATAAAATGTGGGACAAGGCGCAGGGGCTCTATTAAGGGATCACCTGTTTGTCGAGCGGCGGGCACGGCAAACAAAAATACTCATAAGTCACCCCTCCGAAATCTCGCAAAATTTCTCCTTCGAGTCCGTACAAACGGACTCCGTAAGGGGTAAAAGAATAAATTTCCGAAAATGTTGCACGTTTGCGTGCAACATTTTTTGTTTTCGGAGGATATAGTGAAAGGGGTTTTAAAAATCACCCTTTCGGAAAGGACGGTTGAAAATAACTAAGATTACCGAAAAACATTCGCCGGACAACGGCGACCCCGCCCGCGACTTTGCGGACTGCCTTATGATGCTCGGAGACCCGAAAGAGGCGGCAATAAGCATCGGGATAAAGCCCGAGGCCGCTCTGAAAGAGGGCCTTAGGCTTAAAGCCTCGGCAGGAGTAAGGCGAAGGCTTAAAAGCCGCAGGCAGAAAGGTGCGGAGATAGAAGCGCTTGCGGGACTGAGGCGGCTGGCCTTCGGAAGGATAAACGACGCACTCGCGCTTTTAAACGACGACTTCCCGACGGAAAACTTTGAACGTCTCGATCTGTTCAACGTTTCGGAGATAAAGCGGGTAAAGGGCGGAGGAGTGGAGATCAAATTTTTCGACCGCCTCGAAGCTCTTGAGAAGCTTGCCGAGCTTGAAGACCGAGCCTTGGACACCGCCGCGGCCGACAGCTTCTTTACCGCTTTGCAGAAGAGCGCGGCTGAGCCGGAGGGCGTTTGACCGTGCTGAAATTCGAGACATTTTCACCCAAGCAGCGCAGGGTGATAACCTGGTGGTTCAACCGAAAATACAGGGACAGATGCGCGATAATCTGCGACGGCTCCGTGAGGAGCGGCAAAACGGTCTCGATGGGGATATCGTTTATCCTCTGGGCGATGACCTGCTTCGATTCGACCGATTTTGCCATATGCGGCAAGACGATAACCTCGGTGAAAAGAAACATCGCCGACGACCTTGCAAAGTACTGCTCGCAAAACGGCTTTGAAGTTAAAATGCAGGCTTCAAAGAACTTTTTTACCGTGAGTCACCGCGGGCGGGAAAACCGCTTTTACCTCTTCGGAGGCAAGGACGAGAGCAGCGCCGCCCTGATACAGGGAATGACCCTCGGCGGCGTGCTTCTTGACGAAGTCGCGCTTATGCCGCGCTCGTTTGCCGAGCAGGCAATAGCAAGGTGCTCGCTGAAAAACTCAAAGCTGTGGTTCAACTGCAATCCCGACAACCCCTCGCACTGGTTCTACACCGAGTGGATACAAAAGGCCGATGAGAAAAAGGCTCTTTATATCCACTTTACGATGGACGATAACCCGTCGCTGAGCAAAGAAGTGAGGGAAAGATATGAGCGCCTTTACAGCGGGACGTTTTATCAGCGGTTCGTGCTCGGAAAGTGGGTGGCTATGAGCGGCTGCGTGTATCCGATGTTTGACAGGGCCGTGCACGTCGTGAGCGAACTGCCGGAGTGCCATAGATTCGCGGTGAGCTGCGATTACGGCACGGTAAACCCGTCATCTTTCGGGCTGTGGGGCGAAAGCGGCGGGGCGTGGTACAGGCTTTCGGAATACTACTACAGCTCGAAGCGGGAGGGCGCCATGCGCACCGACGAAGAGCACTACGAAGCTCTGGAGCGGCTCTGCGGCGGCAGGAAGATCGAGACTGTGATATGCGACCCTTCGGCGGCAAGCTTTATGGAGTGCATACGCCGCCACGGGAAGTATTCCGTCACTCCCGCCGACAACGACGTATTGAGCGGTATACGCCGCGTAGGCGACGCTCTCAGGAGCAAAAAAATCTTTATCTCGGCGGAGTGCCGCGACTGCATAAGGGAGTTCGCGCTTTACCGCTGGGACGAAAAAGGCGGCAAAGACAGCGTGGTGAAGGAAAACGACCACGCTATGGACGACCTCAGATATTTCGTTACGGGATATATCGGCGGGGCGGGAGACGGAGATTGGTACTTCGCCTCTGTCGAGAGGTAGTCCGCCGCAGGATCTTTAACGAAACGGAAGTGAAAATTTGGCATTATTTTTTAAAACAAAGGCCGCTCCGAAGCCGGATATCGGCGCCGAAACTCCCTCGAGAAAGGGCAGCGAAGGATTTTTCAGGCTTAGCGGCTGCGGCTCGGCCTGCGAAAACGAACTTTACTCAAAGCTCAGGGCAGAGGTGCCCATCATCGACGCCTGCATAGGAAAGATGATAAGGCTCGTGGGCGGATTCAGGGCAAAGGCTTTGGACCCGCGCTTTCAGCCCGCGCTCGACAGGTTCGTGAAGAACGTGAGGGTGGGCGCCTCGGGCAGAGGGCTCCAGACGTTTGCCGACACCAGCCTCGACTCGCTGCTCACCTACGGCTGTTCGCTCGGCGAGATCGTTTACGACAGGACCAAGACCTCCATCGCGGGGATATATCCTGCTCCGGTGAAGAATATGGAGATACGCGAGGGCGACGGCCCTCTTTCGAGGCAGTATTACTGCTGCCGCGGTGCGCTTAAGCCCATAAAGCTCAGTCACCCCGAAAATCTCGTGTTCACGGCGCTTTCGCCTACGCCGGAGTCTCCCTGCGGAGTGTCGATATTAAGAGGCCTGCCCGGACTCTCGGCGATACTCCTGAGGATATACGAGTGCATCGGCCAGAACTTCGACAGAGTGGGCAACGTGCGCTACGCCGTCACCTATAAGCCCTCGGGCGACAACGGCGACAGGGCTTTTGCCCGCGAGCGCGCCGCGCAGATAGCAAAGGAATGGTCGAGCGGAATGGCGGCTATGAAAAACGGCGATATCCGCGACTTTGTGGCCGTCGGCGACGTCGGCATAAAGGTCATAGGCGCCGACAATCAGATGATCGACACCGAAATACCCGTTAGGCAGCTTTTGGAGCAGCTTATTGCGAAGCTCGGTATACCGCCGTTCCTGCTCGGTCTGAGCTGGAGCACTTCGGAGAGGATGTCGGCGCAGCAGACCGACATTTTAACGAGTGAGCTCGAATATTACAGAAGGCTCCTCGAACCCTCGCTCATAAGGATATGCGACGCATTTTTGAAGATCTCGGGGAGCGCGGACGGACTTGAGATCGAATGGGACAACATAGACCTTCAGGACGAGACGGAGCTTGCTCTGGCAAGACTGCGCAACGCCCAGGCAAGAGCGGTGGAAATATCAAACGAAAAGGAGGAATTAAAAAGTGTCTGAAACCGAAATGGCGAAGATAAACAAATTTACCCGCCGAGAGCTCAAAGAGGACGAAGTGTATACGTTTTCGGTAGTCCTCTGCGACAACGAGATAGACCGCGACTGCGAGAAATTCTCGGTAGACGCGCTTAAAAAGCTCGCAGAGCTTTACGTGGGCAAGACAGGCATATGGAGCCACGACCCCAAGGGCGAGAATCAGACGGCGAGGATCTACGATACCGAGGTGGTGTCGGACCCTTCCAGGAAGACCGCCGACGGCGAGGTCTATACCTATCTCAAGGCGAGCGCCTATATGGTCAGGACGTCTTCAAATGCCGATCTTATCCGCGAGATAGACGGCGGAATAAAAAAGGAGGTCTCGGTCGGGTGCTCGGTATCCAAAGAGATATGCTCGGTGTGCGGCCGCGACCGCAATGCCGGAGAATGTGCCCACCGCAAGGGAAGGGTGTATAACGGCAGGAAGTGCTTCCACATACTCAGCGGTCCTACCGATGCCTATGAGTGGAGCTTTGTCGCGGTGCCCGCGCAGAAGGGCGCAGGCGTTACCAAGAAGTACGGCGGGGAATACTCCGCAAGAAAACAGGAAACGCAGGACGGCATCGTTGAAAAGCTTTGCGACGACCTTAAAAGGGACATCATAAGGCTTTCGTTCCTCTCAGGGGACGGAGTGCCGGCCGTTCTCACAAAGGCGGCCATCGAAAAAATGGAGCCCTATGAGCTTCTTGAAATGAAGCAGGCCCTTATAGGCGCTGCCGACGACGGCAGCATGGGCGAGCTTGAAAGATCATTCATTCAGAACAAAGAAAAAGACCCGGAACTCAACAGAAGCTTCAGAGTCTGAAACAAAAAAGAAAGGAACTAAAATTATGTACGACAACATCACACTCGAAAAAGGACTTTACAACATCAGCGGCAAGAGCTTCACCGAGGCTCTTGCCGACCTCGACGCCGACGAAAACTACGCCGGCACCGAACTTGAGGGGCTCGACGCCTTTGAGCGCCAGCTCAAGCGCTTTGACATCAGGGTGAGCGGCGCCAACTCCGACAGGGTCGAAAAATTCTTCAGGACCACTCAGTCGGCGATACTCTTCCCCGAATTTGTGCGCAGATGCATCAAGGCGGGTATGGACGGCGCTTCGGTGCTTCCCTACATAACCGCCGCTACCACCTATACCGACGGCGTTGACTACCGCGGTCTGCTCATCACCAAGAACGGCACCGACGACGCCGTTGCCGCCGGCGCGGAGCTTCCCGTAACGTCGGTAAAGAGCGCCGCAGAGGCTGTCGCCGTTTCCAAGTACGGCAGACAGGTCCAGGCGGTATACGAAGTCATCAGAAACCAGCGCCTCGACCTCTTTGCGGTGATACTCAAATCCGTGGGCGCGCAGATCTCCTTCGCCGTAAACAACGCGGCCGCCACGGCTCTTTACACCGACGCCGCGAGCGTTGAGACCGCTGCCGCTGCCGTGACCTACGCCGACCTTGCTTCGTTCTGGGCCTCTATGTCTGGTCACAATATGACCGCCATGCTCGTCTCTCCCGCCTTTATGGCCAACATTCTCGCCCTCGACGAGATGAAGGACTGCAGCGGCGACCTCGGCAACGGCGTAGTCACCACGCCTTACGGGGTAAAGCTCGTGAAGTGCTCCGGAATGTCCGACGACTATGCCATAGGCGTAGACGCAGGCAGCGCTCTTGAGACCGTTTTCGGCTCGGACATCGTTGTTGACAGCGACAAGCTCATCTCCTCGCAGATAGACTGCATCGCTTTCAGCATAAGCGTAGGCTTCACCAAGATCTACGCCGACGCCGTAAAAGTCCTCAAGCTCAAGCAGTAATTTCGGCAAAACTCGGAGGGAGCCGGACTTATCCGGCTCCCCGAATCATAAAGGAAAGGAAGGATAAAATGGAGAGACTTGACATTGCGGCCGTTACGGGATATTTCGGCACGCTGGCGCAGCTCACCGAGGAGGAAACGGCGGCTTATCAGCCTATGGTAAAATCGGGGATAGCCTATTTCGACAGGCTTTTTAAAAGAGATTATTCCGACGATGCCGAAAAGCAGCTCAGCGAATACGCCTGCGCCTGCAAGGTGTTCTTTGATTTCACCGTTCTAAAATCGGCCTCGCAGAAGACATACTCCACCCCGACGGGCGGAATATACTCAAGGATCTCGGACGACGTGGCCGTAAAGAGCGCCGAGCAGCTTATGCGCAGGGCTATGGCGGCGCTCCCCGAAGGGCTCATATCCGACGACGGATTTATTTTCGAGGGGGTCGCCGGCTGATGATAAACGACCGCACCGACCTCATTAAGCAGGCGCTCTCGTCGGTGTTCGACAGGGTGGTGGATCTCTTCGACGGGATAAACGTTTCGGAGCACAGAAACGAAACGATCTGCTTTACCGGCATCGACAGCTACAGGCTTTCGGAGCCGGTCGCCGACGGCAGCGGGGCGTCTTCGCGAAGCGCGGAGATAAAGTATGCCGTAAAGTTGCTCGCAGGGAAAAATATGAGCGCCGGAGAGCTCGCGGAAAAATTCGACGCCTCGGCCGCCGACGCCCTTCTTTCGAGCGGCCTGACGGTAAAAGAGCTCAAGCGGAGCTCCTGCGAATATTCAAAAGAGCACGGCAGGCATGTCCTCACGGCGGAGCTCACCGTTTCGGACCCTTGCGCCGGCGCCTCCGCCGCCGAGAGCGTGGGATTCTCGCTCGACGGCACGGAGTTTTTCTGCATGCGCTCATACGAGCTGAAAAACACCTTCAAAACCGCCGATATCCCCACCCTCGGCAACGGAATACGCACCCGCACCGTGGGCAAAAAGCCGCTCGTCGTCACCCTTAAGGGAGGGATAGCCGGCGCGGGGGCATCGGCGGTGTATTCCTCGCTTGCGAGCCGTCTTAACGGCGGAAAATCTTCGGTCGGGGTGAACGGAATGACCTTCGGCTCTATGGTTATGACCGGACTTGACCTTGTGGGGAAAGCGGGAGGGCTGTCTGAACTCACCGTTGAATTTACCGAGGTGAACGAGGATTGAATCATCAGATAAGACTCACGCTGAGATATTCGCGAAAGATGGTTGACCTGACCGACTGCATAAGTCTGCGCTACGAAAAAGAGCGCTACACCCCCTATTCCACCCTGAGCGGCAGATGGTACTGCCGCCCCGACGTCACTTTTGAAGAGATAGTTTCGGTGATGCTTTACATCGACAACACTATGATCCACTACGGCTTTCCCGACGGCATAGAGCTCGAAAGAAAAGACGGACTTTATATGCTGAAGGTTTCGAGCAAAAGCTATACCTCGGCGCTTCTGACCAACCAGTGCGACGACAAAATGCTCACCGATGTCGATCTTACGGCACTCGCGGCTTCTGGGCCCACGCTGCCGGTGGTGTCATATGAGAGGAACACTCCCAAGGTCAACTATGTCAACTACTACGACGGCACGAGCTGCTGGGACGCGATAGTGTGCTACGCCGTGAGGGCCACCGGCATATACCCATATATAAGGGGGTATATGAACGTGTGCGTGAGCAGGGCTCCGGCAACGGGCAGCTATACAACCGTCTCGGATATGCTCATTATGAGGTCACACGGCTCGGACTTTTCCGAGCTCGTTTCGGAGATAAGCGAAAGCGACATCGAGGGCACTCCCGGGGCATTTGTTATGACTGAGGGCAGAGCGTCGTCGAGAATGATGACGAGGCGCCGCAGGATAAACTTCGACCGCGAGTGGATAATGGACCCCGAAAAGGGGCTTGAGTTCAAGCTCAACCGTTCGCTGAGAAAAATGAGCTACGACGTTTTCAGCTTCCCGGGATACGCTGGCCTCGACCTTCTTGACAGCTTTACCGTGAGTGACATAGGGTTTATCGGCGAGGCGGACCGCATTGTTGTTACCGCCAACGCCGAAAAGGGCTTTGTGACCACCGTTTGGTGCTATCACGACGGCTTCTGCGCCTGAACGGCAAAATATATCGCACCGCCTCGCAGGGAATACAGATCTCTGCGGGGCGATTTTGTTTTGTGAAATACAGCCGAACACTGCCGCTTGAATACGCCGCGCTCTTAGTGAGACGTCAGGATAAGCTCGCAAATCGGGTGCTTCTGCGGCCTTTTTGTGCATAAAATTAAAAACGCCCGTCGGATTTCAATAAAATTCGGGCAAAAAGGCGATTGACAAAGCCGCGGTCATACTTTATAATTAAAGCGTTCATTTTAAAGGCGATGACGAAGAAGGCTGAAGATGCTGCTGATTAAGAGAGCCGGTGGTTGGTGTGAACCGGTCGATGCGCGCCGAAAGCCCCTCGCTTCCGAGCCGGAAGCCCCCAAAGCACCTTTGCGTGCGAGTAGACGTTTCCCGTGACTGCTGCGTTAATGCATAGGAATTGTTGGATTCCAAGAGCGGCGGGGTCCCCCGCAATTTGAGTGGTACCGCGAGTGCAGATAATGGCACCCGTCTCAAAGAAAACCTTTGGGGCGGGTTTTTGTATATCTGCCGAGGGTTTTGCAACTTCCAACAAAATATCACTTTAAAACAGGAGAGAACGCAAAATGATGAACTGCAAAAAGTATTCCCCCGGGTATTATCTGCCCCCCGAAATGACCTACGACTGGGTCAGGAAAGACCACATCGAAAAAGCGCCTATTTGGTGCTCCGTCGATTTAAGAGACGGCAACCAGAGCCTTGTTATCCCTATGAGCTTTGAGCAGAAGCTCGAATTTTACAAGATGCTCCTTAAGATCGGTTTCAAGGAGATAGAAGTGGGCTTCCCCGCCGCTTCCGACACCGAATATGAATTCCTGCGCGCGCTTATCGAGCAAAACCTCATTCCCGAAGACGTTACCGTTCAGGTCTTAACGCAGTGCCGCGAGCACATTATAAGAAAGACCTTCGAGGCGGTAAAGGGCGCCCCGAGCGCAATTATCCACTTCTACAATTCGGTGAGCGTAGCTCAGCGCGAACAGGTCTTCAGAAAGTCGAAAGAGGAGATAAAGAAGATAGCCACCGACGGCGCGAAGCTCGTAAAGCAGCTTGCCGCCGAATACGAAGGCAACTTCCGCTTTGAATACTCCCCCGAGAGCTTCACGGGAGCCGAGCCGGAGTATTCTCTCGAGGTCTGCAACGCCGTGCTCGACATCTTGGAGCCCTCCGAGACTAACAACGTCATCATAAATCTGCCCGTCACCGTTGAAATGAGCATGCCTCACATATACGCTTCGCAGATTGAATATATGAGCCGCAACCTCAAATACCGCGAATTTGTGACACTCTCGCTCCACCCTCACAACGACCGCGGCACCGGTGTGGCCGACACCGAGCTCGCCCTCCTTGCGGGAGCCGACAGAGTTGAGGGAACGCTCTTCGGAAACGGCGAGCGCACAGGCAACGTCGATGTTATAACCCTCGCTATGAATATGTATTCCCACGGGGTAGACCCGAAGCTCGACTTCTCGGATATGCCCGCGATATCCGAAGTATACGAAAAATGCACCGGTATGCGTATCCATGAGCGCACGCCCTACGCCGGAGCGCTTGTATTCGCGGCGTTCTCGGGGAGCCATCAGGACGCCATAGCCAAGGGAATGAAATGGCGCGAGGAAAAGCACCTTGAGCAATGGACCACGCCGTATATCCCTATAGATCCGACCGACATAAACCGCACCTACGACGCCGACGTTATAAGAGTGAATTCCCAGAGCGGTAAGGGCGGAATAGGTTACCTTCTTGAGCGCACCTACGGCTATTCGCTCCCGCCCGCAATGAGAGAGCATTTCAGCTACCTTTGCAAGGGCATTTCGGACAGAGGTCACCGCGAGCTCAAGGCCGATGAAATTTACGACATATTCAGAAGAACATACTTCCACGTTGTTACCCCCGTCTGCGAAAAGGAAATGAAGTTCACCCAGCGCGAGAACGAGGTCGAGGTAACGATAACCTTTGAGGTGAACGGCGAGCAGAAGACCCTCACCGCCTCGGGCAACGGCTCTATCGACGCCGTCTCGACGGCGCTCAAAGCCCTCACCGGCGACGACTACACCCTCCAGATATACTCCGAGCACAGTTTGCAGAATCAGACCTCGAAGTCCGAGGCTATAGCCTACATAGGCATTAAAGCTGCCGACGGAAAGATGTATTGGGGAGCCGGTCATCACACCGATATACTGAAATCGAGCGCCTACGCGCTCATCAGCGCATACAACAACTCTAAGAAACAGGAGGCGTAACGCTATGGGAATGACAATGACACAGAAGATACTCGCGGCGCACGCGGGTCTTGAAAGCGTCGAGGCGGGGCAGCTCATCTCGGCTTCGCTCGACATAGTTTTGGGAAACGACATCACCACCCCCGTCGCGGTGAACGAATTTAAAAAGGCGGGCTTCGACGGCGTTTTCGACAAGGACAGGATAGCTATTGTCCTCGACCACTTCGTCCCGAACAAGGACATAAAGGCCGCCGAGCAGTCGAAGCAGTGCCGCGAATTTGCCTGCGAGCACTGCGTGAGCCACTTCTACGACGTCGGAAAAATGGGAATCGAGCACGCGCTTCTCCCAGAGCAGGGAGTTGTAACCGCCGGCGACTGCATTATAGGCGCCGACAGTCACACCTGCACCTACGGGGCCCTCGGAGCCTTTTCGACGGGCGTCGGCTCGACGGATATGGCGGCGGGAATGGCGACAGGTATGGCCTGGTTCAAGGTCCCCGCGGCGATAAAATTCGAGCTCAAGGGAAAGCTTAATAAAAACTGCTCCGGCAAGGACGTTATCCTCACGATAATCGGAAAGATAGGCGTAGACGGCGCGCTCTATAAGAGCATGGAATTCACCGGAGAGGGCGTCGCCTCGCTCTCGATGGACGACAGACTATGCATCTGCAATATGGCGATAGAGGCGGGAGCCAAAAACGGAATATTCCCGGTTGACGGCGTTACCCGCGCATATCTTAGCGGCAGGACCGAGCGCGAGCCGAGAGAATTCTCCGCCGACCCCGACGCCGTTTATGAGCAGGTCATCGAAATCGACCTTTCAAGGATAGTCCCGACGGTGAGCTGCCCTCATCTGCCCGAGAACACCAAGCCCGCAAGCGAGCTTTCGGATATAAAGATAGACCAAGTCGTCATCGGGAGCTGCACCAACGGCAGAATGGAGGATATGGAGGCCGCCTATAATATCTTAAACGGCAAAAAGGTCGCCGACGGCGTGAGATGCATAATAATCCCCGCGACCATGAAGATATACCGCGAGTGCATCGAGCGGGGATACATTACCGCCTTTATCGACGCGGGAGCCGTCGTCTCGACCCCGACATGCGGCCCCTGCCTCGGCGGATATATGGGAATACTCGCCGAGGGTGAGCGCTGCATAGCCACCACCAACCGCAATTTCGTCGGCAGAATGGGACATGTAAAGAGCGAGGTTTATCTCGCGAGCCCCGCAACGGCGGCTTCTTCCGCCCTCACGGGATATATCACCGCGCCGAAGGAGGAAAAAATATGAACACAAAAGGAAAAGTCTTCAAATACCCCGACAATGTTGATACCGACGTTATTATCCCCGCGAGGTATCTCAACACCTCCGACGCCGCAGAGCTCTCAAAGCACTGCATGGAGGACATCGACAAAGATTATGTGAATAAAGTCCGCCCGGGAGACATTATGGTCGCGGGCTGGAACTTCGGCTGCGGCTCCTCGCGCGAGCACGCCCCGCTCGTTATAAAGACCTGCGGCACAGGCTGCGTTATCGCAAAAAGCTTCGCGAGGATATTCTACCGCAACGCGATAAACATAGGCCTGCCGATCCTCGAATGTCCCGAGGCGGCCGACGGCATATCCGCTGGAGACGAGGTCTCGGTTGACTTTGACACCGGCATAATAACCGACCTGACCACCCAAAAAACATATCGCGCCCAGCCCTTCCCGGAGTTCATTCAGAATATAATTTCGGCGGGCGGACTGCTTAAATCGCTGAAAAAGTGAGGTAAAAGCCATGAAAAAACATATTGCCGTGATACGCGGCGACGGCATCGGTCCCGAGATAGTGAACGAGGCGATAAAGGTCCTCGACGCCGTTGCGGAAAAATACGGCCACACATTTGAATACGAAGACGCCTATATGGGCGGCTGCGCGATAGATAAATTCGGCGACCCGCTCCCCGAAAGCGAGCTCAAAAAGTGCGTCGAATCCGACAGCGTGCTCCTCGGAGCCGTCGGCGGAAAGAAATGGGATTCCGTTCCCGGTAATATGCGCCCCGAAAAGGGACTTTTGCGGCTCAGAGCAGGTATGGGAGTTTATTCCAACAACCGCCCCGCGAAGATATGGCCGCAGCTCGCATCGGCTTCTCCGCTGAAGCCCGAGACGGTCGCCAAGGGGATAGATTTCATCATAGTGCGCGAGCTCATCGGAGGTATCTACTTCGGCGAGCACAAAACCTATGAGGACGGCGAGAAGATCTCGGAAGACGTTATGAAATACTCCGAGAGCGAGATAGAGCGCATAGGCAGGATAGGTTTTGAGACCGCGCGCAGGCGCCGCAAAAAGCTCTGCTCGGTCGAAAAATCCAATGTGCTCGACACTTCGCGCCTATGGAAGAGCGTTATGCACCGCCTTGCCGATGAATATCCCGACGTCGAGCTTTCGGATATGCTTGTAGACAACTGCGCGATGCAGATAGTAAAAGACCCGTCGCAGTTCGACGTTATCGTCACCGAGAATATGTTTGGCGATATCCTCTCCGACGAAGCCTCGATGATAACCGGTTCGATAGGAATGATACCTTCCTCGAGCCTCGGAAAGACCTCCTGCGGGCTTTATGAGCCTATTCACGGCTCTGCACCCGACATCGCCGGTCAGGACATCGCGAACCCGATAGGAACGATCCTTTCGGCGGCGATGATGCTCCGCTACAGCTTTGATATGCCCCGCGAGGCCGACGACATAGAAGAAGCCGTGGGAAAGGTGCTCGGCGAGGGCTGGCGAACCGGCGACATTATGAGCGCCGAAGAGGGTCTTAAGCGCGCGAAGTGCTCCGAAATGGGAACTCTTATAGCAAAAGCCGTAAAAGCAATATAGAAAAGGAATGATAGAATGAAATTATCCGGTTCGGATATAATCGTGAGAACGCTCATCGAGCAGGGGGTAGACACCGTTTTCGGCTACCCGGGCGGGCAGATACTCAACGTATACGATTCGCTCTATAAATATCAGGACGAGATACTTCACGTTCTGACCGCTCACGAGCAGGGTGCAGCCCACGCCGCCGACGGCTATGCGAGGGCGACCGGCAGGCCCGGCGTAGTCATCGCGACCTCGGGTCCGGGAGCCACCAACCTCGTCACGGGAATAGCGACAGCCTACCTCGATTCGGTGCCTATGATAGCAATAACCGGCAACGTGCCCACCTATCAGCTCGGGACCGACAGCTTCCAGGAGATAGACATAACGGGTATCACACTCCCGATAACCAAGCACAACTACATCGTCGGCAGCGTGGAAGAGCTCGCCGATACAATAAGGGAAGCCTTCAGGCTTGCTGCCTCGGGCCGCCCGGGGCCGGTGCTCATAGACGTCCCGAAAGACATTCAGATCGCCTCCTGCGAATACACTCCTCAGGAGCCCGTTTCGGCCGAGCCGAGGCGTCCCGCCAAGGACATAAGGATAGAAGCCGCGGCGGAGTGCATAAACCAGTCGCAGAGGCCGTTTATCTACTTTGGCGGAGGGCTTATCAATTCCGAGGCGCAGGATGAGCTTTGCGCGCTCGCCGAAAAGCTCGACGCGCCCATAGGCTGCTCGCTTATGGGCATCTCGGGGATACCCACCGACCACCCGCGTTTTCTCGGTATGCAGGGCATGCACGGCCACTATGCTTCGTCGATGGCCATGCACAGGGCCGACTGCATAATCTCGCTCGGCGTGAGGTTCAACGACAGAGTTACCGGCAACCGCGCAAAATTCGCGACCAACGCGAAGATAATCCACATCGACGTTGACGGCGCGGAGCTCGACAAGACGGTGAACGCAGCCCACTCGATGCGCGGAGACTTAAAGCTCACGCTGCAAAAGCTCCTGCCGCTTCTTGCGCAGAAAAAGCTCCCAGAGTGGCGCAGGACGATAGAGGGCCTAAAATTCGAGGAGCGCCAGGTCACCGACAGCCGCGAGGGCCTCACCCCGCGCGCTGCGATGCTCGAGCTGAATAAATTCCTCGGCGAAAACACACCCGTTGCGACAGACGTTGGCCAGCACCAAATGTGGGCGGCCCAGTCGCTCTCGTTCAGAAAGACACGCAGGTTCATCTCCTCCGGCGGCCTCGGAACTATGGGCTTCGGAATGGGTGCTGCGATAGGCGCTTCGTTCGCCTCAAAGGAGAGAGCCGTGCTCGTGACCGGCGACGGCGGCTTCGGAATGTGCCTCAACGAGCTCGCGACCGCAGTGACATATAAAGTCCCGCTCGTTATACTGATTATGAACAACGGCGTGCTCGGAATGGTCCGTCAGTGGCAGACTCTCTTCTTCGACAAGCACTATTCCAACACCGTTCTGAACAGAAAGACCGATTTCGTCGCGCTTGCGAAGGCTTTCGGGGCCGACGGCGCCTCGGCCTCTACCGTGGAGGAGCTGAATAAGGCGCTCGAAAAGGCGTTTTCCTGCGACGGCCCGTTCGTGGTGGATTGTATGATCGACAAGGACGAGTTCGTTCTGCCGATGCTCCCGCCGGGCGGCTCGATGGACGATATTATCACAAAGGTTGATATCGGAGGTGACCAAGATGACTAACTTCACCGTTGCCGTGCTCGTTAGAAACGAATTCGGCGTTCTGAACCGCGTAACGAGCATGTTCCGCCGCCGCAGATTCAACATAAGCAGCCTCACCGTCAGCGAAACCGAAGTCCCCGAGCTTTCGAGAATAACGGTGAGCTCCTCGGGTCTTGAGACCGACAAGAAGCAGCTCATAAATCAGCTCTACAAGCTCCCCGACGTCTGCTCGATAAAGGAGCTCGACATTGTGGAATCGGTCTCTTGCGAGCTTTTGCTCATAAAGGTCAAGAACGACCCGGAATCCCGCGCCGACGTAAGGGACGCCGCCCAGGCTTTCGGCGCAAAGACCTTGGATTATACCCGCGACTCGGTTATAATGCGCCTCACGGGGACTTCCCGAGAGATAGACGCCTTTATCGACCTTATGCGCGACTTCACCATTTTAGAGATATGCCGCACGGGAATAGTTTCGCTCGAACGCGGCAGCGACACCATAAGAAGAACGGATCTATGATCCTTCTAATATGCAAACGATTTTTTAAAACATAGAAAAGAGGTTTTTAAAATGGCAAGAATCTTTTATCAGCAGGACTGCGATCTTCAGAAGCTCGCAGGGAAAACGGTGGCTATCATAGGCTACGGCTCTCAGGGTCACGCCCACGCCCTCAACCTTAAGGACAGCGGCGTAAACGTTATCGTAGGTCTTTACGATGGTTCGAAGAGCTGGGCAAAGGCCGAGGCTCAGGGTCTTAAGGTAATGACCGCCGCCGAAGCGGCCAAGGCTGCCGACATCATTATGATACTCATCAACGACGAGAAGCAGGCTAAGCTCTACAAGGAATCCATCGAGCCCAACCTCACCGAGGGCAAGACCCTTGCCTTCGCCCACGGCTTCAACATTCACTTCGGCTGCATAAAGCCCCCGAAGAACGTAAACGTTATCATGATCGCCCCCAAGGGCCCGGGCCACACCGTGAGAAGCGAATATCAGGCGGGCAAGGGAGTTCCCTGCCTTATAGCCGTTGAGCAGGACGCCACCGGCGATGCCTGGGACATCGGTCTTGCCTATGCGCTCGGCATCGGCGGAGCGAGAGCCGGCGTTCTTGAGACCACCTTCCGCACCGAGACCGAGACCGACCTCTTCGGCGAGCAGGCCGTTCTCTGCGGCGGCGTATGCGCCCTTATGCAGGCCGGCTACGAGACCCTTGTCGAGGCGGGCTACGACCCGAGAAACGCTTACTTCGAGTGCATCCACGAGATGAAGCTCATAGTTGACCTCATCTATCAGAGCGGCTTCGCGGGAATGAGATATTCCATCTCCAACACCGCCGAATACGGCGACTACGTTACCGGTCCGAAGATAATCACCGAAGAGACCAAGAAGACTATGAAGAAGATACTCAAGGACATTCAGGACGGCAGCTTCGCGAAGGAGTTCCTGCTCGATATGTCGGAAGCCGGCGGACAGGTGCACTTCAACGCCATGCGCAAGCTCGCCTCCGAGCACCCCTCCGAGATAGTCGGCGAAGAGATAAGAAAGCTCTACAGCTGGAACGGCGAAGACAAACTCATAAACAACTGATAATTTCGGGTTGCCGGTATAGCGCGGAACCAAAACAAGGGGAACCCCTTTTCGGGATTCCCCTGACAAATTTTTGATTGGCTGGTGAAAGATTTGAAAAGCGACAGCATAAAACTCGGCGCGCAGAACGCGCCTCACAGAGCACTTTATCATGCCCTCGGCTTTACCGACGAGGAGATCTCCCGCCCTATGGTGGGAATAGTAAGCTCTTATAACGAGATCGTCCCGGGGCATATGAACATCGACAAGATAGTTGACGCCGTAAAAATAGGCGTCGCGATGGCGGGCGGCACCCCCGTTGTCTTCCCCGCGATAGCGGTATGCGACGGAATTGCTATGGGTCACACCGGAATGAAATATTCCCTCGTCACCCGCGACCTCATCGCCGACTCGACCGAGGCTATGGCGCTTGCCCACGGCTTCGACGCCCTCGTTATGGTCCCAAACTGCGACAAAAACGTCCCCGGGCTGCTTATGGCGGCGGCAAGGCTCAATATACCCACGGTGTTCGTGAGCGGCGGGCCTATGCTCGCGGGTCACGTTGACGGCCACAAAACGAGCTTTTCCTCCATCTCAGAGGCGGTAGGCGAATTCAACGCGGGCAGCATCACCCTTGAAAAGCTCGCGGAATACGAGCGCAAGACCTGCCCGACCTGCGGCTCCTGCTCGGGAATGTATACCGCCAACTCGATGAACTGCCTCACCGAAGCCCTCGGAATGGGCCTTCGCGGCAACGGGACCATTCCCGCCGTTTATTCCGCGAGGATAGAGCTTGCAAAGCGCGCAGGAATGGCGGTCATGGAGCTTGTGAGAAAGAATATCCGCCCGCGCGACATCATGACCGAAAAGGCGTTTATGAACGCCCTCACCGTGGATATGGCGCTCGGCTGCTCTACGAACTCTATGCTCCACCTCCCCGCGATAGCTCACGAGTGCGGAATAGAGATAAACCTCGACATCGCGAACTCGATAAGCGAGAAGACACCGAACCTCTGCCACCTCGCCCCCGCGGGCAGGACCTACGTCGAGGAGCTCGACGAGGCGGGCGGAGTTTGGGCGATTATGAACGAGCTTTCAAAGAAAAACCTCATAAATCTTGACTGCCTCACCGTTACCGGCAAGACCGTCGGCGAGAACATCAAAGACGCCAGGAACCTCGACCACAGCGTTATCAGACCCGTCGAAGACCCGTTCAGCGAGACGGGCGGAATAGCCGTTCTGCGCGGAAATCTCGCGCCCGACGGCTGCGTGGTAAAGCGCTCGGCGGTCTCCCCGAAGATGCTCCGCCACGAGGGGCCGGCAAGGGTATTTGAGTGCGAAGAAGACGCGCAGGCGGCCATCAACGCGGGGCTCATCAACCCCGGCGACGTCGTAGTCATTCGCTACGAGGGCCCCAAGGGCGGCCCCGGAATGAGGGAAATGCTCAACCCGACCTCTGCGATAATGGGTATGGGCCTCGGCGAGAGCGTTGCGCTCATCACCGACGGGCGCTTCAGCGGAGCAACCCGCGGCGCCTGCGTGGGGCACATCTCACCCGAAGCCGCGAGCGGCGGCCCGATAGGCATTATCCGCGAGGGTGACACCGTTCTGATTGACATTCCCGCAAACAAAATCGAGCTCAAAATTAGCGAAGACGAGTTCAACGCGCGTATGGCGGCCTTTAAGCCGAAGCAGAAGGAACTTTCGGGCTACCTAAAGCGCTATGCCGAGCTCGTTTCGAGCGGCTCGCGCGGAGCGGTTCTCAACTGAGGCGAATTATGATAACCAAGCTTGAAAACTTTCTGCCGGCGCTGCGTTCGCTGTGCATCTTTCGGGATATCCTCTCCGACCCTGCCGTGGAAGTCCTCTCGAAATACCTCGAATTCGAGAGCGACGAGCAAAAGGCCGTCGATCTTTACTGCGAATTTGCGTCGGTTTTATACCGCAGCGGCTGCGTAGACTTCTCGAAATACGTTTCGGAGCTGCTTCGCTGCTGCGACAACCCCGTTGTGAGGCTCATCGGCGAGGGGAAGGAAGTCCCGCCGGTTATGAGGGCGAGTGCGGAATACGAGCTTAAAGTTCTTGAAGACCTTGCCTCGCTCACCCCGAAAAAGCTCCGCGAGGGGCTGCATTACTTAGGAAAGCTCCCCGAATGGGAGGTCTCGAAGACGGATCTTGCGGCGGAATTTTCTGCGCAGACCTCAAACATCACGAAGTGCGGCTACGGCATCTACGCGAAATACCGCGCGTTTTACTTTGACGGCCGGATACTCCCGATAGCCTCGCCCGACCCGATAAGGCTTTGCGAGCTCGTGGGATACCGCCGCGAAAAAGAGCTGATTTTGGACAACACCCGCGCCCTGATTGAGGGAAAGCCCGCGGCAAACGTTCTTCTCACGGGCGACGCCGGCACCGGCAAGTCATCTACCGTCAAGGCGGTGGTAAACGAGCTTTGCGGCGAGGGTCTGCGTATTTTAGAGCTGAAAAAGGAGCAGCTTAGGCTCCTGCCCGAAATTTTGGGTGAGCTCAACCGCAACCCGCTCAAATTCATCATCTTTATCGACGACCTCTCGTTTACCCGAAACGACGACAATTTCTCGGCGCTAAAGGCGATGCTCGAGGGAAGCGTATCGGCAAAGGCGCGCAACGTGGTCATCTATGCCACCGGCAACCGCCGCCACCTGATAAAGGAGACCTTCTCGGAGCGCGACGCCGACGAAGTCCACCGCAACGACGCCATGCAGGAAATAGTCTCGCTTTCGGAGCGATTCGGGCTGCACATAACGTTCAGCCGCCCCGACAAAGCGACCTATCTTGAGATAGTCCACCGCCTATGCGACGGCGCGAAGCTGAGCTATAACCCCGAAAAGCTCGACGCCGCGGCGGAAAAATTCGCGCTGCAAAAGAGCATACGCTCGGCAAGGGCGGCCCGCCAGTTCGTCGATGGGCTCATCTCGGGCGCAAAGGAAGAAATAATATAAGTCCGCTCCCCGGCAGTCAGGCCTGTCGGGGAGGTTTTTGTGCTGAGAAAATCGAGAGCGATGCAGCGCATCCGAACGAGCGGCTTCTTGCCTTGACTCAAATGTGTGCCTATATGCGCCGAACGGCGTGCGAGGCAAAACTGTCTTTCCCCGTTGCATTTTGGCAGCAAATGGTGTATAATTGTCCCGACAGAAGGAGTATGATTCAAATGGAATATCTAAGGTGCCACGAAGACGTCATAGCTATGACCGAAAAGCTCGGCTTCCTGCCGTTTTTTGCGAATAAGATCCCCGGTTTTTCCGTTGAAGAGCACACCCCGCGCGAGCTGTGGTTTACCGAAACAGACGGTCCGTGGGAGTGGAAAGGCCCCGTTGCCCGCACTAAAAAGTGCCTTTACGGGAAGTTCTTCGGCGGGAAGGCAGGGTTTATCAGCCCCGAATGGTTTCCCGACTTCGCCAACTACCGCCGCGACGGCTTTGATTTCGATTCCCGCTACGAGTCGGGGCTCGCGAGCCGAAAGGATATGGACGTTTACGACACCGTTTCGCGCTACAAAACGCTGCTCTCAAAAAAGCTCAAAAGCCTCTGCGGATATTCAAGAGGCGGCGAAAAGGGCTTCGACGGCGTTATAACCCGCCTTCAGATGCAGACCTATTTGTGCATCGCCGACTTTGAGTATATGCGCGACAAATTCGGAAACCAATACGGCTGGGGAGTGGCGAGATATTCCACGCCCGAGGAGCTTTTGGGCTATGAAGCGGTGACCTCGGCATACTCGCGGGAACCGTCGGAGTCGCTCGAAAGGATACTTGAGCACCTGAAAAAGGTGCTTCCGCAGGCCGACGGTCAGCAACTGTACAGAATGATAAAGTGAGGTGGAAAATTTGACTACAAGACTTGCGCAGATACTTGACCACTGCCTTAACGGCCGCAGGATAGTCGTGTGGGGCGAGCCTGGCAGGCTTTTAAGGCGTCAGCTCGAGCCATACGGTTTTGCCTATGCCGAAAGGCTCGACCCGAAATACCGTATGATAAACGGTCAGGCGGCAGTAGTATGGGGCGAACCCGACAGCCTTGCGAGGCGGCAGCTCGAGCCCTACAACATTGTTTATACCGAAAAGGTAGACCCAAAGCAGCACTACGTTGTTGCGGCGACCGAAGACGACCTCGAGGATTTCCTTTTGGAGTGCGGCGGCTGCGGATTCAGAGGAGTCGAGGATTATATCCTTTACAGCGACGTTGGGCAGGAGCTTCCCTTTGACTGGGAGCTCTACGGCGCGAAGATAGGGCGTCAGACCTACTTCGGGAGCGGAGTCGTTGAGGCTTGCAGAAACGGTTATATCGAGAGCATAGGGCGATATACCTCGATAAACTCCACCGCGGTGATACACTGCGACCACCACTCGAATATGGCCTTTGTTACCGACGAGCTCTCGGATTCCTTCACGCCCGAGAACAAGGCGAAGTTTGAAAAGCTCTGCGCGCTCGACCCCAAGCATCCCTACGCCTTCGGCAAACCCAAGGTGACCATCGGCAGCGACGTGTGGATAGGCGCGCACACGTTCATCAACTGCTCGAAAGTGGTCTCAATAGGCGACGGCGCCGTGATAGGCGCGGGAGCTGTCGTCACTAAAGACGTTCCGCCCTACTCGGTTGTGGTAGGGGTTCCGGCAAACGTCATTAAATACCGCTATCCGCCGGATATGGTCCGCACGCTGCTTCGCACGAAGTGGTGGGAATGGACTCCGGAGGAGATAAACAAAAACGCCGACGCGCTTATGTGGCCCGACATATTTATGGAGAGGTTCGGGAAGTGATATTAGATAGAAAATATTAAGAATGACCGGCGCTATGACACCGGCAAGACACATTGGGACGTCGGTGAAACGTTAAAGCGCGCAAAAGGCGCGGCGCCGTGCAGCAGGATCACGACCGCTGTACATTCCGCCGGAAGAATTTCAGCAACACTCCCGAGGACCTTCACGAGAGCTGCTGTGACCCCGACGAATCCGAGCGGAATTGAAAGGTCGGGGAATATCGGCGTGACGGGAAGACAATACTTCATAAAGCAAAAAATAACAAGGAGGAAAAGGCTATGAAATCAAAGGTTTACTTCACAAGAGAGATCTCGCCCGAAAAGGTGCTTGAGATGTATAAGCTGCTCGGGGCGGAGCTCAAGGGCAAAGTCGCCGTAAAGGTCCATTCCGGCGAGGTCGGAAATCAGAACTTTCTGCGTCCGCCGTTCTGGAAGCCGGTGGTAGATTTTGTCGGCGGAACGGTAGTCGAGTGCAACACCGCCTACGACGGCGAGCGCGACACCACCGAAAAGCATCTTAAGGCGATAAAAAAGCACGGCTGGAACGATTATTTCGACTTCGACCTTATGGACGCCGAGGGGCCCGACCTTGTTCTGGATATTCCGAACGGAAAGGTCATAAAGAAGAATTTCGTCGGCAAGAATCTCAAGAACTACGATTCTATGCTTGTTTTGTCCCACTTCAAGGGCCACCCGATGGGCGGCTACGGCGGAGCGCTCAAGCAGCTTTCGATAGGCTGCGCTTCGAGCTACGGCAAAGCCTATATCCACGGCTCGGGCGACACCGAGCACAACATCTGGCGTGCGCCCCACGACGCATTTTTGGAGTCGATGGCCGACGCAGCATCATCGGTGATAGATTTCTTCAAGGGGAATATTGCCTATGTGAACGTTATGATGAACATGTCGGTAGACTGCGACTGCTGCGACGTCGCCGAAGACCCCTGCATGCGCGATATAGGCATACTCACCTCGCTCGACCCCGTGGCGATTGACCAGGCCTGTCTCGACCTTGTATACGCCGCCAAGGACGACCCCGGGCGGGAGCATCTTTTGGAGCGAATCGAGAGCAGAAACGGCGTTCACACCATAGAGGCCGCCGCAGCTCTCGGGATAGGCAGCCGCGAATACGAGCTTATAGAGGTGTAAAAGCGCAAAAAAGCGCTTTCGCGGGTTACGGACGCATAAAAAACCGCCGCAGGCTTTCATAAAAAGTCTGCGGCGGAGTGGTGGAAGCTGGCGGGCTCGAACCGCCGACCTCCTGCGTGTGAAGCAGGCGCTCTGACCAGCTGAGCTAAGTTTCCGTGCGGATTGACCGAGCGAATATAGTATAAAGCATATTTTTGCATTTGTCAAGTGGAAAATGAAAAAGCCTCGGGCAAATCGAAAGAAGGTTGGTATGCCCGCTGGCCGGCAAGTGTAGAAAATAACTCCTAAAGAGCAAAGTCGGAATCCGACTGCTCTTCTTGATTTCGAGGGACCGAATTATGTGCGGCTCTTTTGGGCGCGTATGCGCATGGCCGCGCCGTTTTCCTCTGTGACCCATTCGGCAAACGCCCATGGGAAGGCGCGGCTGCCGTAAGCGTTTTAAGGGGATTCCAAAGGGGGAAATCGCAATCCCCCTTTGGCGTGTCTTTTCGCATCACTTTTCTGCACGAGCAGAAAAGTGATGGAGCCCTCCCCCCATCGGGGGAGGGAGGAGAGGGAGGGGAAAACTCGGCCCCGCCGTCAGGCGGCGAGCTTTTCGTTTGCCTCGCTCATCGCTCGGCAAACAGGGAACCCCTTAATAGGGTTCCCTGCGCCCGAACCGTCCACCGGACGGATTCGGGCTACCCTCCTGATTTTTGTTTAGTAATAGGATTTCGCGCTCTGCGGAGCGCGACCAAGGGCTCTGCCCTTGGAACCTGCCAACCTTTTGAAAAAGGTTGGACCGAAAACTTTTAAGTTTTATGCTCTATCAACCATACTACCATATTGATTTTTGAGGTGATACTATGATCGTTTTAGCAATAATCGCCGCCATAGTCCTGCTCTCGTTTGCAGCTTTTGCGGTTTACGTCGCCGTGAGGACATTCCGCGTTACCTGCTACCATTCCGACGCGCAAAAGCTCCGCCACAACGACCCCCACATCGAAATGAGCGGCGAGCAGTATGCCGGCATGATGCCGCAGATGCACGGGCTTGTTTCAGAGGCCGAGAGCGAGCCGTTTGAATGGGTCGAGATCCGCTCTTCCCGCGACGGAACGCTCTTAAAAGGACGTCTTTACCGCTTTTCCGATCAAAAAGTCATCAACATATTCTTCCACGGCTACAAGGGGACTTCTTTCCGCGACGGCTGCGGCGGCTTTAAAATGGCCAAGGAAAAGGGTCAGAATATACTGCTCGCAGACCAGAGGGCGAACGGCGCGAGCGGCGGAAACGTTATCGCTTTCGGCGTAAACGAGCGCTACGACTGCCTCGATTGGGTCAACTACGCCGTCGGGCGCTTCGGCGACGACCTCAAGGTGATGCTTTCGGGGGTGTCCCTCGGCGCGGCGACAGTTCTTATGGCGTCTGACGTCGGTCTGCCTAAAAACGTAAAGGGCATAGTTGCCGACTGCGGGTACTCCTCGCCAAAGGAGATAATCTGCAAGGTGGCAAAGGAGGAAGGTTTTCCGGTGGCCCTCTGCTGGCCGCTGCTCAAGATCGCCTGCCGCATTTATGCAAAGCTCGACCTCGAGGAGGCAACTGCCGTGAACTCGGTAAAGCGCACCGACATACCCATACTTATTATCCACGGCGACGACGACCGCTATGTCCCCTGCGAAATGGCCTATAAGATCTACGAGGCCTGCGCCTCAAAAAAGGAGCTGCTGATAATCCCCGGCGCGCCTCACGCGGCCGCGTTTTTGGCGGACGAAAAGAAATACCGCGAAACCGTAGACAGGTTCACCGCGGAATGTCTCAAGGACTGAAATTGTTTTCGCAATTTTTGGAGGAATAACGATGATAAGATTAGAAGAAATCAACCCCGATAATTGGAGACTGGGGTTGAAAGTGTCCGAGGCTCAACGGAATTATGTATCCGACAGCGCAGGACTTCTTGCAAGAGCATATGCATATCGGAAAAGCCGAAGCAATGCCTTTGTCATTTATAACGACGATATTCCTGTGGGAATGGCGTTATATTACGATTGGGACGAAATGAACGCATATGATTTCAGCCAACTTTTTATTGACGAGCGCTATCAAGGACAGGGCTTTGGAATTGAAGCTGCGCGTCAGATACTTAAGCTTATGGAGCGCGACGGCAAATTTGACAAGGTCGTTCTGTGCTACATCGACGGAAATGAAGCCGCAAAAAGAATGTATGAAAAGCTGGGCTTTGAATTGACCGGAGAATGTTGGGAAGACGAGATCACAATGGAAAAGCACCTGAGATGATCCCGATTTCAAAGCTGCAAAATCGTTTAGTAACTGCCGAACCCTTAAAAACCGACCGCCCGCTCACCGTTTCCGCGGTGAAAAGCCGCGGTCTTTTTTTATGCCCGAGCGGGAGGCCGTTCGTTAAAAAGCATAATTATAATGAGCCGGATTTGTCTGCCTCTACAAAATTTTCGCGCGGGTATTGACTCTTACCTTGGGGAAGAGTTTATAACAAAGCTGTAAAATTTCAGAAACGGAGGCGTTTATATGAAAAAAACATCATCGGCGGCAAAATTCTTTGCGAAGCTGCTTGTCGTATTGTCAGCAGTAATCCTGCTTTCTTCCTGCGCAAAGGGGAGCGCCGCGTCCGAAGGCTCTCTGGGAAAAGAAGAAGAGCTTGCCGGAGCGACGGCCGCAGAAACACCTGACGGCGATACCGACTACGACGATTACGACCTCGTGATACTGCGCTATTACTCCGCCGCGCCGACGTCGGAGGTCGCCGATGCGCTAACCGAAGAGCTGGGCTGGAATATAAAGATAGTGACCTACGATCTCGACGACCATTATAAGCTGAACACCAAGCTTATGGCGGGCGATGATGACTTTGACCTCTATATCGATGCTTCTTCTGACTTCAGCGGGTACATTCTCAACGGCTTTTACACCGACCTTAAGCAGTTCGAGGGCTTGAATGACAGAATGTCCTCGAATCGGCTCGTTGATTTTGCCGCCGGCTATAACGGGGAATATATCGGCCTGCCGATGTCTTTGAAATATAACGACCAGCTTAAATTTCAGTATTCAAGTCCTGCGATACTGGACTACTGCGCAAAGAATCTTGACGCTCTTGAGAAGAGTTTTTCCGACCCCGACGGCAAAAAGCTCTGTGAGGTGCTCCGATATGTATACGACAACGGCGGCGACGTCAAGGAAGACCCAAGGGAATATATTGATTTTGACTTTGTGGAATGTTCCTACTGCATAATGTCGCCGAAAAGTAGGCATAAGGACAATGCGGCGCTGTTTTTGGAGAGAATGTATGACGCGGTGGAGAGTCTTCCCGAGACGCCATATTCCGGTCCTTACCCCGATGTCGGGGACGCCGATCTGTCAAACGCTTACCTGACCTGGAAGTTTATGAACGAAGCAAGATCCCCGATAATCGACGCATATTCGGCGGCGCTCGAGTCTGACGGAAAGGACAGCACCCTTAAAAAGCTCGCCAAAGACGCGGCGTCCGAGGTGGATATGCGTCTCAGGGAGTAAAGCAGGGCCGAGCGAAAGAATGTGACGGTTTCGGGCCGTTTGTGCCACAGCGGTTGACCTTTTTGCCGCCTGAAGATAGACTTAAGGCAAGGGGGAATCGCGGTGAGCACAAAGTCAAGAATATTCGCGGCCGCAGCGGCGCTTTTGCTGCTTTCGTCCTGCGCTTTCGGGGAAGAAAACGTCCAAAGCCGCACGCAGTCAAAGGGAACGGCCCGGCCTGTAAAAAGCTCGATATTCGGCAAAAACGCAGATTACAGTTCTTTTACTCCGGCCGACGGCCTTAAGCTGCCCGCAGAGGATATCGCTGATATAGCGCAGACGGAAAAGCGGCTTTACATTCTCGGCGGCGGAGCGCTGCACCTGCTCGACCTCGAAACGGGGGAGTCTTCAAAGCTCTTTGAGACCTCTTCGGAGCATATGGCGGCCTGCGGGAACGAGCTCGTGCTTCTTGACGCCGATGCTTCGGGCTTTGACGTTTACGGCGCTTCGGGCGAGCTTTTGAAGAGCTGCGAAGTTTTAGGGATACCGAGCGGCGGAGTTAGCGATATTGCCGCCTGCGACGGCTGCGTTATACTTCTTTGCGGCGGCAAGTTTATATGTCTTGACCGCAGCGACGGCTCGAAAATGAATGAGATTCCGGCAAAAAAGTTCACCAAAGCAATATGCGCCTGCGGAGGGAACAAGGCGCTCGTCTGCGCCGGCGACGCCGCCTACGGGAGCTCTCTTTACGAGCTCGACGCCGAAAAAGGCTCCCTTAAGAAGCTCAGAGACCTGCCGCTGATATCCGAGGCCTTCGACATCGCCTATAACCCCAAAAGCGGGACGGCAATAGTCCTCGGGAGCGGGCCGGGCGGGCTCTCCCTGCTTTGCGAATACGACCTTGAAAGCGAAGACAACGGCGTGCTCGCGAAGTTTGACATAAATCTGTGGGTCAAAAAGCATATCTCGGTTTATGAGAATATAGTTTCGGTGATCTCAGGCGGCGTCTACCGCCGGTATGACTACGAAACTCCTCCGGAATCTGTGACTCTTGCTTACATCGGAGAAGACAGCGCGCAGAACATCGACCTTGAGACGATAATTCTCGGCTACGAAATGTCGCGCGGGGTCACGGTGAGAACTGTCTGCTATAACGACGACCGCACAAGGCTCAGCCTTAAGCTTATGGCGGGCGACAGCGACATAGACATTTTCAGCACCCTTTCGACGGACGGCTGTCTGTTTGTGGACTCGCATATGTATGCCGCGCTCGACGGTTTTGAGCCGTTGAGCCGAAAGATAGGCTCGAACGCCGCGGCAGAGCTCGCCTGCCGCCTCAACGGCGAATATGTAGGCCTGCCGTATGGCGTCAGCCTTGAGGCCGACTGCCTTGAAAACGTCTCGGGCTTCACGGCCATAGAGCAGTATTGCATAAAAAACGTTGACGCCCTGAATATGCGCTTTTCCGATCCCGACGGCAGTGAGCTCTATAAGATCATGAAGTTTGCCGCCGAAGATCCCGAGCCCCAAAAGGCCTATTACGACTTTCCCTACAGCATTTTGAGCTCGGAATATCTTATGATAAACCCCGCCTCGGAGAAAAAGGAGCTTGCCGCCGATTTTCTGGAATATGCCTTCGACGTTTACAGCGGAGCCGAAAAGCCTTTTACGGGCGGAGGGGGATATTCCCCGAGCCCGCTTATGTATCCTTACCCCGAGCTTTCGGACGCTGAAAACGTTTATACCGAGATAGTCTTTCGGCCGTGGAGCATAGTCGGGCCGCTGTTTGAGGCTTATAATTCCGCGCGATACGGAACCGTCACCGATAAAGGCAAGCTTAAAAAGCTCGCCAAAGAGGCGGCCGCCGAGACCGCTATGCGGATAGGTGAATAATTTGAGGAGGGATTTTTATGACAGTGAATTTAAGAAAGATCGCCGCGGCGTTCATTTCGCTTCTTATGCTCTGCTCCTGCGTCGAGCAAAACCCCGCGGACGTCTCGGAAAAAAGCAGGAACGTTCCCGCAGCTTCGTCGGAGAAGGCCGAGAGCTCGGTTTTCGGCAGGAGCGTTTCGTATAACGCCGTCACCGCCGCCGAGGGGCTCGCCCTGCCGATATCCGCAAGCGACATCGCCGATATGGCCCAGTCGGAAGAAACGCTTTATTTTCTTGCGGACGGCGCGGTTTACAGCCTCGACATAATATCGGGGGAGTCGGGCAGACTGTTTGAGACCGACGCGGAAATGCTCGCCGTTCACGGCGGCGGGGTCTTTACATATTCCGCCGGAAGCTCGGTTTTGTCGGAGTATGACGCTTCGGGAAGCCTTATCAATGAACTCACGCTTGAGATAGAGGACGTCCATTCCGTGGAGAGGCTTTCCGTCACCGACGATTACTACGTCTTTATCTGCACGATCCCGGGAACTATGATGATGGAGCCGCATTTATTCGTGTATTCCCGCAGCGGCGGGGAGTTTATCCTTTCAAAAAAGACGACGGTCACAAGGGTGTTTCCCTATAAGGGCAACAAGGTGCTCACGGTGACCGTAGGCACGGTATTTCCGAGCGTGGATCTTAACGTATTTGACGCCGAGACGGGCAAGAGCGAAACGCTGCGACAGCTCGGCAGTGACAGCGAGCTTGGCGACAGGCCTGCAGTGGTCTACCGCCCAAAGACCGATACAGTGCTCGTATTCGGAAGCGGAGCGGGCAGGGAGGGCGATGTGCCGGTATGCATTACCGAATTTTCCCTTGACGATACGGACAAAATGCTGCTCGACCGCTATTATTTCGGCGTTCCTTACGGGACAAAATTCTTCCTCGGAGCGTATGAAAATGTCGTCACGGCAATTTCGACCTCCGACGTCGGTATCCGCGTTTATGACTGCCTCAACCCGCCCGAGAGCATAAGTATTCTCTGTCATCATATTAACGGAGACGATGTCATCTACGGCTTTGAAAAAGAGACGGGCATATTGGTAAAAGAGGCGTATACCGATTACGACAAGCTCGCCGTAAAGCTTATGGCGGGCGACGATGACTTTGACATCTTCAGTCCGAGCTCGAATTATCACAGCTATGTTGACGCGGGCGTATGCGTCGATCTGAAAGAGGTCGAAAGCCTCGGCGAGAAGATATCCGGCAACGCCGCAGCCGCTCTGGTGGCAAGCTATGACGGCAAATATTTCGGCGTGCCGACGGGTATCTCGAATTACAGCTCCGAAGAAAACTTCCCCGAGGACGGCAGCAGCTACAGTTATTCGCTGGTCATTTCCGAGAATATCTACCTTGCGAAAAACGTAGATGTAGCCGAGGCGAGATATTCCGACCAGAGCGGCGACGAGCTGTATAAGCTGCTAAAGTATCTGAACGACAACCCCACCGGCAGCAGAAAGAAGATGCCCTTCGGGGACGAGGTTACAATTCTCAGCACAAACGTGTATATGCTCAACCAAAAGTCGCAAAACCGCGACAACGCATTAAAATTCCTGGAGTATCTTTTCGACGCATACAGCGGCGATGTTCCGGGACTCGTTCCCGAGAGCGGGCTTTATCCGACTCTCGAGTCCACCGAAAATTGCTATGCGGAATGGCGGTGCAGGCCGCTCGACATCATCGCCCCGATATTTGAAGCCCGCAGCGCCGTTCGGAATCAAAACGGCGGAATGAGCTCTTCCGACCTCAAAAAGCTCGCCAAAGAGGCCGCAGGCAAAGTCGCCATGCGAATGGGGGAGTGAGGCGACGGCATCGGAGAAAATAGATATACTTGATATAGGCACGTAAAACTCAAAAGTTTTCGGTCAAGCCTTATGCAGACGGATATAAGCAAAAACGTCACAAACGTCGTCTATAAGCTCGAAAAAACCTCCTCGGAGGATCAGGACTATTATGACCACACCGCCCCAAGCGCGCCGGAATTAACGGAGGAAGAGCTTGAAAACCCAGTTGTAAACTGGAAATATAACGAAGCGGAGGTTATTGCTCCTTTGCCCGAAGCAAAGAACGCCGTCACGAGGGACGGAATGGGCAGGTCCGACATCGCGGCTTCGCAGGACCCTTATAAAGAGATAGAAAAGCTTGCCAAAAAGGCCGCCGCTGAGGTATCAAAGAGAATAGAGGAGTGAATTATGACCCGAAAATTCAGGCTCAAGACCCTGCTTTTAAGTCTGCCCGCGCTGGCGGGATTTATGGTGTTTTACATCATACCCTTTTTCAGAAGCATAGGCTATTCGTTCGTCGGAAGCGTGGTAAAAAGGGAATTTGTTTGGTTTGATAACTACAAAGAAGTGTTTGCAAATAAATATTTTCAAATGGCGCTCAAAAACACCGTTATATTCTCCGTAGTCGGCGTCGCGGTCATAATGCTTCTGTCGCTCGCGCTGTCGGTGGCGCTCGTAAAGCTCTCTAAGCGGTTTTCGTTCATCAAGAGCTTTTTCGTAATGCCCTATGTCCTTCCCTCGGCGAGCATAATCTTCTTCTGGCAGATGTTCTTCGACACCGGAACCTATACCGCCCTGACCGAAATCGAGGGGATAGGCGGCTTCTTCGACGTTCTTCCGCTCTATGTCATCTTCCTCTGGAAAAACATCGGGATAAACATTATCCTCATCACCTCGGCGCTCACAAAAATAGCTCCGGAGGTGTACGAGGCCGCCGCCCTCGACGGCGCCCACGGGTTTAAGCTCCACACAAAGATAACCCTTCCGCTGATTTCCCCGAGTCTGTTCTTCGTGGGAGTGCTGAGCTTTGTAAATTCGCTGAAGATCTTCAAGGAGAGCTACCTCTACTACAACTCAAACTACCCGCCTGACGCCGCTTATATGATACAGAACTATATGAATAACCACTTCTACAAGCTCAACTACCAGAACCTCTCGACCGCCGTCGTTATATTTACTCTTGCTATGGCGCTGGTGATATTCTTGTGGTATAAGCTTGAGAACAAAATGTCGGAGGGGACGTTCTGATGAAAAAGAAAAGTGTTTTTGCGGTCCTTAGGCTGACGGTTTTGGCAGTTCTCGCGGTGCTCTTTGTTATACCGGTGATAAGTACGGCACTGAAATCGTTTTCGTTTGAAGGCAAAATCGGCCTCGTGCAATACTGGGAGCTCTTCGTAACAAACTTTACTTATCTCGATTTCTTCTGGAACTCGGTCTTCTACGCCGCCGTGATAACCGCGGTGAGTATAGCGGTCTCGCTTCCTCTCGGATTCCTCTTTGCAAAGGTGAATTTCAAGGGGCGCGACGCGCTGTTCTTTGTGTTTATTCTCGTGATGCTCCTGCCGTTTCAGGCTACGCTCCTGCCGAATTACATTCAGCTCCGCGACTTCAATATGCTCAACACACCTCTTGCGCTCACCGTCCCGATGATGTTTTCGCCGTTCGCGGTCTTTTTGCTGCGGCAGTTTATGAAAACGGTCCCCAACGACCTTATTGACTACACTCTTCTTGAGACCTCGTCGGTGATAAGGACATTCCGCTGTGCGATACTCACGCAAATCAAGCCCGCCGTCGTTTCGCTCGCGATACTGATTTTCTGCGAGAGCTGGAATATGATCGATCAGGCGCTTATCTTCTCGATGGAAAACACGGGGATATACCCTCTCTCGGTCGTCCTCGGGGATATCCCCGAAAACGTTCGATATGCCGGCGGAACTGTCTATATGTTCCCGATAATAATGCTCTTCGTTATGTTCCGCGAAACGCTCGAAGAGTCGATGGAGGCGTATAAGCTATGAAAAAAGCAGTTACAGCCGCAAGCGTTATTTTCTGCGCAATAATCATCTTCTTCACTTTTTTCGGCGAAAAGCTCTATTATTCGACAAAGCCGACGGTAGAGCTCGACCGCCCGCTCCGCATAGACGATATGATACTCCTGCCCGAGAGCGCGATTTTCAGCGAGCCGGACGGCGACTACATCTTCACTGTCGAGAGCGAGGAGGGCTTTTCTGCAGAGATACTCACCGTTACGAAAGTCCGCCTGACCCGCTGCGAGCCCGATGAGAGCGGCTATTTCGGCGACGGCTATGTTACGGTCGAGGCGGAGGGCTATTCGAGCGCCCCGACGGTAGTTCATACGAGCGCACCGCTCAAAGACGGGCAGAAGGTGACGGAGGAATAGCTCCGAATCCCGATATTATCTGAAAAAGCATAAAATATCCGCTCTGCCTTTGCGGGCAGGGCGGATACAGTTATGGTAAAAACATCAGGCGGGACGGTTTATCCGTCTGCTTCCGCCTTTTCGCGGTAAAGTCCGAAAAGTTTGAGGAATTTCTGCCAAAGCGTGGGTTCGGGGCTTGCCTCGCTTACTATTTCCTCTTTTGCCTTCGATATGCCCTCGGTCTGAATGACGAACTGAACGCTCTTTATGTTTGTATTCAGCTCCGAGATAAACGACTCCGTTTTTTTGTTTCCGCCGGTTATCGAATCGAGCAGGCCGTTTATTCTGTCTTCTATCTCGGTATCCATTCCCGAGGTCGCATCTTTCACCGAGCCGGTGCCGTCTTTGAGTTCGCCGGTCCCGCCGTATATCCCGTCTATTCCCGCGATGAGCTCCGAAACGCCCTCGTCAAGAGCTCCCGCGCCGTCTTTCAGGCTGCCGGAACCGCTGTAAAGCTCCTTTATCCCCGAAAGCAGCTCGCCGGTGGCGCCGTAAAGCGAGTCGGCCCCTTCTTTCAGCGCGCCGCTGCCTATGGCGAGCTCCGCCGCGCCGTCCGATATCTGCGAATACCCCGCAACTATCTGCGCAACGCCGTCGGTGTAGGCGGATATCCCGCCGTCGAGCTTTTCATATTCCGATACGAGCGTGCTCACGGCCGACGACAGCTCCGAGACCTTATATGCCATTCCGCTGAGTGAGCTGACGAGCGAGGATATCGCGCCGTCAAACTGCTCATAGCCGGTTTGAAGCGTTTCGGCGCCGTCTAAAAGCGTCGAGATGTTGCCGTTCACGGCGTCGAGATAAGCTCCCGCGCCGTCTACGGCAGCGCTGTCGGCCTCCAGAAGCAGCGCGACGTCTTCGAGCTGCGTCATAAGCCCCGTGAGGGTGGAGGTGTCTATTCCGAACATCTGCAAAAGCGGGAGCTTTTCGTTCAGCGCCGCGGAGACGTTTCTTAAAGCCGCGGCGGCGTCGGTGTTGTTCTGCTTGAGCACATCTATGTCGAGACCGTTTTGCAGCATCACTGCCTTGTAACCCTCAAAGCTCACCGCGCTTTTTAGCGCACGCGCACCCTCGGTGAGACTGCCGATGCCGGTCTTTATCTGCGCCGAGGCGTCGGTGAGTGCATAAAGCCCCTGCGACGACGCCGAAACTCCTCCGAGCGCCGAATAAAGCGTCGAGAGCGCCTCTTTGAACTCCGCCGAACCGCCGCGCAGTTCTCCAGACTTTGAGTTAAGTTCGTCGAGGGCCCTGCCTATCTGCTCTATGCCGCTTTTAAGATCGTTTACGCCTTTATCGAGCGTGTCCGCGCCCGACTGCAATTCGCCGGCGCCGCTTTGCAGCTCCGTCCCGCCGTCCTCAAGCTCTTTTAGTCCGCTTTGCAGCTCTTTTGCGCCGCCGTAAAGCTTTGAAGTCCCGCTTTTAAGGCTCTCCTCGGCGCTGCCCTTAAGCTTTGAAACGCCGTCGTTAAGCTCTTTTGCGCCGTCGTCGAGCTCTTTAAGCGCGTCCTGAAGCTCGGCGACCCTGCCGCTGAGCTCTTCGCTGTCTATCTCGACGTTGAGCTTGAGCGGTATGCCGTTGATTGAAAGCCCCGCCATTTCGAAGTCGGTCACGTCGGCCGAAACGTCGGCCTCAAGGCCCTTTCCGGGCAGGACGGTGTAGGTTATCTGCTTGTCGCTCCCCACGTTTGCCACGGTGGCGCCGTCGGCAATAATATCAGAGCACTTTTTTGTGTCGAGCGTCAAAGACGCCTGCAAAGCGTAGCTTTCAAAGAAGCCGCCTCGGCAGTTCTTGTTTTCGGCTATGCTCAGGTGTATTCTGAGAGCGCCGCTCTTTCCGGCAAGCTCTGCTGCCGAGGTCTCGGCGCCGTCAAGATAATAAGTGACGCCGATGTCCCAGGGGATCGTGTTTTCGGCGGCCTTCCCCTCGTAATAGAGCTTTCCAGCCTTTGCGCCGATCTTTACTTCGCCGTCGGAATACTCTATTTCGTCGGTGGTGGTCATATTCCGCAGGCTTTCGTAACGGCCGTAGTCGGTTATCTCGCCGTCCTCCGAAAGCTCGAAGATATTCACCACGTTTACCTCTTTTACCGAGCCGTCGGCGTTGAGGTTTATGTATACGACCTCCTCTTTCGGAGTGTTCGGCTCGGCCGCACCTGCCCTTACGGCGGGCAGCTCCGAGAGCGCTACTGCGCTCGCGAGCAGAACTGCGGCGATTTTTTCAATACTCTTTCTGCGCTTCATACTATGCCTCCTCCATTACTTTTTGCTGCTTTTTGCCGGAGCTTTTACCGCTTTTCTTTATGCCCGAGGCAAAGCGGTCGAACAGCATAAGCGCTCCGGGCAGAACGAACATAACTATCAGCTGCGAGCATATGCTCCCTCGGCCGATGAATATTCCGAGCTGTGCCAAAAGCCGGTTTGTAGAGATATATCCGAGCAGCAGCCCGCATACGGTGAGCGCGCTGCCCGACGTGAGTACCGAGACCGTAACGTCGGAGACGGTTTGTATAACCGCCTCTTTTTTGCCGAGCGACTGCCTGTTCTCGCGGTATCTGTCGGTCATAAGAATGGCGTAGTCAACGGTGGCGCCGAGCTGTATCGAGCTGATTATGAGATATGCGATATAAAAGCAGGGCGTGCCCATAAAATAGGGGACTGCGAGGTTTATCCATATGGCGGATTCTATCGAGAGAACGAGTATCACAGGCAGCGATACCGAGCGCAGCGTCAGCAGAAGAACAAGGAACACCGCGCCTATCGCCAGCGCGTTCACCTTTACCATATCTACGGTAACGGTCTTCATAAGGTCATAGGTGCTCACGCCCTCACCGGCAAGATAAAATTCGTCGGGATAATACCTGCCTGCGGTATCGCGTATCCGCTCCACGAGCTCAAAGGTGTTCTCGCCCTCGTATGGGACGTCTGCCGAAATGACCATTCTGCTGTAATGCTCCGATTCGAGCTGCGCCAGAGTGCCGGCGTCAAGATATTCCGGCGGTATCTCCGCGCCGGCAGCGTCAACATAGGAAATTATACCGGTGACGTGCTCTATAGAGTGCAGCTCTTTCGAAAGTGCGGCTTCGGTGGCGGTATCGCCCTTTGGCACCAGCAGAACGTAGGTATCGCTGTCGCCGAAGACCTCTCTTATGTCTTCGGTGTCGGCTCCGAGCTGAGTTTCGGGGCCGAAGATGTGCGAAGCTCCGAAATAGTAGTCATTCGAGTTTGATGCAAGATAGGCGGGCACCACTGCTAGCAGGAAGACGCACACCGCAGGGACCGAGATTTTAAGTATCACCTTGCCGAACTTCTTAAAGGCGGGCATAAAATAGCGGTGCCTTGTTTTGTCGAGGAGCTTATATGAGGAAAGTATCAGCGAGGGCATAAATAGGAATACCGTTATAAGGCTTATTGCTACGCCCTTTGCCAGAGCAAGGCCGAGGTCGGGCCCGATGCGGAACTGCATCAAAACGAGCGCTAAGAATCCTATTACGGTGGTGAGGCCGCTTGCAAGGATAGAGGAAGTAGACAGGCACAGGGCGTCTATCATAGCGCTTTCGGGGTCGGAGCTGCTGCCGCGGCACTCTTCAAAGCGGTGTATGAGGAATACGGAGTAATCGAGCGAGACCGCGAGCTGCAGGATATTTCCCGCAGCGTTGGTCACAAAGGATATCTCCCCGAAAATAATGTTGCTGCCGGAATTTATGATAACGGCTATGCCGAGGCCGAGCAGCACCAGCAGCGGCTCTATCCAGGAGTTTGTTGTCGCGAGCAGAACGAAGAGCACGAACAGCACCGAAAAAGCCGCGATCTTATGTATCTCAGAGACGGTGTTTGTAGTCGCCACCGAGGTGGATACCGCGCTGCCCGTCATAGCGTTGCCGTCTCCTATTATTTCGCGGATAAGCGGTACTGCGGTTATCCTGCTCTCTTCGGCTATGGTGACCGTCAGCAGGGCAGCGCCGTCTTTGTAGTAGGATTCGACGGTGCTTTTATCGAGCATCGAGAGCGGAACGGTTATATCCGCAGCGTCGTCAAGCCAGGTAACGCCGGTAACTCCCTCCACGGCCTTTATCCGCTCTTTATATTCCAGCGCCTCCGGAACGGTCACGTCTCTTATCATCACGCGGGCGTTGGGAATACCTCCCTCAAATTCGGAGCGCATCACGTCTATCGAGACCGTCGATGGGCTGTCTTTGGGAAGATAATCGTTCATATCGTAATTTACCGCCACCATATTCTGGGTTATCAGGCACACGGCAAATATCACCGGAAACAGTATGAGTATGAGCTTGCGGTGACGGACTACTCCGGTGTAAAATCTGCGCATACCGTTATGTTGCTCCGCCATTTCAGGACTGCCTTTCTAAGTGTTATCGGGAGATTTCCCACAGCTCGCCGCCGCGGAAAACACCCCTGTTCTTATAAACATTATATCACCGTTTTAATGCAAAATAAATAGCCTTAGCACGTATTTTTACATGCAAGGCCGCAAAATTTGTGCAATATAACGAAAAACGCCTGTATATGTTCCATGTTCTGGAATCAGAGTGAAAGGAAAATTTACACAAAAAAAGTACCGACCTCAGTCGGTACCTTTTGGCTGCGGCACTAGGATTCGAACCTAGGGAATGCTGGAGTCAGAGTCCAGTGCCTTACCACTTGGCGATGCCGCAATATTCGCTATATGGGGGCTTTGGCTGGGATAGGTGGATTCGAACCACCGGAATGACGGAGTCAAAGTCCGCTGCCTTACCGCTTGGCTATATCCCAAGATCGCTGCGACCAAGCCGGTGGAGCAACACAGCTTTGTTATTATATCAAATCCCCGCAAAAAATGCAAGGGGTTTGAGAAAATTTTTTTAATTTTTTCGCAAAATCATCGCGACCGCCTGCGCGGCTATGCCTTCCTTCCTGCCCGAGAAGCCGAGACCCTCCTCGGTAGTCGCCTTTACCGATACCTGCGAAGCGCCTATTCCCGCAGCTTTCGCTATATTTTCGCGCATTTTTTCAATGTGCGGAGCAAGCTTCGGCGCCTGCGCGATTACAGTAGCGTCGATATTCGATATCGCGAAGCCGTTTTTTCCGAGAAGCTCCGCCACCGCCTCAAGGAGTTTTAAGCTGTCGGCTCCCTTATATTTTTCGTCGGTGTCCGGAAAGAGCTTTCCTATGTCTCCGAGAGCGGCGGCTCCCAAAAGGGCGTCCATTATCGCGTGAACGAGCACGTCGGCGTCGGAATGGCCCAAAAGCCCCTTTTCATAGTCTATCTTCACGCCGCCGAGAATGAGCTCTCTGCCCTCGGCGAGCCTGTGAACGTCGTATCCCTGACCTATCCTCATAGTTTTCCCTCCGAGATATTCCTCCGCGACGGCAATATCCTCGCGGGTGGTGAGCTTAATGTTGCGGTATTCGCCCGGGGTTATGTGCGGCGTTACGCCTATAGCGTCGAGGAGCTGGGCGTCGTCGGTAAGATCGCCGTCGGCCTTTGAAAGGGCGTATCTGTAAAGCGAAAGCGAAAATGTCTGCGGCGTGCGGACGGTGTAAAGGCAGCTTCTGTCGGGGCAAAGGCTCTTTTCGCCGTCGAAGAATCTGAGGGTATCCTTTACCGGCGTGCAGACGACCGAGCTTCCCCATTTTTGGGCGTCGTCGATCGAGCGGATTATCTCACGCTCCGTGACGAGCGGGCGTGCGCCGTCGTGAATGAGAATGAGGTCGCCCTCGGCAAGAGCGGCTGCATTTTTGACCGACTGCGCCCTTGTGCTTCCCGCTTCGCAGAATACAATGGGTACGGGCAGCCCCGAGAGCTCGGCTTTATAGGTATCCCAAAGCTCCGGCGGCGCGGGAACGATGATTTTTATGATGTCGGGGCAGCTGCAAAGGGCCTCTGCCGACCGCCTTATCACGGTTTTTCCGCAGAGGTTTATCAAAAGCTTGTTTTCACCCATGCGGCTTCCGCTGCCGCCGCAGGCGAGCACCGCCGAGGCCGCCCTGCCTCCCGAAATATAAGCCGATATGTCCACGAACGAGCCCCCTTTCTGAATATAATATAGCCCCGTCGCGTAAAAATGTCAAGCGGGGGAGTGGCATAGCGAAGAACATTGGCAAATGTGCGCTTACCTTCCTCAAAATCGCTCTTTACTTTCTTTGATAAATGTGCTATGATATAAGCAGCAAGTTTTAAGCTAAAAGGAGGAAATTTTATGAAAATTTATTCTGTCTTTGACCCCGAATTCAAGAGCTACGGCAAGGTGGTCAGCGGTCTTGAGGATACCGCCGCCGAGATTGTTGCCGCCCTTGGCAAAACTCCTCTGCCCGAGGGGACTGACTATGTTGCTATGGACCCGTCTTTGCAGTCTCTTCCCGCAGCCAAGGCAGTCTCGGAGCATTTATTCGGCGGTATGCCGGTGCAGCTCGGCTGGTGCAACGGTCACAATACCAAGCTCAACTGCGTTGAATATCACCGCGACAGCGAGTTCAACCTCGGCACCGAAGACTTCATTCTTCTGCTCGCAAAGCAGGACGAGATAACCGACGGCGTGCTCGACACCGCCAAGGTAAAGGCTTTTCGCGCGCCCAAGGGCGTTATCGTGGAGTGCTATGCCACCACCCTCCACTATGCTCCCTGCCACACCGACCCCGCCAAGGGATTCAGAGTGCTTGTTGCGCTCCCCGCGGGGACGAACACCGAAAAGCCCGCCATCACTCCCGCTTCCGAAGAGGATAAGCTCCTCTGGGCGTGCAATAAGTGGCTCATAGCTCACCCCGAGTCCTCCGAAGCGGCCCAGGGCGCCTATGTCGGTCTCAAGGGCGTGAACGTTGACATAGCCGATTCTATCTGACGCGCAGCTTTTGCAAAAAGCCCCGCCGGCAAGACCGCAGGGCATCAAACCCGCATATTTAAAGACGGTATGGTTTTGGCCATACCGTCTTTTTATCGACATTTTTTGGGCTTTATCTAAACCGGTTCGCCGCCGTTGCATACCCTTACTATCGCTTCGGCGAAGATCTTGGCGTTTTCCGCAAGAGCATCTACCCTTATGAATTCGTCGGCGCCGTGTATGCGGTTATCCTCGCCGGATACTTCGCAGCCGAAGGCCACGCCGCCCGGTATGCCGTGGACATAAGTCCCCCCGCCGATGGCGATACATTCGCCTTTTTTGCCTGTTACCGAGCTGTAGGCTTCAAGAAGAGTTTTGACAAACGGGCTGTCCGACGGCACGCAGTGAGGTTCGCTGCCGCCCGAGTGCGCCTCGAAGCCCGCCCTTTTCAGCGCGGCGTCGAGCTTTTTGCATACCGAGGCTGCCGTCTCGCACACCGGGAAGCGGATATCTATTGCGCCGCCGAAACTTTTGCCGTCGTAGTCGAGAACGCTCAGAACGAGCGTCAGCGCGCCCGAGACTTCGTCTCTCGCGGCGACACCTGCACTTGCGCCGTCGGTCTCTTTATACGGGAACTCCTTTGCCAGCCCCGAAAGCAGCTGCTTTGCGGGCATATCGAGAGGCAGCGCCTGCAAAAGCTTTATCAGCGCGGTCAGGGCGTTGTCGCCGGTCTCGGGAGTGGAGGCGTGGGCGCTCACCCCGCGCGAATCTATCTTTATTGCGCCGCCTTCGGCCGAAAGGGTGAATACTGCCGTGCAGCCGGCGGCTTTTATCGCGGAGTTTATCTCGTCTTCGCTTATCCCGCCGACAACAGCGCTCGCCGAGGCGGGAACGGCGTTCACCGTTTTTCCTCCGTGGAGCGACATAAGCTTTTCCGACTTGCAGGGCGCGGAAAATCTGCTTTCTATCCGCCCTTTTTCGATGTTTATAAGCGGATATTCGGCGTCGGGAGTAAAGAGCCACTTCGGCATTTTGCGGTGCTTTCTGAAGTATTTTATGTCCGACGAGCCGCACTCTTCGTCGGTGCCGAGTATCAGCTCGAAGCCGCGCTTAAGCGGCACGCCGAGGTCTTTGAGAGCCTTCATGGCGAATATAACCGACACCACCGGCCCCTTGTCGTCCATAGCGCCTCTGCCGTAGAGCTTTCCGTCCCTGACCGTCGCCTTATAGGGCTCAAACGTCCAGCCGTCGCCCGCGGAAACGACGTCAAGGTGGGCAAGTATCCCCAAAAGCGGCTCGCCCTCGGTAAAAGATGCGATCCCCGCGCGGTCGCCCACGGTATCCGTCGCAAAGCCGAACCTTTCGCATATCTTGAGAGCGGAATCGAGACAGTCCCTTGCGGCGCGTCCGTAAGGAGCGCCCTCCTCCGGCTCCTGCTTAAAGCTCGGGTAGGATATGAGCTCGCCGAGGACGGCGCACATCTCGCCGCGCATAGAGTCTATATAGTCAAAAACCTTTTTCGTGTCCATATTTATTCTCCTTTCACGATTTATTTATGAGCACCATCGCCGATATCGGCGGAACAACTATTGCCTCGCAGTAGGTGGCGAGCGGCTCGGTTGAAGCCTTTATGTCGCTCACGTGAAGATACCATTCGCCGTCGGGGAGCAAGAACATCTTTGCGCGGGGTATTGGGTTTACGAGAATAAGCATCTCTTCGCCGCGCGAAAGCTTTATCGCAACGGTGCCGTCGGGCGAAGAGAGCACCTGTGCCGCGTGCTCGATGTCGTAAAAGCTCGTGAGCCGCAGGACGGGGTGCGCCTTTCGGAAGGCTATCAGCCCGCGGCAGTATTCCGATTCGCGAAGATTTTCGTCGAGCTTATACCATTTCAGCGAATTTACGCTGTCGGGCGACATATAGCTGTTGTGGTCGTATCTGCCGTGCCCCAGGGGCTTTGAGCGCAGAAATTCCTGCCCCGCCTGAATGAACGGCACTCCCTGCGCGAGCATCACCAGCGCCATAGCGAGCCTCGACATCTTTTTGCGATCGTCGTCGTGGCAGCCTCCCGCCGAAACGGTGAGCTTGTCCCACAGCGTTAGGTTGTCGTGCGACTCGCAGTAGTTGACTATCTGCGAGGGCGAGCCCGCCCACACCGCCGAGCCGAGCAGTCCGTTTATCACCGACTGCCTGTAGTGATAGTTGCCGCTTATATAGCCGAGCTCGGGGTCGTTAAAGTTATCGCCCTTTATCGCGTCGCGGTAGCTGTCGTTGAAAAAGGCGTATTTCGGCACTCTGCGGGCGTTTCCCTTTGAAGCCGAGCGCTCATAGGGCAGTGCCGAGGCTCCGCCCGTCCACCCCTCGCCGTAAAGCAGCGCCGAGGGATTTATCTCTTTGAGCCTTTCGGCTATTTCGTTCACCGTGTCGATGTCGAGAACGGCCATAAGGTCGAACCTGAAGCCGTCGATCTTATATTCTTTTGCCCACCACAGCACGGAATCGACGATGTATTTTCTCACCATAGCGCGCTCGGTGGCGAGCTCGCAGCCGCAGCCCGAGCCGTTTGAAAAGCCCCCGTCGGCGCTTTGGCGGTAGTAGTAATCGGGATAGGTGACGTTAAAGCAGGAGTCCTTCGAGCGGTAGGTGTGGTTGTAAACAACGTCCATCACCACGCCTATGCCCTCTTTGTGAAGAGCCGAAACAAGGCTTTTAAGCTCTTTTATGCGAAGCTCGGGGTCGCGGGGGTCGCGGGAATACGAGCCCTCGGGAAGATTGTAGTTAGAGGGATTGTAGCCCCAGTTGTAGGCGGCGGAGGGCTTTTTTTCGTCCACGCCCTCAAAATCGAAGACCGGCAGCAGGTGAACATGCGTCACGCCGAGCTTTTTTATATGCCCGAGGCAGGTGGGCTCGCCCGACGGCAGGTGAGAGCGTCTGTCGGTAAAAGCGGAGAATTTACCCCTCGAGGCCTCTGCCACTCCCGAAGACGGGTCTGAGGAAAAATCGCGGACGGAGAGCTCGTATATAACGGCGTCCGAGGGGCTGCCGAGGCTCACATAGCCCTCGTTTTTCCAGCCCGAAGGGTCGGTGCCAGCAAGGTCGGTGATATAGCCTCTCAAGCCGTTTGCTCCGGCGGCCCTGGCGTTTATGTCGATACATTCGCGGGTAACGCCGCCGTAGGTGAACGCATAGGTATAATAAAGTCCTTTCAGGCTTTTCGGGTAGGAATATCTCCACACGCCGCTCTCGTCTTTTTTCATAGGTATCTGGTCGCAGGGGGCGTCCTCCTGAACGCTGTAAAGCTTGAGCAAAACTTCTTCGGCCTCCGGCGCCCAGACCGAAAAGCTTGTCCTGTCGTCAAAAAGCTCAACGCCGAGAAAACCGTTATAGGCAAACTTTGCGTCAACAGCGGAAAAATCCATAATATGCACTGTCCTTTTCGGGAGAATTTCACGATAAGTATTATAACGCGCCGCGCCGATTATTTCAAGAGCAAATTTCACATACCCGAAAAAGCGTCGCCGGATTTAATTAAAGAACAAAAATTTGCACCATATTGCCCGTCCGTTTGACAGTTTCGGAGAATGTCGAAAAATCTATTGAAAACCGGAGCGCAAAAGAGTAATATACACTTGATATTTATATTTAAAAGAAGGCTGATTCCTTGAAAATCTCACTTACGGGTCATTCTTCCCGAACAATGGATATGACCTCGGGCCCAATATTCCCGAATATTATCCGTTTTACGATCCCTCTGATACTCACCGGCACGCTTCAGCTCCTCTACAATGCCGCCGATATCATAGTCGTCGGCAAGTTCGGAAGCGATACCTCGCTCGCCGCCGTAAGCTCTACCGGAGCGCTCATCAACCTAATCGTCAACGTATTTATGGGGCTTTCGATAGGCGCGAGCGTGCTCGTTTCGCAAAGCTTCGGCGCCGGAAAGATGAAAGACGTCAGCGACGCCGTTCACACGTCGGTCGCGATAGCGCTTTTGAGCGGAGTAATCGTCGGTATCTTCGGCTTCTTTGCCTCCCGCGGGATGCTCGAGCTTATGGATTCCCCCGACGACGTTATAGATCTCTCGGCGCTCTATGTAAAGATATTCTTCATCGGCACGCCCTTCAATATGCTCTATAATTTCGGCGCGGCGATTCTTAGAGCCGTCGGCGATACTAAGCGCCCGCTCTACTTTTTGATGTTCTCGGGGATAATAAACGTTATACTCAACCTCGTTTTCGTCATCAGCTTCGGCATGGATGTTGCCGGCGTAGCTCTTGCAACGATAATCTCGCAGGCGGTCTCGGCGATACTCGTAACTATATGCCTTATGCGCACCGACGGCCCCGTTAAGCTTTATATCAGAAAGATAAAAATACACTGGTCAAAGCTCGTGAAGATAATCGGCGTAGGTCTGCCGGCGGGGATACAGGGCTCGGTGTTCTCGATATCCAACGTTATAATCCAGTCGTCGGTAAACGCTTTCGGCTCGGCGGTAATGGGCGGAAACGGCGCCGCCGCGAGCATAGAGGGATTTATCTACACTGCCATGAACTCGGTATATCAGGCCGCCATTACCTTTGCCGGACAGAACTACGGCGCTAAGAAGTTCAAGAGGATAAAAACCACGGCTTACGAATGTCTCGGCATAGTGATCACGGTGGGATTCGGGCTCGGAGTGCTCGCAAAGCTCTTTGCAACGCAGCTTCTTTCGATCTATACCGACAGCGAGAGCGAAATAGCCTACGGCATAGTGAGAATGAACGTTATCTGTCTTACATATTTCACCTGCGGCACTATGGACGTTATGGTGGGCATGCTGCGCGGAATAGGGCGCTCTCTTATCCCGACGATAGACTCTATACTCTGCGTCTGCGGCTTCAGGATTTTATGGATATTCACCTATTTCGCGTCATATAAGGCGACGGGCGCCAGCGTGAGCGACTGCTTAACGACGCTTTACATATCCTACCCGATATCTTGGATTATGGCGACGGCCGTGCATATAATCTGCTTCCTGATATTCTTTGCCATCGCCAAAAAGAGAGCCGCGCGCGAAGCAGGCATAGAGCCTTCGGCACTCGAATGAGCTTCGGGACGAAAAAATCGGCGTTTTTCTCATAAATTTTCCTTCGGGTATAGACAACCGCGAAAAAATCAAGTATAATGGTGTTAATCATCTATATGTGATGACTTTGTAATCAAACAGGTCAGAATATTTTTACGGAGGTCAGCTGATATGGTTATTTATGCGGATAAAAGATCCAAAGAAATTATCGAACTTATACTTCAGAAACTGCCCGAGGCGGATTTTGATATTAAGTCTCCGGAAGCGGATTCGTGTATTCACGACACTTTAAGTGCATCCGTTTGCGGCGATCACGCTTATATCGTTGAGTGTTACGATGAAAGAGGCGGCGTCACGGTAAAAGAGTTTAATAACTATGACGATTTCTTCTACGAGATACTAAGCTTTGTAATTTCCTGCATCTCTATCGAATATGAGCGCAGCGAGCGTTTGAACAGAGATAAAAGCACCGATTTTCGCCGGCTGTATTTTAACAAGGAGATCGAACTGTTTAAAAGATTCGGCGATAACTACAGCAGCCGAAAAGAGAAGGAAATCGCTGAGATTTTAATGAAATATCCGAAGATCTGACCCGAAATAATTCTTAGGAGATTTGACGAGATATGTTATGGATCGTCTGCTGCATTTTCAACACGGTATTTTGGAGCTTCATTATCAACGTGAGCATAAAACGTATAGAAAGAGCTTTGGCAGAGTTTTATCATCCTTTAAGAAATGCACACCCTAAAGAATACGTCAAACAGAGCAGAGCGGTAAAATTTATACGGAAGCATACGGGATTGAGCGATTACGACAATATCCATTGGGCATACAGCGTACTTCACTATTTGCAAATAATACTGGTTTTGGGCACTCCTGTCGTTTTATCTTCTGGATTTTTCACTACAGTGAAAGAAGCTGCAAATATATACCTTGTATTCTGGCTGACCGTGACCCTTGCTTTCAGCTTTTTTGCAGAGGGTTTTGCCTTTGTCCAAGCGATCCGATGCCGCAAAATCAAAAAGACGGATCCGAAGTATGCCAAATGCGAAGTCCACCGTTGGAAAGATTTCTGAGATGTGCGGCATTTTAGCTTAACGGCAGGTTGAGCTCTCATTCGTGCAGCTCGTTTTACGGCCCCGTTATGACGTCATAGACGGCTTTTAGGGTCCTTTTAATGACAAATTGTCTTAATTTTTCCTACGGGTATAGACAACCGCGAAAAAATCAAGTATAATAGTTGTCGGATTTCGGATAATAATCATATTTCAGGATTCGGAGAAGCGTTATGAGAGTAATAACAGGCACGGCGCGGGGAAAGCGCCTTAAGACCCTCGACGGGCAGGACGTCAGGCCGACCTCGGAGAAGGTCAAAGAAGCAATGTTTTCGGTGATACAGTTTGACCTGCCGGGGGCAAGAGTGCTCGATCTCTTTGCGGGGAGCGGTCAGCTCGGCGTGGAGGCACTCAGCCGCGGCGCAAAAAGCTGCGTTTTTATAGATAAAAGCAGGGATTCAATAAATATCGTGCGCGAAAACGTAAACTCCTGCGGATTTTCGGGGAGCTCGCGGATACTTAACATCGGCGCGCTCGAATATCTTAAAAACTGCCCGGAGTTTGACATTGCTCTGCTCGACCCGCCATATTCAAAAGGGCTCGTTGAAGAAGCTCTGCCGCTTTTGGAGGGCAGAATGGCTTCGGACGGGATAGTTATCTGCGAGCACGAGGCAGGGCTTATGCTCCCCGAAAGGGTGGGCAGGCTTATCAAAAAGCGCGAATACGGCTACGGCAAGACCGTGGCTGTGACGACATATACAGTCGAGGAAGATTAGATGAAAGAAAGACTTGCAATTTGCCCCGGCAGCTTCGACCCGGTCACGCTCGGGCATCTCGATATAATGACGAGGGCTTCAAAGCTCTTCGACAGGGTTATAGTCCTTGTTTCGGTCAACGCCGACAAGACTCCCTGCTTCTCCGCCGAGGAGCGCATGGAGATGATACGCGAGGTCATCAAAGATCTGCCGAACGTTTCGGTCGAGCGGCTCGACGGGCTTTTGGCGGATTACGTCAGAGAGCGTGGCGCCTGCGCGATAGTAAAGGGTCTGCGCGCTATGACCGACTTTGAATATGAGTTCCAGATGGCGCTGATAAACAAAAAGCTCTATCCCGACGCCGAAACGGTGTTTTTGGTGACGAGCTCGGAGAATATGTATTTAAGCTCGAGCGTGGTAAGGCAGGTGGCTTCTTTCGGAGGAGACATCTCAAGCTTCGTTCCCCCCGAGATAGCCGGAAGAATAAAAGAAAGGCTTATGAAGCCGTAAGATAAAAATATCAGAATTGAGGTAAACAAAATGACTATTGACGAAATCCTGGAGATGATGGACGACCTGCTCGACAAGGCGGTGACCGTTCCGTTTTCAAACAAAAAGAGCCTTGTCGATACGGAGAAGCTCCGCGAATACATCGACAGTATCCGCTATAATCTTCCGACCGAGATAAAGCGCGCCAAAGAAATGGTGGCCGACCGCTCGGATATAATCAGCGACGCCAATGCGCAGGCCGAAGAGATAATCAAGCAGGCGGAGGAGAGGGCCAAAAAGCTGGTTTCGGAAAACGAGATAGTCATTCAGGCGCAGGAAGCCGCCAACGACCTCACGGCGCAGGCCAAAGCTATGGACCAGAGCATAAGAAAGGCGATGACCGAAAAGCTTGAAGACACCCTCGGGCAGTCGGAAAAGGCGCTTCAAAAGGCGCTCAACGAAGTCCACTCGATGCAGAACGCCGTAAAGGCAGCGGAAAACGCAAAGTGAGTTTATAAAAGGCGGGGCATTTTTGTTCCGCTTTTGCTTTGGAAGGCAGTTTTAATTCGGCTAAACCAAGAGTTTTCGGTCGAGCTTTTTGCTTCCATACCCCCTGCCCCCTCTCCCTCAGAGAGGGCGAGGGGGTTCCACCCTGTCACCCTGGTCGTTCACCGTTCGGTGAACGACCGACCCCTCCCCTCGAGGGGAGGGGTATTTTGGTTCCTTGAAAGTCACTTCGAGGGCTGGAATTTGGTTCGGCTCTGTCCGGCACATATGCGCATAGCTCTTGCGAGTCGAGGCGCAGCTTAGTTGGGTCGAGAGCGAAGCGAACGACAGATGCGGCGTGACCATGTTACCTTTATATCACTTTTTGACGCCGCATTACCCTCGTCGGGGGTCTCCCCATTTGCCGAGCACCAAGCGAGGCAAATAAACAGCGCAGGCAAAAATCGGGTTATCGGCTCAATGACGCAAGTCCTAAATGCGCACCGCATGTGAGTTCTTATGCTTTTGCCTTGCTGTTCTCCCGCCAAACACAAGCGTTTTTCACAAGAACACACCCGCGCCCGCCGAAATATTTCGTTAATATAATGGGTTGACGCAGCGGCTCTTTGATAATATAATGTACTAAGACTCATCAAAGGAGATTTTGCAGTGCATACAAAGGTTGTGAAGTTCGGCGGGAGCTCGCTCGCCGACGCTAATCAGTTTGTAAAAGTCGCGAATATAATAAAAGCCGACGAAAGCAGGCGCTATGTAGTCCCCTCGGCGCCGGGAAAGCGCACCCCGAAGGACACCAAGGTGACGGATATGCTCTATACCTGCTACGATGCGGCCGCCCGCGGAGCGGACTTCTCGGAGATGTTTGAGGCCATAGTCGCGAGATACATAGATATCGTGAAGGGTCTCGGGCTTAATATAGAGGGAAGAATGATGCGCGAGTTTTCCACGATAAGAATGAGCTTTATGGCCCGCGCAGGAAGAGACTACGCCGCTTCGAGGGGCGAATATCTCAACGGACTCATACTCGCCGAATACCTCGGCTTCAGCTTTGTCGATGCGGCAGACGTTATATTCTTCGGGGAAGACGGCAAGCTCAGGCTTAAAGAGACCTGCGCCGCCGTCCGCGAGAGGCTTGCGCACACCGGCAACGCTGTCATACCGGGGTTCTACGGCTCGATGCCCAACGACACCGTTAAGACCTTCTCGCGCGGAGGGTCCGACATAACCGGTTCGATAGTCGCGGCGGCAGTCGGAGCCGACCTCTATGAAAACTGGACCGACGTTTCGGGATTTCTGGTTTGCGACCCGAGGATAGTTCCCGATCCGGAGGCAATAAGGGTGATAACCTACCGCGAGCTTCGCGAGCTCGCCTATATGGGCGCGGGAGTGCTCCACGAAGACGCCATATTCCCGGTGAGGCAGGCGGGCATACCTATAAACATCAAGAACACCAACCGCCCCGAGGACGAGGGCACGATGATAGTTGAAAGCGCCCCCGACGACATAAGCCCCTATGTCGTGACTGGAATAGCCGGCAGGCGGGGATTCGTCACCGTAACCATAGAAAAGGATATGATGAACTCGGAGCTCGGCTTCGGCAGAAGGGTGCTCGAAGCTTTTGAAGACAACGGCGTGTCGTTCGAGCATATGCCTTCGGGGATAGACACTATGAGCATCATCGTCCACAAGGACGAATTCGAAGCCAGGGAGAGCCAGATAATCAGCGAGCTGAAGACCTCCGTCCAGCCGGACAAGATAGAAATAGACCGCGATGTGGCGCTGCTCGCCGTGGTGGGCAGAGGTATGAAGTCGCAGCGAGGGACTGCGGCGAGGATCTTCGCGGCGCTCGCCCACGCAAAGGTCAACGTAAAGATGATAGACCAGGGTTCGAGCGAGCTTAACGTCATCGTCGGCGTGACGAACGAAGACTTTGAGACCTCTATAAAAGCCGTGTACGACATCTTCGTGACGCAGCGGCTTTAAGAAAATATTAAAAAAGTCCCGTATGTATTCGGCATACGGGGCTTGTTTTTTACTGCCTGCGCCCGAGGCGCTCCTTTTCTTCGGCATAGATCTCTTTCAGGTGCTCGATGAGCGGAGTCTGCGACTTAAACGGCCTGAAGAAGCGGTAGCGCTCTTTCAGCTCGGTCTGACGCTCTTTTATATGGGCCTTTACGGCTTCATATCTGAGGACGGTGCCGTTGTCGGCGGCGAATTTATGCAGTTTCGAGACTATATCGGCGGAATGTGCAAAGTCAATAATAAACACTCCGAAGAACATTCCGATGACAAACGAGAAGGCGAGGTTCCGCGAGAGCCAGCCGAGGGCGTCGATGATATGCGGGTGTATGAGAAAATAATACACCGCGCTCAGAGCCGCCCAGGCGAGTGAAAACTGCGGACAGATTATCCCCTGAATGTTTCCGGGCAGGCGGGAATAATCCCACAGACGGACTTTAAGCACTTTCAGCGAGAATATTCCCGCTATGTATTCTATAGCGGTCATACAGGCTGCCATAGCCGCAAACAGCAGGAGCTTATCCCAGGGCGGAGAGAGGAAGTTGAGCTTTTCGAGCTGCGCCAGAAGAAAAAGCGCGCAGAGCCCGAAGCCGTAGAGCGGCACATACGGGCCGGTGCAGAAGCCGGGGTTTATAAGTCCGGGAGATTTGTTGTTAAGATTTCGGTATACGAGCTCCAAAAGCCACCCGAACACCGAGCCTATGAAGAATAAAAACGCAAGCGTTAAAAAGATGCCCATAATTTCCCTGTGTCTCCTTTAATTTTCGGAATTACTTTCTTTGGCAAACTCCATATTGCCGTATATTTTCTCCATAACGTCGTCGCCGTAGCGAGAATCGAGATACGATTCCGCGGCGTTGCTCGGAGGCAGACCGTTTTGGCGCTCGCTCCATCTGAAGACTGCCGCGGCGGACACAATAAGATTCGCGGCCATAAAAACGCTTATAGCAGCGCAGATCACACGTCTGTCGTGCGCCTGCACCGCCATTACGGCTCTTACAATATAAGGAAACACGAGCCTTGCGAATCCGAGACCCAGCACTCCCCATATAAGGCTCATTTCAAGACAAGTCCTGCCGTTGAGGTTCATAAAGCGCGAGCTGTAGTCCCAGGAGCGCGAGCCGAACACCTTTTCCTGCAAAAAGCTGCAAAGATATTCCACTGCCGACCCCGAAGCCGCAAACATTAAAAACTGCTCAGGCATACTTCTCTCTTTAAGTATAAGCGAAACGAGGTATACCGCCACCGCGCCGATGCCGTAGATTATGCAGAAAGGCCCCCACACTGTAGCGGAGTGGTTTTCCCAGGCGCCGCGCTTTATAAGCGCGTTTATCCCCTCGATAACGAATCCTGCTAAGCTCCCGAAAACGAAGAGCCAGAGCAGTGTCCTGTAACTCACGTAATTTTTGAAACGGTCTTTCATTTTGTCGCCACCTCTTCGGCTCGCACGACCCCCGCGCAAAGCCGAATTTTGTCAATATCATTATATTATATATTATAGCCTGTTTTTTATGAATGTCAATATCGGGAGAAGTGTCCGCTTGTAAACTTATATGTTCTGATGACTCTTCGTCCACCTCCTTCCAGACTGTTTATGCTCCGATCCTGCCGTTTGTGCTTTGGAAATTGACGCCCGTTTGCCGGCGTGATATACTGAACACAGCAATGTCCGGCAGGATAACCTCTGCCGATGCCTGCTCACGGAGGATATATGAAAAACTGTTTTGCAATGCCTTTTGCCGCCGTTATAACGGCCGCTATGCTTCTTATGACATCCTGCTCCGGTGCCAAGACAAACAAAAGCGCCGATTCCGAAAACTCAGACTCTTCTTTGTCACAGAACCTCAAAGAAGACGTTGAGTACGAGGCTTTTGCGCCATTGAAAGACCTGTCCGTGCCGGCCGAGTTTTCTCACTTTTCGGATCACACCCAAATCGGAAAGTCGCTTTATACCGTCAGCGGCGGCGCGGTTTACTGCCTGAATATCGAGACGGGCGAAAGCTCGAAGCTTTTTGAAACCGGCGCCTCCCGAATTTCGGCAAACTGCGGCGTTCTTTATCTTTTTGACCCGCAAAGCGGAGCGGTTGCCTCGTATTCTCAAAGCGGAGAAATGATCGGCAAGTCTGCAGTCGAAGGACTTTCGGGGATTACCTGCTGCGGATTTGAAGCTTCGGAAAACTACCTGACCATAATGCGGCAGGACGGGCAGAAAATGCAGCTTTTAAGCGTTAAAAAGGGCGGCGATACGGTTGAAAACACCGTAAAGATAAGCGACGGCGCATATATGATGTGCTCATATAAGGAAGACAGCGTATTCGTCTTTTCGGAAGACCCTGCGGATTACACAAGATGTATTTTATATGAATTTAACGCAAAGTCGGGAGAATTGAGCGAGCAGGGCGGCATTTCGGCGGGCTCTTTTGCGAGCGGCTTCTATTTCGACGCCTGCTATGACCCGAGGGCGGATTCCGTTGTATTTATGACCTGGGATCAGGCGTTTTGCGTGCTGTGCGAATATTCCCTCGAAAGCCGCGAGAGCAGCGAGTTGATGAACTTTGAGGAGCTTGAAGGAGCTTCGATCTCGGTATACGAAAACATCGTTTCGATACTTACCGACGGCGACATAAAATACCGCTTCTTTGACCGCACGTCCCCGCCGGAATACATAACCGTCGCATATTCGCTGCCCGACTCGGCTCAGACCTGCGACGTTGAGAGGATAATCACCAATTACGAGATGAGCCGCGATATAACAGTGCGCACCGTGGTGTGCTCCGAACCTGAAAACCTTAAAATAAAGCTTATGGCAGGCGACGGCGATATCGACATACTCTGTACATACGGAATATTGGGCCCGGAGGAATGTATACTTTCCCATACATATTCCGACCTCGGAAAAATCGAAGGTCTCGGCGAAAAGATAGCTTCAAATGTGTTTACCGATTTTGCCTGCAAAGCCGGAAGCGAATACTTCGGGATACCCTACGGAATAATGATGCAGGAAAACCGTCGGGAAACGCTGTCGCCCCGAAAAGCCATAGAGCAGTATGCCATAAAAAACATAGATATTCTGAACGGAAAATACTGCGACGGCAGCGGCGACGAGCTTTATAAAGTCCTGAAATTCCACTGCGAAAACCCGAACGGCGCCGAGGACGAATTTTATGATTTTGAATACAGCACTCTGCAGACCGATTACCTGATACTCAATCCCTCGAGCAAAAAGCAGGAGCTGTCCGCCGATTTTTTGGAGTATTTCTTCGACTCTATGAGCGGCGAGATAAAGCTTTCGCCCGTGGGAGCAGGCTCCGATACGTCGGACGGGCAAACGGAGAATGTAATTTATCTGCCGTTTATATCGCTTGAATCGACGGAAAACGTATATCTTTCCTGGCAGATGGGGCCTTATGGTACTATGAAGGTGCTGAACCGCGCTTACTACGACGCCGCACAGACCGACGGAAACGAAAAAGAGCTCAAAAAGCTGGCGAAAGAGGCGGCAAGACAGGTTAAAATGATGATAGAGGAATAAAACTTGACGTTCAATATAAGGTTGTGTATTATGCCGGTATGGACTTATCCGTATCGGCATAATGCTTTGATACGGATAAAATACATGCTGCTCGGGCCGCGGCGCAAAAGCTCATAAAAAACTTCGGAGATTTTTGTCACAAACCGCCGAGCTCGGTTGTATTTATTATGAAGGACGTGAAACAATGGCCGCTCACAAAATGCAGGAGGCAGAAAAGCTTTTTGAGACCTACTATGAAAGTCTTTCAAAGATTGCTTTCAGCTACCTTAAGAATATCTTCGACGCGCAGGATATCGCCTGTGATGTCTTTTTGAAATACATCGAGACCGACCCCGTGTTTGAATCGGAGGAGCACAAAAAGGCGTGGCTCATCAGGGTGACGATAAATAAGTGCAAGAACTTTTTGAAGCACTCAAAATACGCCCGCTCGGAGGCTGTCAGTCAGAGTTCTTCAAGCGACTCGGGCACGGAGATACTCGACCTTGTAATGTCGCTCCCGGAAAAATACCGCATCGTGATCCATATGTTCTATTACGAAGGAATGTCGGTGCTGCAGATATCGAAGATATTGAGGATAAGCGTAAGCGCGGTGACGAAGAGGCTCGAACGCGCTCGAAAAATGCTCGAGCCGCATTTGAGGGATTGAAGGAGGGTTTTTATGCGCCTTGAAGATTACAAAAAAGCGATGGAATCGTTAGCGCTCGACGAGGATATAAAGCAGAGCGCCTATCGGCGGATATGCCGAGCGGCGGGAGCCGTCGCCGCGCGGTCGGGGAGAAAATATCTACGTCTGCCCGTGACGGCGGCCGCGGCTGTTGTGTTTATTCTCGTCGGGGCGGTAACGGTGTTTTCGGTGGGGGCGGGGATATTGAGGCTCAAGGAGTTCTTCTCTGACGCCGTGGAGCGCTCCGGAGCTGACATCGATATCATAGACAGCGCCGAAGGCTACGGCTGCGAGGAAAACATCACCGCCTCGGCTGAAAACCTTTCGGCGAGTATCGTCGGCACGGCCTGCGACGGGCATTATATCGTAGCGATAATCGACGTAGACGCCTCGGAATGTGATATTCCCGACGAAGCCGTCCCGACGTTCCGCAGATTTTCGGACAACTTCCACGGCGGGACCGTCGGCCTTACGCTTTTATCGCGGAGTGGGAGCGTTTTCACCTACGCCTACTACAACTTCGGCTTTGCCGAGCTTCCCGACGGCGGCGAAATAATCCTCGGCGGCTTCGGATACCGCCCCGATGGCGGCGGCTTTGCGGATTTCGTTCTGCTTTCGGGCGAGGATCTTGTATTTGATATCAAAAGGGACGAACTCAATATGCTCGAAGCGGTCGGCTCGTCGGAAGCTGCCGAAATCGAGGGCATAACCGTTTCTGCCGAGCTCTCGTCCCTCGGGCTGCTCTTAAGGCTCAGCGGAAGCCCCACGGAGATACTCGGGATAGAAGACGGCGACGCGTATATGAATCTGTACAACCTTGAGGTGCATATGCGCGACGGCTCGGCCCGTGACTTCGACAGCGGGATCTTCAGGTCGCAGAACGGCTGGATAGACCGGCAGAGCGGCGGCTACTGCGAATACATCGGCTTCATCGCGCCCATTGACATTTCGGAGATAGAATCGGTCTCGTTCCACGGCGTAAAATTTGAATTTGACGGAGAGAAAGACGATGAATAAGCGTAAAAGAATTTTCGCGGCTCTGGCAGCTGTTTTGATGCTTTCCTCCTGCGCCGAGATGCCGGACAGCCTCAAAGAAGCCGAGACTTCACCGCCTGCGGCAATGACTGCTTCGGTCACAGACGAGGGAGAAAATGCCGTCGGGAGCGAATCTGTAGAGCTCAAACCCGCCGAGCGCGGAAACGTCGATACTATCCGCGCGCAGCTCGGCTACGACCTGCAAAAGACCTATAAAAACATCACCGTCGAGCGGGCGAGGGTGGGCGAGGGGAGCGTTATGCCGACATATAACGTTACCGTCGGTCGAGCGGAGGATTTTGACATCTACGCCTACGCGGATTATCTCTACGGCGGCAGATACGACGCCTGCGACGAATCGCTCTGGGTGCACAAGAAGGAGGGCGACCCGTATTACGACGACGAGCCGGTTACGACCGAGCCTACAATGCAGCCTGACGGTAAAATTCTGAATCAGAACTGCATGACCTACGCGCTCGACGTGTTCAAACCGGACGACAGCAAAGACCCGCTTTTCCACCTTATAACCAATACAATGGGCGCAACGTGGGGGACTCCCGTAGGCTCAGATCTTCCCGAAAACACCTATTACCCCGATGCGTTTGAAACTGTCGCGCAGTTTGACCTCGATTACGAAGATATCCCCGAAGACCTGAGCTATAAGATGTACGACGGTGAGGAATGGGACCTTAAAGAAGCCGTGGAGTTTGTCGAAGACTTTTTCAACGGCGAGATAGCTCCCGCCGACCCCGACAGCTTTTCCTACAGCGTCAAAACGGTTCAGGTGAAGGCCCTGCCCCGCGAGACCTACGGGTATTACTTTACAATTCAGCTTCAAGACGAAAACGGCAGCTATTACGACGAAGACAGAAGGTATCTTCGCGACAAAGCCGCCATCGAGAGCGGCACCGAGTTTATGATCGACAACTACATCGCCTGTTGGTGCTCTGAGAAGGAACTTCTCACAAACTTCACCAAGGACTATTCCTATAACCTCGGCGACACGACAGACTCTGGCGACAGCCTTCTTACCCTCGGCGCGGCTTCGGAGCTGCTCTCAAAAAAGCTCGCCCCAAACGCAAACCTGAGCTTTACCGCCGAGCTCAACTATGTTTTGGTCTGCAAAAAATACCCGTATTATGAGCTCTGGGAATATCCCGAGTATTACGAGGATCTGGCGGTCACGACATGCGAGCTCGAACTCAAGCCCTACTGGTGCTTCAGAAAGAATGTCCCGCCGAATTCGCAAAACAGCATCGAGGAGGAAAAATATTTTGTCGATGCGCTTACCGGCGAGATAGTGGCTATGGCCTACGGCAGAACGGAGAGAAGGTAGAAACAGTGAGCAAAAAAGATGTGGTTTATACAGTTACGGGATATGTTTTCGCGGTTTTTACAACGGTTTTGCTCCTTTTTCTGTCGCCCTGCGCGGATTTAGGGCGAAATGGCAGTACTGTCATCTTAAAATACTTCTCCTACAGTCACGCCGAGCTCAGGGAGGAATCCAACCGAAATGCCGCGCCGGATTTCTGCACGACCTCTCAGGCGATATGGTTCTCGGCGTTTCTGCCGCTTCTGTGCTCGGCTCCAAGCGTTTTTGGGACCGCTGCGGAGCTCAAGGGAAACTACCGCTTCAGGCTTATCCGCGAGGGGAAATTTTCAAAATACTGGAACAGGACCTTCTTTAAATACGTTCTCTCGGGCGCGGGCTCGGTGACTGTAGGATATATCATTTTCTGCGCGGCGGTGTATCTGCATTTTCCGAAAAATTCGGAGTATCTTGCGGAATTCAGGCCCGACACCGAAGAGGAGATGTTCAGAAGGGTGCCGCTCCACTCCCAGCTTGGGACGCTTTTTAATTCGCAGAACGAATATCTCTGCGTTTTTAACGCTGCGCTCACGGTGTTTCTGTTTTCGGCGGCGATATCGGCGCTCTGCCTGCTTTTGTATCTTCTCACCCAAAGCAAATATAAGGCACTGGGGCTGCCGATAGCGGCGATGTTTGTGATGAATAACGGCTTTAACGGAATGTATCTTAGGGGAAACGAGTGGGCGGGATTTTTATGCCCGAGTCAGATGGCGCTCAATTCGCAGGTCGTTTTCAATGATTTCGGCAGGGCGGCGCTCGGGCTTGAACATTACGACAGGCTCGGACTGCTCTATTTTCCCGCGGTTATAGGGCTCACGGCGGTGTTTTACCTCCTCGGGAGAAAAGTTTTCGGAAAGCGGGTGATGAATTGAAGCGGCTCGGAATTTCGCTTTCGGAGTACATAAAATGGCTCAAAAACGACAAGCAGATAATTATGCTGTTTACGCTTATCGGCCTCTATATGTTTTCGGTCGCCCCGATGAAGGAGTATATCGCGATGTTCGGCGAGCCCGTCAACGCATTCGAGCCGTATGTCACGTTCATCACAAACGTTTTTTGCGTACCCGTCATAACGCTTACTTTTGCGGTGCTGATGATAGATTTCCCCGACATCTCGGCTAACGCGACGTTCGTCCTCATAAGAGCAGGCCGCGCAAGGTGGTACCGTTCGCAGGTCGCTTTTGTGATAATGTCGGCGGCAACGATGCTGGCGGTGCTGTTCGTATTCGGATTTACGGCTATTCAGCCGCAGGGGTTTATCGGAAACGTCTGGAGCAACTCGGCAAAGTTCGTTAATTCAAACACTATGGACACGGTTTATTTCAGAAGCACCAACCCGCTGAGCTATCTCGACCTCTCTGTGATGACGAACTTTTCGGTTGCCGGAGCGGTCGTGCTTTGCAGTCTGCTGACGGTTCTGCACCTGACCTTTTGCGCACAGCTCCAGATGACCCTCGCGCTAAGATTTAACCGAATAATCGGCCTTGCCGCGAATCTTCTTATGCTCGGGGCGGGAATGGCTTTGCAAATAATCGGGCTGAAAATCTGCTGGCTCTTCCCGTTCGCCCACTCGACCGCCGGCAAGCACTACAACGAGCTGTTCAACGAGATGATATTCCCGATATGGGGGTCGGTCTTGTATCTTGCCGCTGCGAACCTCATGATGTATTTTGTCGGCGTGAGCGTGATAAAGCGCAAAAATCTCTCGCTTATGGCAAAGGAGGATTAGAATGATAAAGGTCGAAAACGTGTCGCTCAAAATCAAGAAAGATATGATACTTCGTAACATAACCGCCGAGTTTGAAGACGGCAAGATTCACGGTATCATCGGCAGAAACGGCTCGGGCAAAACGATGCTTATGAAATGCATCTGCGGGTTTATTCGACCCACGGAGGGCGAAATCACGGTTGCAGGCAAGCGAATCGGCGTTGACTGTGACTTTCCCGAAAGCGTAGGAGTTATCATCGAAACGCCGGAATTTATACCGTACTACAGTGGATTTAAAAACCTCAAACTGTTAGCCGATATAAAGCGCAAAATCACCGATGAAGACATCAGAAGAAGCATCGAGCTCGTCGGTCTCGACCCCAAGCTCAAAAAGAGCGTCAAGAAGTATTCCCTCGGTATGCGTCAGCGGCTCGGACTCGCGCAGGCAATAATGGAAGACCCCGACCTGTTGATTTTGGACGAGCCTATGAACGGTCTTGACAAGGACGGCGTAGGGGAGATGCGCAGGTACCTGCTCGACCTAAAAGAGCATGGGAAGACCATACTCATCGCCTCGCACTCTGCGGAGGACATTGACGTGTTGTGCGATACCGTCGTCGAGATGGACAAAGGGAGAATGGAAATAGTGCGGTAAATATAAAATCCCCGCCGAGCACAGCGCTCGGCGGGGTTATAGGTGTCAAGAAGGGGGTAGTATCCGTCCCCTTTATTTTTACCAGTTGTTCCTCTTATTGTCTCTTTTGGGCGGGACGTAAAGTTTCGCCCGCTTTTTGTTGGCTCTCGCAAACACGATCTTCAGGATTATCACCAGCACGGTGTATATAAGAAAAAATGCTGCCGTATACTGAACGGCTCGGTAAAAATCGTTCGAGCCGATAAAGCTCTGCGCCACTGCGGTGAGCTCTTTCTGACGCGAGCGCGCAACGTCGGTGGTCGCTACAAGGTCTATAACGGCGAGCGTCTCCCCGCCGTATTGCAGTTCGAGCTTTCCGAGCACGTCTCCCGCCTTTACGGGAGCGATCACGTTTTCGCTGAGCTCAACGTCTCTGTGAACGGAATCGGGCGACACCCTTTTGCTCCATATCCTCGAAAACTCCTCGCTCGGCCTTACTATAACGTAGTCCACGCCGTCGCCGTATTCCACGGGGACTTCGGCTATTTCCTCCGTCTCGCTGATTATGGTCGTGTATTCAAAGGTGCTGAACGCCCATTCATATATGGCTTTGTGGTCGATGAAGTTATACATCACCGAGTTGCCGTTTTCGTCATACTGCGGTGCGCCGAGCGTCACCAGAAGATACTGATATCCGTCCTTCTGAGCGGTGGTTATAAGGCAGCGGCCCGCCTCGTCGAGGGTACCCGTTTTTATTCCCCTGACGTATTCGTAATAATAGCTCCCGCCGTTGGTCTTCGACATCATAAGCACGGTGTGACTTATCGTGCGGGGCTCGGAGTGCTTATTTGTAGCCGCCATCTGATAAGTTTCGGTGCTCGCGACCTCCATAAAGAGCGGCAGGCTCATAGCGTATTTAGTGAGCTTTGCCAGATCGCTCGCGGTGGTGTAGTGATTTTCCCAGAAGAGCCCGTGCGCGTTGGTAAAGTGTGTGCTGTCCATTCCGAGCTGGGCGGCCTTTATGTTCATCATCTCCGCGAAGCCCTCAAGGCTGCCGCCGAGATTGACCGCTATAATGTTTGCGGCTTCGCAGGCCGAGCGCAGAATAAGTGCGTATAAGAGGTCTTTGTACGAGACTTCCTCATAAACCTGAATGTCGGCCGTAGAGGCTCCCTGGAGATAAAGCTCATCGAAACATTCATACCCGCCCGACACCTTTGTGGTGGACAGCGCCGAAATATCGTTCTGGAACTGCTCCAAAAGGAGGACGGCGGTCATAATTTTAGTCAGCGAAGCGGGGACGAGCTGCTTATCGGCATTTTTGGAGTATAAAACGTCGTCGGTGTCAAGATTTATAAGCAGCGCCGCCTCGGAATAAACGGTGAAATCCGGAGTAAAGCTTACGTCGGCCGAGACATCTACGCACAGGCTCAAAGCGAGCACGACCGAAGCTAACGCTATGCAAAGCAGTTTTTTGATCCTTTTCATAATGCCACCGACCTCCGTTTTCCGGCCAAACAACCTTATAAAAGAATTATATCAGATTTTTCGCGGTTTGAAAAGACAAAAATGATTAAAAATCGGTAACAGTTTTATTTTTACACCGGTTTTACCCTGTTGTGCAACTGTCAGTTGGATTTTACAACCAAAGTCCAACTACGCCGCCATTGAAATATCCTGACCGACGGGTTATAATCAAATCATAACAAGGGCCCCGGTTCGAAAAATTCAAATCTTAAGGAGAATCACTATGGATATTATCATTGACAAGAACCTGCAAAAGCTTCGCGCCGAAAAGGGCAACACTCAGGAGGAGCTCGCCTCCTTCCTGCTCGTGAGCTCTCAGGCGGTATCAAAATGGGAACGCGGCGAATCGATGCCCGACGTCAGCCTGCTCCCGAGAATAGCGGCGTATTACAACGTCACTGTCGATGACCTTCTGGGCGTCGGCGAGATAAGAAAGCGCGAGAGGATCGCGGAATATGAGGCAGAAAGCTCTCGGTATGACCGTACCGGAGAAGCCGAAAAGCGTGCCGAGGTCTGGCGCAGAGCGGTCGCGGAATTTCCGAACGATCTTCAATGCCTCACAAGGCTTATGCAAACCCTTCACGGTAGCCCGAGCGGTACAAACGACGAGGTAATAGAGCTTGCGGAGCGGATACTCCGCGAATCCACCGACAGCGCGCAGCGCAATTCCGCGACTCAGATTTTAGTGCTCAACCTCATGTATGAAGAGAGATTCGACGAAGCCGAGAAGCTCATCAATACCCTGCCGAGCATGTGGGTCACGACAGACAGGCTCCTTTGCGAACTCTACTGCAACAGCGGCGACAAAGAGAAGGGCAAAAAAGAAGCCTGCGGCAATATGCTGCTATATTTCGATCTCGCGGGATATGACCTTTATAACCTCTGCGTGTTCAACAAGGGCGACTATGAGCACTATATTAGGCTGCACGAGGTATTTTTAAGGCTTGCCGACGTCATCTTTGACGACGGGTTCTACGGATTCTATAACTGCCGCATTTATGCGCGGCACTACTGGCTCGCGAAGCTGTATACAAACCTTCATAACGACGAGGAAAAGGCTAAATACCACCTTGAAGCGGCGGCGAAATGCGCAATAGACTTCGACAACCTGCCCGAGAAATTCACCTATAAGGGAACGCTCTTCGGCGAGGGGCATGAATGGACGCAGAAAAACATCTCCCACAACTCGACCGAAAGCATCTGTGAGAGGCTTTTGCACGGCATCGACGACTGCGGTCTCGACGACGGCTCGTTCGACCGCTGGCGCAATAAGGACTGGTTCAGGGCAGTCGTTTCGAGCCTTGAAAAGAACGGTAAATAAAATATCCCCGCTGAAAGCTTCAGCGGGGAATTTTTTCAGCCTTGCTCTGACATTTTCTTTTCTATCGAAGCTATGCGAAGGCTTATCGGCGGGTGGGAATACGTGAGGAAGACTTCTATCTTAGAGGGCGAGAGGTGGGCAAGATTGTCCTTTGAAAGCTTTTTGAGAGCCGAGATGAGTTCGTTCCCGCAGCCCTCCTTTACCGCCTGCGCGTCGGCTCTGTATTCTGCCCTGCGCGACACCGCCGAAACGACTGCCGAGAATATAGGGGAGATGATAGGAAATTCCACCAGAAGCACCATAAGCAGCGCAAAGCCGTAGTTTCTTCCTGCAAAGCCGAAATCTGGGTATATAGCCTCGGTCTTGACGGTGAGCCAAGCCATTATAACGAGCACGAGCATATTGAGGATGCTCAAAATGCTGTTCTTCAGGACGTCTTTGTGAAGCCCGTGGCCGAGCTCGTGGGCAAACACCGCAACTATTTCGTCTGGGGTCATGGTTTCGATAAGGGTGTCGAACAAAACTATCGTCTTCGACCTGCCGTAGCCGGTAAAATAGGCGTTAGACTTTGTGGTGCGCTTCGAGGCGTCCATCACCTGTATCTCCCTGACGTGATAGCCGTTTTTTTCAAGGAGCGCGGTGAGCTTTGTGCGGAGCTCACCCTCTTCAAGCGGGGTGAACTTGTTGTATATCTTCGAGAAGAACGGGTTGAGAAACATAACTGCGAACAGCACCGCAACGAGCACGCCGGTGAAGAGCAGGAGTATCCAGTCGCCGAGAGACTCGTAGATGAGAATGAAAACGCTCATCAGCGCTATAAACAGTGCGGTCGAAATGATGTACGACTTTATTTTGTCGGCGATAAAGGTTTTCATGGTCATCTTGTTGAAGCCGTATTTTTCGTCTATTTTCATCGAGTATATGTAGCTGAAAACGGCTTCGCAGAGAGAGTCGAGCGTGAGCGTAAACAGCAGGACGGTTATCATAGAGAGATAGGGGTTATCCGAAACGGCGAACAGCGGCAGGACGTCAAACGCTATGAGCACGAAATATATCACGAACGAGACCACAGTCGAGACGATCTGGACAAGGCTGTTTTCGCGGTGGTAAGCCTGCCACTTGGAGTAGGTCTCGGCGTCGTAGAGGTCTTTTACGTTCTCGGGAATGGGGTTGTTCTTCGAGCGGTAGGCCACGACCGACATAAAAATATTGTAGCAGAAGACGATGCAGTAGCACACCAGCGCCAAAACTTTGAAATTCATTTTACATTCTCCTTTACGCAGTTTTTCACTATAAAGTGATATATATTTATTATAGCATGCAAAACCGATGTGTCAAGACGGGGGGAGGATAACAGGGCACAAAACGCTTTTGGGTATTGCCTGCCGTTGTGCCGATACAAAAAGCCCGACCTGTGTCGGGCTTTTGCGCTATATTATCAGTCTTCTTCCGATATCGTCGCTATATGCAGCTCTTCGAGCTGTTTGCCGTCAACGGGCGACGGGCAGCCGCTCATCAGCTCGCTCGCGTTCTGCACCTTCGGGAAGGCGATGACGTCCCTTAAGTTGTCGGCGTCGCAGAGGATCATCGAGAGCCTGTCGAGCCCGAGACCTACGCCTCCGTGCGGCGGAGCGCCGTATTTATAGGCGTCAACGAGGAATCCGAATTTGGCCTCTATCTCCTCGTCGGTCATACCAAGCGCTTCAAACATCTTGTTCTGAAGCTCGGGGTCGGTTATTCTCATCGAGCCGGAGCATAGCTCGGTGCCGTTGAGAACGAGGTCAAAGGCCGTCGCGCGGACGTTTTCGGGGTCGGTGTCGAGATATTCAAGGCACTCCTCGAGCGGCATCGTGAACGGGTGGTGAGCCGCCTCCCACTTTCCGGTCTCGTCGTTGAATTCAAAGAAGGGCATTTCGACTATCCAGACGAAGTTGAATTTATCCTTCGGAATTATGTCGAGCCGCTTGGCGACGATGAGGCGGAGCGCTCCGAGGACGGTGCAGACGGTCTTTTTCGTGTCTGCCGCGATGAGAACGACGTCGCCCTTTTCAGCCCCGAGCCTTGAAAGGAGCGAATCGAGCTCGCCCTCTTTGAGGAACTTTGCAAACGAGCAGTTGGGCTGATCTTCCGACCAGCGGATATATGAGAGCCCCTTTGCGCCGATGCCCTTGGCGTGCTCAACGAGCTTGTCAATCTCCTTGCGGGTATAGACGGCCGCCGCGTTTTTGGCGACTATCGCCCTCACGGTCCCGCCGTTTTCGACGGCGCTTTTGAACACGCTGAAATCGCAGCCTGCGGCGAAGTCGGATATGTTTTGTATCTCCATTCCGAAGCGGGTATCCGGCTTGTCCGAGCCGTAGCGGTCCATAGCCTCGGCGAAGGTGAGGCGGGGCAGCGGGAGTTCTACGTCAACGCCCTTTATCTCCCTGAACAGGCGCTTTACCCAGCCCTCTATCATATTCTGAATGTCGGTCTGATCGACAAACGACATTTCAAGGTCTATCTGCGTAAATTCCGGCTGACGGTCGGCCCTCAGGTCTTCGTCGCGGAAGCAGCGCGCAAGCTGGATATAGCGGTCGAAGCCGGCCACCATAAGGAGCTGCTTATAGATCTGGGGCGACTGCGGCAGGGCGTAGAACTTTCCGTCGTGGATACGCGAGGGAACGAGATAGTCGCGTGCGCCCTCGGGGGTGGACTTCATCATCATCGGGGTCTCTATCTCGAGAAAACCGTTTTCATAGAAGTATTGACGGGTTATCTGCGCGATCTTATGGCGGGTGACGATGTTTTCGGTGAGCTTGCGTGTTCTCAGGTCGAGATAGCGGTATTTGAGCTTGAGCTCGTCGTTTACCTTGTCGGAATTCGTTATCTCAAAAGGCGTGGTCTGGGCTTTTGAGAGTATTTTGAGCTCGCTCACCCTTATCTCAACGGTGCCGGTGCGTATCTCCCTGTTTATGCTCTCGCGCGGGCAGACGTTTCCCTTAGCCATAAGAACGTATTCGTTCCTCACGCTGCGGGCCTTTTCAAATATTTCGCGGTCGGTATCGTCGCCGAAGGCGAGCTGCACTATTCCCGTGCGGTCCCTGAGGTCGATGAATATGAGGTTGCCGAGGTCGCGTATCTTCTGCACGAATCCGCATACCACCACTTCGCAGGGTTCGAGCGGTATCTCCGCGCAATAATGTGTCCTTCTTTGATTTCCCATTCTGTCCATTTCTGTTACTCCTTTTTCTCCGACTCCGTCTCGGCTCCCAGCAGCCTGAGCAGCTCCTCATGCGAGATCGGCTCCGTATCGCCGCCGTCGGGGTCTGCTATCTCCGAGAATTCGTCTATAAAGTTGTCAAGAGCTATCGGCGTTTCCTCGCCGGAGCTCATATTTCTTATCTTTGCCTTCAGGCTTTCGAGCTCTTCGCTGCCGATTACGCAGACGTATTTTGCGCCTATCTTGTCGGCATACTTCATCTGCGGCTTTATCCCGCGGCCGACAAGGTCAAATTCCGCCGCGAAGCCGCTCTGCCTGAGCTGATCGGCCAAAAGTGCGCATTTGCGGCGCGAATCTTCTCCCACCGAGGCGAGGTATATATCGCAGGTCGGGGCCTCTTCAAACTCGGCTCCGTGATTTTCAAGCGTGAGTATGAGCCGTTCGAGGCCGAAGCCGAATCCGAGCGCGGGAACGCCTGCCCCGCTGAGCTCGCCCACGAGATTGTCGTATCTTCCGCCGCCGCACACGGTACCCTGCGCGCCTATCTCGTTCGAGATGAACTCAAATACGGTCTTGGTGTAATAATCCAGTCCGCGGACTATCTTTGGGTCTACGGTGAACTTCACCCCGTAGTCCGTAAGAATATCTTTCAGCTGCTCAAAGTGCTCGCGGCAGTCCGAGCAGAGGTAGTCGAGCATCACCGGCGCGCCGGAGGCTATTTCCTTACATTCCGGCGATTTGCAGTCTAAAAGACGGAGCGGATTTTTGTCGAGCCGCTCCTGGCAGGTGGGGCAGAGCTCGCTTCTGTGAGGTTCAAAGAAGGCCTTGAGTGCTTCGCGGTATTTTGCCCTGCACTCGGGGCAGCCGATGGAATTGATGTGCAGCTCGATGAAGCCGCCGAGGCCGAGCTTTTCAAAGATGGTGTGTGCCATAAGGATCATTTCGGCATCGGCATAGGGCGAAGACGAGCCGAACATCTCGGCGCCGAAGGTGTGGAATTCTCTGAGCCTTCCCGCCTGCGGACGCTCGTGGCGGTAGCAGGGCATAATGTAATACACCTTTTGAGGCGCTCCTTCGTGGATAAGCCCGTTTTCTATCATCGCGCGGACAACTCCTGCCGTTCCCTCGGGCCTTAGCGTGAACGTGTCGTTACCCTTTGAGGAAACGGTGTACATCTCCTTGGTAACGACGTCGGAGGTGTCGCCTACTGAGCGGACAAACAGCCCCGTATCCTCAAAAACGGGGGTGCGTATTTCTCGGAACCCGAACTGCTCGGCCACAACTCCCGAGAGGTTTTCAACCGTTCTCCACTTCGGAATGTCTGCCGGCAGAATGTCCTGGGTGCCCTTCGGGCGTTTGATTTTAAGAGCCATAGTTAAAATTATCCTTTCGTTCAGAATCAAAATTTTTACAGAAAAAAGCGGCCGCTGCCCCTCGCAAAAAGGGACGACGGCCGTCGCGGTACCACCCTTGTTACCGGAAAAAACCGGTCACTTTAACCCTTAACGCGGGATACGTCTGCGCTTGATCACGCAGAGGCTCGCGAGTGTCCTTCACAAAAGCCGGACAAAGGCGCTTTCACCGCCGTGCGTCCTCTCTTTGATTGCCCCTGCTTTGCTACTCTCTCGTTCGCAGCCTTTAAGATATTCTGTTTTCCCTCGCTTGAAAGATTTGACGGTCTATCTGACCAGTTCGCGCCAATCAAGGTCGCCGCGCTCGAGCGCCATAATAAGTGCCTCGGCGGTGGCAATGTTAGTCGCGAGGGGGATGTTGTGAACGTCGCACAGCCTTAAAAGGTCGTGCTCGTTCGGCTCTCCGGATTTGCGGTTGATCGGGTCACGGAAGAACAGCAAAAGGTCGATCTCGTTGCAGGAGATCTTGGCGCCGATCTGCTGACAGCCGCCCTGTGAGCCGGTAAGGTATTGCTGTATGCTCAGGCCGGTTGCTTCGGAAACCTGTTTTCCTGTTGTGCCGGTCGCGCAGAGGGAGTGCTTGCTCAAAATCCCGCTGTATGCGATGCAGAATTGGATCATCAGCTCTTTCTTGGAGTCATGCGCTATCAGTGCTATGTGCATAAAAATCCTCCTTAAGATAAGCTTATGCGGGTATACTGAAAATTGCGTGCTATTAGGTGTGACTATAATATCACAAATTTTCGGCGCTGTCAAAGTATTTTTTTAGATTTTTAAAAATTTTACAAAAATTTCATAATTCTTCACCGGTCTAACACCACACTGCGCATCGTCCCGTTGCCGAGGTCTTCCACGCCGCTCTCGTAGCCGTAATATGCCTCGATTATTTTTCTCACAAGATACTTTGAATATTCGCCGTTTTCTATAACTATAGCAAAAGCTATCTCGGGGTCGTCGGCGGGGTAGAAGCCGACGGCGGTGGAGTTCTGCGTGGCCTTGTTCGAGGCCTGCGGAGTGCCGGTCTTTATCGCGGCGGGATAGGGCAGCGCATTTAGAGAGAACTGCGAAAGATAGGCGTTCTGCTCGTTGGTGGCGTAGTAAACGTCGGAAGTGGTGTTTTCGGCGGCAAGCTTCATTCCGGCGATAACGGTGTCGAAAACGTCGGGCTTGGCGTCAACCGTCGCCGCGACCTGGGGCTCCGTCTTTGACACCTGCTCGGTGCGGTTGTAGTCCCATACCGAATCGACGAGATAGGGCTTATATCTTGTGCCGTGGTTGGCGATCGTCGCCGCCAAGGAGCACATCTGAAGCGGCGTGACCCCTACTTCCGACTGCCCTATAGCCGCCTGGAGCACCTGCCCGACCGTCCATTCGAGTCCGAGGTCGGCAAAGGTATCGGGGCAGGCGAGATAGCCGTCGGCGCTCTTTATTTCGAGCCCCATATCCTCGCCGAGACCGTATGCCTTTTCGTATTCGAGCAGGCTGTCGAGCCCGAGCTGCTGCACCACCTGATAGAAGAAGATGTTGCAGCTCTTCTGTATCGCCGTGACGACGTTTATATTGCCGTGACTGCCGGTGCAGTGTACCTCGATATCGAGAAAGTTATAGTTGCGGTGGCAGGCAAATTTATCCTCCGGAGTGATCACTCCTTCGGCAAGGGCCGCCGTCGCCGTGACCGTCTTCATAACCGAGCCGGGACGGTAAAGGCCGTCGGTCGCGCGGTTGTAAAGCGGCTGACCTTCGGCGTTGAGCACCGAGGAATAGTCGTTAATAAGGTCGTTTATGTCGTAATTCGGATAGGTCGCCATTCCCTTCACCGCGCCGGTCTTTACGTCCATAACCACTATCGCTCCCGCCGAGCAGTCGGTAAAATCGTAGTCCTGCTTGGTGAGGGTGCCGTCGGCGAGGGAATGAATGAAGTCGCCGAGAATGGTTTGCAGCTTCGACTGAAACTGCGAGTCGATGGTGAGCATAACTGTGTTCCCGGGGACCGCCTCTTTTGTAGTCTCCTCAGAAATTTCGCCGTCGCTCGTGACGGTTATCTGCTTTTCGCCGCGCTTTCCGCGAAGGTAATACTCCATCGAGCGCTCAATGCCGGATTTCCCGACGGTGTCGTTTATAAGATATCCCGCCTCTTTGAGCGAGGCGTATTCTTCGGCGTATATCGGTCCGACGTAACCTATCCCGTGGGGGAAGACGTCGCCGCTCTTATATACCCTGACGGCGTCCTCCACGACGCCCGCGCCAGAAAGCTGATAGGCGAGCTCCCTGACTTTTGCCGCAGTCTCTATCGGGACGTCCTTTATAAATACGTAGTCGTTTTTCGAGGAGAAGTCGCCGAGTATCATCTGATATCTCACTCCTGCGACGGCGCGTTTTTCCGCGTCGGACCACTCTTCGGGTATCTCATACATATCTATGAGCGCGTCAACGCAGTTTTCGGCGGTGGCGTAGCCCGCGAGCCTAAGCTTTTCGAGCACCCTTTTTACCTCCTGCGAACCCGCCGCAAGGGTGTATTCATAGGGCTTTTCGCGGGTGACGGGCAGGCCGTCCTCCCACATAAGGCCGTCGGCTTCAAGGAGCTTCGTGAGCCTGAGTATCACGGTGTTCTGCTCTTCAAGACTGTCGGGGAAGAAGGATTCGTTGATCACTACGTTATATGACACCCTGTTTTCGACGAGCGGCCGACCCATTGAATCGACTATCTGCCCGCGCGGAGCCGAGACCGTCTGGGTGGCGGTCTTTGAAGACTTCGACATCTCAAGGTACATCGCGCCGTCAACTACCTGAATCTTCATAAGCCTGGAGCCCGCAAAAACAACGGCGAGCGCAAGCAGCCCCACCGCGGCTCCTATTCTGAGTATCTCAAAAAAGCGTTTCATGCTGCTCCCTCCCGCGGGAAAGGTCATACCCTGTCGATATTCTTGTCCTGCTCTTCGAGTTTGGGCTTGCGCGAGCTTCCGCAGAGCCGCTCGATGACATATACCGCACCGAACACCGGCAGCGACCACGCAAGGGTCTTCAGGGCCGAGGGGATAAGCCTGTGGGTCAGAACGAGCCTGTATCCCTCATAGCCCCATATTTTATAGTAAAAATAGTAGTCGAGATAAAGATATATCCCTCCGGCGGCCGAAAACACCGCAAGATAATTCACTATGTTCTTTCTCAGAAGCCGCGCGAAAAGCGCAGATATCCCCGCGCAGAAAAGGCACATCAGAAGAGCGGTGAAGCCGGTGAGTTTACCGAGGGAAACGTCGAGCAGAAGCCCCGATACCGAGCCGAGCACGGCCGAGGGTATCTCCGACTCGAACACCGCCACCGCCGCCGCGAACGGGAAGAGCAAAAGCGCCTTCGGCGAGGCGCCTCCCGAGGTGGAGGAGGCATACATAAACACCGCAAATACCGCAAATACCGCCCATTTTATAGCGGTCTTGGCCTGCGGCTTGAGCGCGGGCGCGCCTGAACCGTTATTCTTCTTCATAAGCCGAGCCTTTCCCGTCGAAGTCGGTTATGACGAACACAGTTTTGAGCTCATAGGGGTCTACCGTCGGGGTGATGAGCCCGCTCCGAGAAAGACCGTTCGAGGCTATCGAGGTCTCCCCGAGGGTGCCGAGGACTATCCCCTGCGGAACGGTGCCGCTGTAGCCCGATGTTATCATAATGTCGCCCTCCGTCATCTCACATTCGAGAGGGATATAGACCATTCTCACTTTGCCGTCGAGGGCGAGCTCATACCCTCCTTCGATAACGCCGGTCTCGCCGGTGCGGACGCAGTAAACTCCAAGCGATATCTCATTTGAGAGAATGGTGGTCACTTTTGAATAGGTATATTCCACCTCCGTCACAAAGCCGACGATGCCGTTCGCGGTCACGACGGGGTCGTAATATTCTATGCCGTCCTTTTCGCCCTTATCTATAAAGAACGAGCCGTAAACGTCGTTGGCGACGCGCCCGATAACGGTACAGGGCTCCGAGAGCTCAACGCCGTCGGCGGAATCGGCAAGGTCTATCATTTCGCGGAGGTGGTCGTTCTCCTGCATCACCTCGGTGTAGTCCGAGATCTTCGCATAGAGCTCGGCGAGCTGCTCTTTCAGCGACTGATTTTCCTCGTAGTAATCTCTCGCGTTAAAGAGCATATCGAGCGTGCCGGTGACGGCTTCCGAAATGCGCTGCGAAAAGCGCTGCACCGGCGAGAACACAGTCCCGACTGCGGAGGATATTGCGTTGGAAGAGCTCACCGCCGCGTATATCATAATGCCTATCAGAAAAGCCGCTATGCAGGCTATGACGATGAATTTTTTCGAGCCGAAAAATTCCTTCACGGCGGGACCTCCTTTCTTTAAGCGTGACAATAAACCGCGCCGCATACGCCCCGACGGGCAATCGCGGCGCGGCGGAAAGATCCTTGGGCGTTATATCAGGCGGAAGTCTCGCCGTTTAAAACGTCCTGAAGCTCCTCGATGTTGTCCAAAAGCTTGCCGGTGCCGTCAACAACGCAGTCGAGCGGCCTTTCGGCTATATGAACGGGTATGCCGGTCTCTTCGTTGATGAGCCTGTCGAGCCCTCTTAAAAGGGCGCCGCCTCCGGCAAGGGTTATGCCGGAATCTATGATGTCGGCCGAAAGCTCCGGCGGGGTGCGCTCGAGGGTAACCTTTATCGCCTCGATTATGTGCGAAAGCGCCTCGGCAAGGGCTTCTCTTATCTCCTCGGAGGTGACGGTTATGTTCTCGGGAAGACCGGTCAAGAGGTTTCTTCCCTTTATTTCAAGCTCGGTGTCCTCGTCGGTGGGGTAAGCCGAGCCTATCGAGATCTTTATGTGCTCGGCGGTGCGCTCGCCTATGAGGAGGTTGTATTTTTTCTTGATGAAGTTGATGATGGAGTTGTCGAACTCGTCTCCCGCGACTCTTACCGAGCGGCTGGTGACGATTCCGCAGAGCGATATAACGGCAACTTCGCTCGTGCCGCCGCCGATATCGACTATCATAGAGCCGGTAGGCGATTCAACGGGGAGCCCCGCGCCAATAGCGGCAGCCATAGGCTCTTCGATTATCGCCACGCGCTTGGCGCCCGCGCCCTCGGCGGCCTCTTTTACGGCTCTGCGCTCAACGGCGGTAACTCCCGAGGGTATGCAGATGATAACCCTCGCCCTCGCGAACGGGTTGTTTCCGAGAGCCTTTCTTATGAACTCCTGAAGCATAGCCGTGGTCATATCGAAGTCGGCAATGACGCCGTCTTTGAGTGGGCGGACAGCGCGGATCGAGCCCGGGGTGCGGCCGATGATGTTTTTGGCTTCGGTGCCGACGTAGCGCACGACTTCCGTCTTGGTGTCCACCGCGACGACCGACGGCTCTCTGAGGATTATGCCCTTGCCCTTGGCATAAACGAGGGTGTTGGCCGTTCCGAGGTCTATTCCTATATCCTTTTTGAACATGCTCATATTTTTTACCTTCCTTTTGCGGAAATTATTTCATTGTCATTACACCACAAAGCCGAAAGTTTTGTGATGTAATCAGCCATCTTTTGCGGTTCCCGACGAAGTCGGGGAGCAAAAGGGCGATTAAAATAAAATATAATGATTGCAACGCAATCATTATATCACATTTATCCTGCCGATACAAGCGTTTTTTTCGGAAAATTTCTTAAAATGCGAGGGTCAAATTCAGGAGCGTACGGCAGGATAAAATAAAAAATCCGCCGCAGGTCATTTCCTTCGGCGGATACGTATGTAGCCCCGCCGTGTTCGGCAGGGCACAAGAAGTGTTATGTCAATGAGAAGACGTCAGGTTTACTCGTTGGGATACATGCCGTTCTGCGACATATAAGCCCACAGCTTTTCGCCGTGCTGCTGTTCTTCGGCCTGAATGTGGTTCAGGGCCTTTCTTGCGGCAGGGTCGGTGAATTCAAACACGCTCACGTCATAGAGCGAAGAGGCGTGCTTTTCCGAGGCGAGCATATCGGTGCAGAGGAATTGGTCGATATTTCGCGACTGCTCGTCGGCATACTGCACCTTTTTGCACCACTTGTTATTTTCGTTCTGAAGACCGGTGGGCATCTGAGGAACGGTTCCCGAAAGCATCTGGTTGATCGAGTCGTAGTGCTGCCTTTCGGTCTGCGCCATTTCGCTGAACAGGCTTTTAAGTTCGGTGGAGCAGGCACTGCAGCTATACTTGTCATACTTCTCCCAGCAAAGCTTTTCCTGGCCCTTGAGGTCCTTGAGCAGAGAGGTCTCCTTTGGCGTTAGAGTCATAACTGACACTTCCTTTTCATTGAGATGTCAGTATTATGCACTGTTTGAGCCTTGGTTATGCAATATCTATGCCAAAAAGCTCCGCGGAATTTTTATAGAGGATCAGACGGTTTTCCTCGTCCGAGAGCCCGAGGGCATAAAAGCGCTCAAGCTCCTTTTTGAAGTCCCACATAGGGTAGTCGGTCCCGAAGAGCACTCTGCCTGCACCGTATGCGCGGATTATCCCTACGGCTTCTTCGGGCGGCATAAATGCGAGCGAACTCGAGCAGTCCACCCTGAAATTCTCAAAGCCGCAGAGCTGCTCCTGCGCCTTTTTCCAGAGGCTCCAGCCCCCGAAGTGAGCGCCGATCACTTTAAGGCCGTCGAACCGCTTCAGCACCGGAATAAGGCGCTCGGGGCTCGAAAAATCATACCGCAGGTCGCCCATATGTATGAGAACGATGAGGCCGAGCTCGCGGCAGAGCTCATATATTTTCAGGCAGCGCGGGTCGTCGATGGGATAGCCCTGAAAGTCGGGGTGGAGCTTTACGCCTTTCAGCCCGAGCGCGGCGATGCTCTCTATGTCGGCTCTTATGTCCGGACTCTCGGGGTGGACGGCTCCGAGGCCGATAAGATTCCGCTCTTTGCCGACTTCTTCGGCGATAAAGGCGTTTATGCTCGCGACCTGCGCGGGCTTCGTCGCGACGGAAAACACCACACTGTGGGTGATGCCCGCCTCGCGGCTCTTTTCGAGCATCTCGGCGGCGGTGCCTCCGTAGGCCATAGGCAGGTCGTAGAATTTTCCTATGCTCTCCGTCGCCTGTGCGGCGATCTTATCGGGGTAAATGTGGCAGTGACAGTCTATTATCGGGTGCATACAGGTCTCCTCTTTTCGAAGCTTTATTTATATTAGACCTCTGCGCCGAGTTTGTCAAGATGCATATGAGCTTTTTGCGCTCCCGCACCGCTTCCCCGTTGACATCGAGCCGCGATAGGGATATACTTATCCGTAAGAGGTGAAATGACGTGCTTAACAGATTTTCAAGAACAGAACTCATATTCGGTAAAAGCGCCCTGCAAAGGCTCGCAGAGGCGCGGGTCGCCGTCTTCGGGGTTGGCGGAGTGGGAGGCCACGCCGTCGAGGCTCTTGCCCGCTCGGGGGTAGGAGCTCTCGACATCATAGACAGCGACAGGGTAGAGCTCACCAACATCAACCGCCAGATATTCGCCCTCGGCTCGACCTTGGGGCAATACAAGTCAGACGCCGCGGCTGCCCGAATACGCGACATAAATCCCGACTGCGCCGTCTCTGCGTACAAGGTCTTTTACGGGCACGAGACCGCCGGAATGTTCGACTTCTCAAAGTACGACTATGTGATCGACGCCGTCGATACAGTTTCGGCGAAGCTATGCATAATAGAAAACGCCAACGCCGCAAACGTCCCCGTTATAAGCTCGATGGGCGCCGGCAACAAGACCGACCCCACTGCCTTTGAGGTCGCGGACATTTACGAAACGTCGGTGTGCCCGCTCGCAAGGGTGATGCGCAGCGAGCTCAAAAAGCGCGGGATCAGGAGCCTGAAAGTGGTTTACTCCAAAGAGCCGCCGATATCTCCCGACCCGGAGGCGCTGGAAGAATGTCTTGTCGAGGGAGCCAAAAAGCAGCCGCCGGGGAGCAACGCCTTTGTGCCGTCGGTCGCGGGGCTTATAATCGCCGGTGAAGTGATAAAGGACCTTACAGGATACCGAAAATAGCGGAAAAGCGGGCAGGAGGACTGCCCGCTTTTTATATGATTGAGCAAAAAGCTTAAAAGTTTTCGGTCAAGCCATTATTTTCACAGATGACAGGTCGAGGCACAGCTCATTTGGGTCGAGAGCGAAGCGAACGACGGATGCGGCGTGACTATGTTACCTTTATATCACCCATCTGCGCCGCATTTCCCCATTTGCTAAGCATTGCGATGCAAATTCAATGATTTCTTCCGGACGTTCGCCCGAATAGGAAAAGCAGCCGACCGCAAAGCGATCGACTGCCTTCCGAGAGGGAAAAAATGAAAACAGCGCACTAAAAAATGCTGGAAGTGGGCTAAGGGGTATGCTGCGCCCGAAGCCCAAGACCTCGGGCGCGCAAAAAGAAAGGGAAAATATGAAAAAGCTGTTGAAGATGTCTTTGTTATTCGGGAGTGGATTCGCCGAGGACAACGTCTACGTCGAAGCTCTCTCCCTTTGCTCTGCCGCCCGAATCCGAGCGCGGGGCAATTCTGTAAATGGTGAGCGTAACGGTATCACCGACGGCATACTGATTTTTAATGTTGTTGAGCTCGTTCATGTTGGTTATCGTTTCGCCCTGTATGCCTATTATAACGTCCTCGGGGAGTATTCCCGCGGCCTCGGCACCCGAGCCGGGCGTCACCGAATGAACGAGAACGCCCTGCGGCAGCCTAAGATAGAGCGAGAGGAGCTCGCCTATATCCTGGCCGGATATTCCTATGCTCGGCCTGCCTATAACGTAACCGTACTGAATGAGGTTTTCGATTATCGGAATTGCTTCGTTGATGGGTATCGCGAATCCCAGGCTTTCGCCGTAGGTAGAATCCACCTTGGCCGAAGTTATGCCTATAACTCTGCCGTAAGCGTCGATGAGCGGGCCGCCCGAGTTGCCGTGGTTGATTGAGGCGCTCGTCTGCAAAAGGTTCATCGTTATGTCGCTTATGGTCACGGAGCGGTCGAGCCCCGAGATAATGCCGGTGGTCATAGTTCCGTAAAGGTCAAAGCCGAGCGGGTTGCCTATCGCAATGGCGAGCTCGCCTATGCGCAGGTCGTCGGAGGTGCCGAGATCCACTGCCACGAGATCCTTGCCGTTCGGATCTATTCTGAGCACGGCTATATCCGACATGGTGTCGTATCCTATTACCTCCGCCTCGTATTCGTTGAGGTCGTGGTCAACTATCATAACGGTTATATAGCCGTCGATGACGTGGGCGTTCGTTACTATATATCCCTCGTCTCCGTCGATTATGAATCCGGTGCCGGTCTGGGTGCCGCCCTCTACGGAGCAGGACACTCCGACCACCGATTCTATAACTTTATCGTAGATGTCCGGCAGACTCATAGCGTCTTCGGGAGCCGCGAGCTGCTCAAGAGAGGGGTAATCGCGGATAGGCGTGTGGGTAACGGACTGGTTCTGCGCGGGAGCTTCTCCCTCTACGGGTATCTCATCGCCGTCTCCGCCCTCAATTTCCGTTTCGTTGCGGTGATCGTCAATATAGTTGTCGTCTTCGCCGGAGGGACTTCCGTCGCGGTCGGCAAAGGGATTGTCGGAAAAATCGTTTATGTTGTATACGTGGTCTGCCGTGAGGATGGAATATATCCCCACCGAGAAAACGAATACCGTGAGAACGGCGGCTATGCATATCAGCGCTATCTTTCCCGCTTTGCTCTTTTTGTTGTTGGGAGCGGGGCTGTAGATGTATTCGTTGGTGTGCGGCTGGTAGTATCCCATAGAGGGCTGCTGACCGCTGTACTGCTGTTGATGCTGCCCGTTCTGCCTGTATTGCGGAGCTTGCTGATACTGTCCGTAATTCTGCTGATACTGCCCGTAGTTCTGCTGCGCGGCATACGGCGCCTGACCGGCCGGCGGGATTTGCGGCTGCGGCTCCTGGCGGCTGCCGTCGCCCCCGTAAACTACCTCTCCCGAAGAGCTTTCGACGCTTTCGGGCGCCGGCGGTGCGGCCTCTTCGGCGATTTCCGGAACGGGTTCGTCTTTCGCGGCATTTTCCGTAACCGGTTCGTCGTTCGCGGCTTCTTCCAAAACCGGTTCTTCTGTTGCCGGCTCTTCCGGAACTGCCTCCGAAGCGTTCTGCGTTTCTTCGGCGTTTTCGTTCAGATCTTTATCGTTAAGTTCATATTCGCTCATTGTCGTTTACCTCCAAGAAGCAAAAGAAATATGCGTAAATACTTTTGCGGCCTCGGTCGCCGCCCTGAGTTTGTGATATTTATTATACCGATGTATGTGAAAACTGTATGAAAGAAAGCGGAATTTTTGACGATTTGCACATTGCGGTCAGACGCAGCGGCAGGGGGTATGGAAGCAAAAAGCCTCGGCCTCCGCAGACATTCCCCGCCGACAGGCAGAGCTCTTTCGTTTGCCTCGCTCACCGCTCGGCAAACAGGGGACCCCTTAATAGGGTCCCCTGCGCCCGAACCGTCCACCGGACGGATTCGGGCTACCCTCCTGATTTTCTTTTGGGTTGGGGATTTCGCAGCCTGTGGGCTGCGACCAGAGGCTTCTCGCCTCTGGACTCGTCGCAAGCCTTTTGAGAAAGGCTTGACCGAAAACTTTTAAGTTTTTCCCGCTCCTGAAAACTTTTAGTTTTTCCCGCTCCCGAAAATTTCATTGACATAATCGAAAACGTGAGTTATACTATTAGAGACCAAAACGAGAGGAGGAGCCGCGCTTGATATTCACCGACCTTATCTTTGTCTTTGCATTTCTGCCGATATATCTCGTTGCGGGCTTCTGCTGCCGCGAGCCTTGGGCCAAGAACGCGGTCTCGGTGGCTGCCTCGCTCATATTCATAGCCTGGGGCAGACCGCTCCTGCCTCTTTACTGCTTTGCGATTATCCTGCCCGTTATCGTTATTTATATACTCGGATTTCTTACCCGCCGCATAAGCGGGCTCGTTATCGAGATAGCCGGCGACGCCTTTGCCGCCGTCACGGCGGGCTGCCTCGCCGCGGCTTTCGGGGGCGGAGCTTCACTGCGCTCGGCACTAATCTCGGTCGGGCTCATTCTTTTTGCCTTGAGATGCATACTTTATAATAAAGACGTCGCCTCGGGAATGGAGCCCGAAAAGGACTTCTTTGCGCTCGCCGCATACCTTATATCCTTTGAGAATATGCTCGTGGCGCCTCTTGCCGACTACGCTTCCTCCAAAAAAGCGCTTTTGTCGCGCAGGCCCACGCTTTCCAAGATGTCTGCCGGCCTCACGGAGTTCGCCAAGGGCTTTGCGATGGCTTCGGTCATCGGCCTCACGTTCGACAGGGTGCGGCTCGCCGCCGTCGAATACGAAGCTTTTCCTTGGGCCAACGCCGTTATCCTTGTGCCGGTTACGGTCATCGAAATATACGCCGTTGCCGCCGGAACTCTTGAAATGTCCTGCGGGATAGGCCTTATGAGCGGGCTCTCGCCTCGGCTGAGCACGCCTGCTTTCCTGCCCCGCCTGCATGTGTCAGACCACGTTTCTGAGATGTGGGAGGGCTTCCCGCGCTTTGTGAACAGATGCTTCCTCGAGCGTTCTCCCGCGGGGGTTATGATCTCGCTCGCGGTGCTTTCGCTGGTGCCGGTCGGGGCGTTCATCGGACTCGGGATATATGCCGGAGCCCTTTTGGGGATACTCATTCTCGCGACGGTCCTCGAATCGCTTTCCGGAGCGGGCAGCCGCGCGGCCGACGGCGTGTTTACGGCGGCGGTGTTTATATTCGCGTTCGCGCTGCCGGTATTCGGCACGGTTGGCGGAGTCGGAGCGTTCTTCTCGGCGTTTTCCGCCGATTACGGCTATGATATCACCTTTGCTCTTTATGACGAGCTTATGCGCAGCCTGCCCTGGCTCATTATCGGCGTGATAGCCGTTTCGCCGCTTCGCAGGGCTCTTTCGGCCGACATAAGGCTCAAGATGAAAGAGAGCGAAAAATTCTACAGCGCGTCAAGGGTGACCGAAACGGTCATCTGCGCGATTCTGATAGTATTGGCCGCCGTTTCGGCTGCGGTCTGACAGATCAAAAAAAGGGGGAGAGACCTATGGCGAAAAAGCGCCGCAAAAAGAATCCGGCCGCCGCCGGAGAGGTAAAGTCCGTTTCTTCGGTGCCGAAGTTTGAGATAGGCGTAAAAGGCGACGAGTTCGACCTCAAATACACACGCGCCGCCGCGGCCAAGACCTCCGACGCCGACAGCCTGCTTCGCGGTCTCTCGAAGGAGACGAGGATATCGGGCTACAACCTCTTGAACTTTGCCGTTCTCGTGCTCGTTGTGCTCGCCCTTGCCCTCAGCTTCGCCTTTCTCTCAAGAGAGGAAAAGGCCCCGAAGCTCACCCTTGAAGCGCTCTTTAAAGGCGATTACACCTCCCGCCTGACCGAATACTACAAAGACACTCTTCCGCTCGGCGGCGCTCTTAAAACGCTCGGCAGCCGTCTCGGCTTCTGCGAGGCGCCCGTTCCCGAGCCGCCGGAGCCCGAAGATCTTACCCCGACGCCTCCCGCCGTCACCACCGCCGTGACCACCGAGCCCGCCGTTACGACCACCGTCCCGACGACGGTCACTACTCCGCCCGAGACCCTCCCGTCCGTTACTACGGTTACGGAGGCCGAGCCCCCAGAGACGTTTGTGATGTATTCCGCCGGCACGACCGAAATAAGGCTCCTGCCCGACGAGACCTCTATGATAATGGGCTACTTTTCGCGCAACGACGAGGTGGACGTGATAGAGCTCACCGATGACTGGGCGAGCATCTGGTATAACGGCCTCGTGGCATATGTTCACTCCGAAGACCTCAGCGAGCGGCAGGTAAAGCACCGCTCCACCACCGCCGAGGAGACCGATCCTCCAGAAACAGAGCCGCCCGAGACCGAGGAGACCACTTTAGAGCCCGCCGTCACCGAGCCGCCCGTTTCAACGGAGCCCGAAACCACCGCCACCGAGGCAGCTGCGACTACGGTATCGACGTATTATTACACCGAGCCCTGGACGCAGCCTACCCCGCCTCCGCCGACGGCGCCTCCCGCGACCCCTCCGCCCGAGACCCCGCCTCCCGAGACGACTCCAGCGGTGACCGACCCTCCCGAGACCTCCCCGCCGGAGACGCCCCCGCCCGAGACTTCTCCCGAAGAGACCGAGCCGCCCGTCACGGAGCCGCCGGAACCTTCTCAGCCCGAACCTCCCGAAGAGTCGGGGGAGTAAATAAGTGAACGACAGTCGCACAGTTGAAATATACTGTGCGATTTCTGTTATCTATCTTGACAGATTTGTAGATATTATTGATGAAATGTACAAAAAAATTGATGCAGAATTGTAGCAACTGATAGTTGATAGATTTTAAACATTATGCTATAATATTTATGTGATTTTTCGGCGGATTTGTACAGCTTGCACCTGTCAGGCATAAAATGCAGGCGATGCCGTACCTGTCGATATCATCTGAAAGGAGAATTTTTATGTTAAAAAGGACATTGGCAGTGCTGTTGGCGGTAGTTCTTATCGTTGCGCTCGTCGGCTGCGGCTCTCAGAAGCGCCAGACGATACAGCTCACCTTAAGCACCGAAGACGCCGAGGACATCCTTGCTGCGGCAGGCGTAGTTTTGCCCGACTACGAAGAGGCAGTCGGCGCCGACACGACCATAACGTATCTCTATTACTACGACGATTTTCACAACTACTCCGAGGACGAGATAATCCAGACCGGCTACTGGACCTTCCAGAACAAGTATAACGGTAACGTCGAATGGAGAGAGACCACTTGGGCCGACCTCTCGAACGACCTTGCCACCGCCGTTCTCGGCGGAACTCCTCCGGATTTCACAAGGGCTTGGGAGAGCAACTTCCCGACCTTCTTCACCCAGCAGATGCTCGCTCCCGTCGGCGATTACATCGACTATAACGACCCGCTCTGGTCCGAGCTGAAGTATTTCTCCGACACATTCTTCTCCATCGGCGGCGAGCCCTATATGTTCATAACCGATGTCCAGAACAACAGCTGCGTGCTTTATAACCGCAGAGTGTTCAACGAATACGGCTTCGACGATCCTGCCGAACTCTTCCTCAACGACGAGTGGACCTGGGATCAGATGCTCGACATGGCTATGGACTTCAGCGACCCCGACGAAAACCGCTATGCTTTCAACAGCTGGCACACCGACGCCACCTTCTTAAGCTCGACCGGTACATATGTGGTGCTCCTCGATCAGGAGAGCGGACAGTTCTACACCAACTACGACGACCCGAGGCTCGAGCGCGGCGCGCTTATGCTTATGGAATTCAATAAGAACGACCTCCACTATCCCATCTGGAACACCTGGTCGCTCAACCGCGGCGAGTCTGCCGGCGGTATGAAGGAGGGCGAGACCCTCTTCGGTATGGATTCCCGCTTTATCCTCGACGAAATGGTTTCGAGAGAGGCCTTTGAGAACATCTACGGCGACGCCGGCGACGTTATGGTAGTTCCTGTCCCGCGCGACCCCAACGGCGACGGCGAATACTATATCGACTCCGTTCCGAGCGGCTACTGCCTTTGCAAGAACGCTCCTCACCCCGAGGCTGTCGCGCTTCTTGCCGCCTGCGAGAGATTCAAGATAATCGACCCGACGGTCGTAAGAATCGACGAGCGCCAGAAGAGAGAAAAGCTCGGCTGGACTCAGGAGATGCTCGATATGTGGAACGAGATGTATAAGATCGCGAAGTCAAAGACCACTATAGTCCAGTATTCCAACCTTGGCAACGCCTCCACCTATCTTGGCAATATGATAGGCTTCAACAACTGGGATAACCCCAGCTCTTGGGCCGAGCTCAAGGAATCGAACAGAGATCCTCTTGACAACGCCGTTGCGGAGCTCAACGAAATGCTCGCAAGCTACGATCCTGCCGCCTGACGGCTGAAACATACTCTTAGGAAGCCCGACATTTAACGTCGGGCTTCTTTTTTTGCCGCAGCGCTCATATCATTTAGTAAAAACATAAAGGAGCGACGGATATGAGCGAACAGATGACGGCGCACCACAGCGTTATACTTCAGGACCGCGCAACCCTCGAACTTTCGGGCGTTACCGACGTTGACAGCTTCGACGAAAACGAGATATCGCTTTACACCACCCTCGGGGAAATGGTGATAAGGGGGAAGAGCCTACACGTAAACACGATGAACGTGGACACGGGCGATATGCAGATCGACGGGGACATACGCTCGATAGTTTACGGCGACAAGGACAGGAAGAAAAAGACCGGTCTCTGGGGGAAGGTAACAAGATGACCCGCGAAGAGGTATATGCACTGCACTTTCTGGGAACGCCGCTCGAAATAAGGCTGTTTTTGGGCGGACTTATTCTGGGAGCGCTCCTCGGGGCGGTATATGATATTTTCAGGGCGTTTAGAATGACTTTTCGCCACGGATATGCGGCGGTGTTTGTTGAGGACGCGCTCTTTGCGTTTATTTTTGCCGCGGCTTTTTACGGCTACTGCACCGAGCTCTGCCGCGGTCAGCTGAGGTTTTTTGTGTTCGCGGCGATGATGATCGGCTTCGTGGCTTATATCGCCACGCTCGGCAGGCTGATATCGGGTCTTGCGGCCAATGTGGTAAAGACTGTAAGAAAAACAATTATTTGTCTGGGCAAAATCGCCAAGAAAGCTATCAAACTTTTGTGCGGGGTGCCGTATTTTCAAAAAGGGGAGGAGAAATTTAAAGAAAATCCTTGCGTAAAGAACGGCTTTTGATGTATAATAACATCGTGTTAAACTATGCGGAAATCGTAAGCAGGGGGGCGCGATGATGGCTAAACCTAATAAACGCAGGTCGCATCTTGGCGACCTCGTTAAGCTTGCGTTCTTTATCCTCGTGCTCGTATTTTCCGTCGGTCAGATCATTCAGACCCAGGCGGAGATAGCCGAACAGAGGAGCCAGGTCGAAAAGCTAAAGGAGCAGATCAGCGAGACCCTTCAGGAAAACGACGAATACCGCAGGATACTCAACACCGACGACGAATCGGAATACATGTTCATCGTCGCCGTAGAAAAGCTCGGATATGCTTATCCGAGGGAGCGGAGATTTTACGTCAAGCCTAAGGGCTGACCAAAAGCAAGGACATCAAAGAAAGAGGCAAGCAAATACCAATGCAGTTTGAAGTGGGCACAGTTTTAGAGGGAAAAGTCACCGGTATCCAAAAATTCGGCGCATTTGTAGACATCGGCGGTGGCAGGTCTGGAATGGTACATATCTCCGAGATCGCCGGCACCTATGTAAACGACATCAAGGACCACATAAGCGAGGGCCAGATAGTAAAGGTAAAGATAATCAACATCGCGCAGGACGGAAAGATCAGTCTTTCCATAAAAAGAGCGCTGCCCCGTCAGGAGGGCGCCCGTCCGCCGAAGCCCGCTCAGGGCCAGAGGCCGCGCAGCGATGCACCCCCGCCGAAAGACAAGGACGGCGAAGCCCTCCGCCCGCAGCATCACGCCCAGAAAAAGCCGGCAAAAAAGGAACACATTTCAATAGAGGACATCGAATATGCCTATGAGCCGAAGTCCTCTGTCACCGACGCGGGCTTCGAGGACATGCTCTCGAAGTTCAAAGTGTCGAGCGAAGACCGCATATCGGGCCTTAAAACGCTCGACGTCAAAAAGCGCGGCAGAAGAAAATAAGCGACAAGCCCTCGGAACGGGGGCTTGTCTTATCAACGGAGGAAAATATGAAAAAGCTGTTATGCGTATTGCTTGCGTTTATCGCCGTCTCGGCCGCGCTTGTGGGATGCGTTGCGCCTTCGGAGCCGGTCCCGGGCGAAGAGCTCGTTCTTGCGGCGCGCAAATGGTACCGCTCGCTCGATTCCGCGCGGGTATACGTGGACAACGCCAAGACCGGCGATCACGAGCAGATATTTGTCTACAAATACGACGAAAAGGACATAATGACCTATTCTTATATAGGTACCGGCGAGGGGATACACCTTGCGCAGTATAACAACGGCAGGGAGCAGTTTACCGACGACAACGGCACCGTCACCGCGCTCGACGCCTCCGATATCCGCTTTACCGCCTATTCCCGCGACGTCCCCTACCCGATGGCCGACGAGGGGCTCATCATCTTTTATAAAAAAGCGATAATACCCGAAAAGAGCTTTTCGAAGGAAGAGCAGTGGTTCGACGGCACGGGTATCCACGTCAGGCACGTCTACGACCCCGCAAAGCTCGGCCAATATGACGGCGAGGGCGAGCTCAAGTCGTTCTCGGTGGACTACTATTTCTCCGACGACGGCAGTCTTGTAAGCTTCACCGAAAATACCGGCATAGAGCTCGACGGCAGCACTTCCGAATACTTCTATTCCGTTTTTATAGATGACTGCAACGAAGTCGAGCGCGTAGAAAACGTGGTAGATATCAGCAAGATATCCGAATAAGACGGCCGGTTGTGAATTATTCACAAATCAAAGGCGGAAAATTTTGAAAATTTCTACAGCTTAAATTTTGCTCAAATCTTGACTATTGCCCGGTTTTAGTGGTATATTATACCTTGCGTGACTGCGAAGATATGCGATGAAGCCGAAGGTTGCTGCGAAGCGCAGGTAATTTCGGCAGAGTATGTCCGATTTAAAACCGGGCGACTGGAATAATCGGCACGGCAGTGCGGTTCTGCATCTTGCGAACAGGTCATCCTGTGGCAGAGCCGGCGGCTAACCCCTGTGTGCGGTATTTGGTCCTCCGAAAAACGAAAAGTTTTTCGGTATTTTTTATGGGGACTGAAGAAACACACGGAAGCGTGTTTTTATTCCGGACAAACCCGCTGATGAAGCGGGTAAGCCCCCAAAGCAAATTAACAAGGAGGCATTAAAATGGCAGTCAATGAAAAAATCAGGATCAAGATCAAGGGCTATGAGCACCAGAATGTCGATGCCGCAGCGGCCAAGATAGTCGAAGCGGCAAAGAGAAGCGGCGCCAAGGTCTCCGGACCCGTACCGCTCCCCACCGATAAGGAGGTCGTCACGATACTCCGCGCCGTCTTCAAGGATAAAGACAGCCGCGAGCAGTTCGAACTGAGGACTCATAAGAGACTCATCGACGTTCTCCACCCCACCAACGACACCACTGCTGCTCTTCAGAATCTTGAGCTTCCTGCAGGCGTGGATATCGTAATGGAGATCAAGTAATCTCCTAAAGAAACAGTTGTAACAGGTTTCTCAGCGATATCCGGCTCACAGGTCAAGTCGGAGAGATCCGACCAATAACCGAATAGGAGGAAAACTAAAATGCAAAAAGGCATCATCGGAAAGAAGATCGGAATGACTCAGATCTTCAACGAAGCCGGCAAGGTAATTCCGGTTTCGGTCATCGAAGCAGGCCCCTGCGTTGTTGTCCAGAAGAAGACCGTTGAAAACGACGGCTACGAAGCCGTTCAGCTCGGCTTCGGCGACACCACCGCAAAGAGCCTCAAAAAGCCGCTCGCAGGTCACTTCAAGAAGGCCGACGTAGCTCTCAAGAAGCACCTTCGCGAATTCAGGCTTGCCGATACGGCATCGCTCAACGTCGGCGACATCGTCAAGGCGGACACTTTTGCCGTCGGAGACATCGTTGACGTAAGCGGCATCAGCAAAGGTAAGGGCTTCGCAGGCTCTATCAAGCGCTGGAACAATCACAGATTAAAAGAGACCCACGGCACGGGACCCGTTCACCGTCACGCGGGCTCAATGGGCGCTAACTCCTCGCCTTCGAGAATATTCAAGGGCAAGAAAATGCCGGGACATCTGGGAGCCGAAAAGGTCACCGTCCTGAATCTCGAAGTCGTTAAGGTAGACGCCGAAAACAATCTTATCGCTGTAAAAGGAGCCATCCCAGGCCCGAAGAACGGCATAGTCACCGTAAGAGACAGCGTTAAGAAGGCTTAGTGGAAGGAGGAAGCGTAAATGTCTAAGATTTCCGTATATGACATCAAGGGCAACGTCGTTGCCGACACTGAGCTTAACGACGCCGTCTGGGGCGTAGAACCCAACGTAACGGCCATGCACACTATGGTAGTCAACTACCTCGCCAATCAGAGGCAGGGCACTCAGTCCACCCTTACCCGCACCGAGGTTTCGGGCGGCGGCAGAAAGCCCTGGAGGCAAAAGGGTACCGGCCGCGCAAGGCAGGGTTCCACCCGCTCTCCGCAGTGGACTCACGGCGGTGTTGCTCTCGGCCCGAAGCCCCGCAGCTACAGATTCACCGTCAACAGGAAGGTAAAGAGGCTGGCTATGAAATCGGCTCTCTCTTCCAAGCTCGCCGAGGGCGGAGTGATAGTTCTCAACGGAATAGATTTTGAGAACGTTAAAACCAAGAACGTCGTTGAAATGCTGAAGGCGCTCGGCGCCGAGGGCAAGGCTCTTATAGTGAACTCTGCCGTTGACGAAAAGCTCATAAAGAGCGCGCGCAACATTCCCGGCGTTAAGACCGCTCTCGTAAACACTCTCAACGTCTACGACATTCTGAATCACGACAAATTCATCGTCGTGACCGACGCCGTGGCAAAGATAGAGGAGGTATATTGCTAATGGTCAAGACTGCTCAGGATATAATTCTCAAGCCCGTCATCACCGAGGCTTCGATGGAAGACCTCAGAGCCGGCAAATACACCTTCAGAGTTCTGAAGACCGCCAACAAGACCGAGATAAAAGACGCCGTAGAGAAGATCTTCGGAGTTAAGGTAGCAAAGGTCAATACGGTCCATATGAGAGGCCGCAGCCGCAGAATGGGCAGATACGAGGGAACCACTCCTTCGTGGAAAAAGGCGATCGTTACTCTTGCCGAAGGCTCGAAGACCATTTCCTTCTTCGACGGAATGATCTGATAAGCGCCCTCGGGCAGGAACAGTATGGGAGCCGAGGCTCCCGCAAAACCTTAAAAGGAGTGAAAACACACAATGGCTATAAAAAGCTATAAGCCGACCACGAACGGGCGCCGCGGAATGACAGTTACCGATTACAGCGTTCTTTCAAAGGTCGAGCCCGAAAAGAGCCTTCTTGAACCTCTTAAGAAGACTTCGGGCAGAAACAGCTACGGCAGGATCACCGTTCGCCATCACGGCGGCGGCGAGAGAAGAAAATACCGCGTTATTGATTTCAAGAGGAACAAGCTCGATATGGACGCTACCGTCCTCACCCTTGAGTATGACCCCAACCGCTCGGCGCACATCGCGCTCGTGCAGTATGAAGACGGCGAGAAGAGATACATCATCGCCCCCAACGGTCTCAAGGTAGGAGATACCGTCCGCGCAGGCGCCACCGCCGATATCAAGCCGGGCAACGCCCTTCCGCTCATCAATATACCGGTAGGTACCTTTATCCACAACATCGAGCTTTACCCCGGCAAGGGCGCTCAGCTCGTCCGCTCCGCCGGCAATATGGCGCAGCTTATGGGCCGTGAAGAGGGCAAGGTGCTTGTGCGTCTTCCTTCCGGCGAGATGAGATATATCCCCGCCGATTGCATGGCTACCATCGGTCAGGTAGGAAACATTGACCACGAAAACGTTCACCTCGGCAAGGCCGGCAGAAAGCGCCATATGGGCGTAAGGCCTACCGTAAGAGGCTCGGTCATGAACCCGAACGACCACCCGCACGGCGGCGGCGAAGGCAAATCGCCTGTAGGCCACCCCTCACCGGTAACACCTTGGGGCAAGCCCGCTCTCGGCTACAAGACCAGAGCCAAGCATCATCGCTCCGATAAGTATATCGTAAAGCGCCGCAACGATAAGTAATGCTGAAAGGAGGCAGATGAATAATGGGTAGAAGTGTCAAAAAAGGACCTTATGTGCAGGAATCGCTCTACAAAAAGGTCATCGCTATGAACGAAACGGGAGAGAAGAAGGCTATAAAGACCTGGAGCCGCGCATCCGTTATCTTCCCTGATTTCGTTGGTCATACATTTGCCGTCCACGACGGACGTAAACACGTTCCGGTATACGTCACTGAGGATATGGTGGGTCACCGCCTCGGCGAGTTCGCCCCGACAAGAACCTTTAAGGGTCATGCCGGCTCGAAGACGTCCAATAACGGCAAATAGGCCGAAAGGAGGAAATTCAAATGGAAGCCAAGGCAATACTCAGAAATGCCCGTATTGCTCCCCGTAAGGTTGAAATCGTACTCAATCTTATAAGAGGCAGGGACCTTGAAACCGCCCTTGCCATACTGAAGCACACTCCTAAGTCCGCTTGCGAATATCTCGTAAAGCTTGTGAACTCGGCCGCCGCAAACGCGGAAGTAAAGCAGATGGATAAAACAAATCTGTATGTTTCCGAATGTTTCGTTTGCCCGGGTCCCACGCTCAAGAGATTCCGCGCAAGAGCAAAGGGCAGCGGAGCCAGAATACTCAAGAGAACATCGCACATCACAGTTGTTCTCGCCGAAAAGGAATAAGTCGTCAAAGGAGGTAAACTATGGGACAAAAGGTTAATCCGCACGGTTTGCGCGTCGGAATCATCAAGGATTGGGATTCCCGCTGGTTTGCAGATAAGAGCACTTTCGGCGACACCCTTGTTGAAGATTACAATATCCGTAATTACATCAAGAAGAATCTCTATGCCGCGGGTGTCCCCCGCATCGAAATCGAAAGATTTGCAGATAAGGTGAAGATCAACATTCACTGCGCCAAGCCCGGTCTTGTTATCGGCAGAGGCGGCGAGGCTATCGAAAAGCTCAGAGCCGATATCGAAAAGAAGATCGGCAAGACCGTTTCGCTCAACATCTTCGAGGTAAAGTCTCCCGACCTCAACGCTCAGCTCGTTGCCGAGAGAATAGCTCTCGACCTTGAAAACAGAGTTGCTTTCAGAAGAGCTATGAAGGGCGCCATAGGCAGAGCCATGAAGCTCGGCGCAAAGGGAATCAAGACCAAGGCATCGGGCCGTCTGGGCGGAGCCGAAATCGCGAGAAGCGAGAGCTATCACGAGGGCACCATCCCGCTGCAGACGATAAGAGCCGATATCGACTACGGCACAGCCGAAGCAGCCACCACCTACGGCAGAATAGGCGTAAAGGTGTGGATCTACAAGGGCGAAGTGCTCAAGGGAGAAGCGGCTGCCCACGAAGAAAAGCCCGAGCGCCGCAACCGCCGCCCGAGAAACGGCGACGACAGGCCGCGCCGCCCGAGAACCGAAGGCCGCGACTCTCGTCCGAGAGGCGACAGGCCCGATAACAGAAGAGAAGGAGGTAATAAATAATGTTACTTCCAAAGAGAGTAAAGCATCGCAAGCAGCACCGCGGAAGAATGACCGGTAAGGCCACAAGAGGCAACTATGTAGCCTACGGCGAATACGGACTTCAAGCCCTCGAGCCTTCGTGGATCACCTCGGCTCAGATAGAGGCCGCCCGTATAGCAATGACCCGTTATATCAAGCGCGGCGGTCAGGTTTGGATAAAGATATTCCCTGACAAGCCCGTTACCACCAAGGCGCTCGGCACCAGAATGGGTTCAGGTAAAGGTACTCCCGAATTCTGGGTAGCGGTAGTAAAGCCCGGCAAGGTAATGTTTGAGATCGCCGGCGTAAGCGAGGAAGTCGCAAAAGAAGCTATGCGTCTTGCTTCGCACAAGCTGCCTATCAAGTGCAAGTTCGTAAAGAAGGAAGCTTCAGAAACGGGTGGTGAGCAATAATGAAAACAAGTGAAATTAAAGAAATGACTCTTGTCGAGATGCAGAATAAGCTCGCCGATCTTCGCGAAGAACTTTTCAACCTTCGTTTCCAGCACACTGTCAACCAGCTCGATAACCCTATGAGGATCAAGGCCGTTAAGAAGGATATAGCCAGAATAATGACCTTTATTCGCCAGCGGGAGTCCGAGTGATTGAGAGGAGGATTTTACAATGAGCGAAAGAAAGCTTAGAAAGACAAGAGTGGGCAAAGTTGTCTCGGACAAAATGGACAAGACGATAGTAGTCGCCATTGAGGACAACGTTATGCATCCTCTTTACAAGAAGATCATCAAGAGAACGGTCAAGTTCAAGGCCCACGACGAGGAAAATGCCGCCCACACGGGCGATACCGTCCAGATCATGGAGACCCGCCCTCTCTCGAAAGACAAGAGATGGCGCCTTGTGAAGGTGCTCGAACAGGCCAAGTAAGCCGGAGCCGCTATTTTCAGCGGACAGATTTTCAAAAACTGAAAGGAGGAACTTGCTGTGATACAAATGCAGACCAGACTCAAGGTTGCAGACAACACCGGAGCCAAAGAGCTTAT